>NZ_JABDWM010000016.1:0-178000 GCF_019685295.1 Rhizobium sp. NLR22b
TCGGATGGCGCGGGTTGATCGTCCACAGCCGCTCGCGCTCGCCCGCCTCGCGCCATTTCAGCGCGCAGGGGGTACCCATCAGCCGCTTGAAGATCTTGGAGAAATGGCCGGAATGCAGCACGAGAAGGCCCATGCCCTCCCAGACGCGCCTGGCGACACGTTCGACGACGACGTCTGAGACCGCACCGTGATCCTTGTGGCCCCACCAGGTCAAGACATCGGTTTCGGCAAGCCGGGCCTCGCTCAGCCCGTGTTCCGGCTCCTGCAGCGTCGCCGTGCTCGCCGAGATGCCGGCATCGGTATTCAGCGCATTGGCGATCGTCGTATGCATGCCTTCAGGGTAGATGCCCCGGACGATCGCATTGGTATTCTCGTGGATGTTTTCACCCCAGACGACGGTGCGTATGGTCATGATGTGCTCCTCTGGAAGCCGGAAGTATCGACAGGCGGGAAATTCAAAGCGCTTTGGAAAAAGGCGCTTGGGTGCGCCTCGATCTCCTCCACGTCCGAGCAACACATATCGCTTTGTCAGGGGTTTGACAAAGGGGAAAATTTCTTCCGTGAGACTCCAGAGGACTTTCTGAAATATAGCAATGAAATCAATGAGAAACGGATTTAGAGAACAGATTGACGACGATGACGCCCGATATGATCAGCCCGAGGCCGACAATGGCCGGCAGGTCGAGGCGCTGCTTGAAGAAGATCAGGCCAACCGAAGAAATCAGCACGATTCCCAAAGCGCTCCAAATTGCATAGGCGATGCCGACGGGAATGCTCTTCAGCGTCAAAGATAGGCAATAGAAGGCCGCGGCATAACACGCGACGACAAGCGCCGTCGGCCCGATGCGCGTAAGCTGTTGCGACAATTGCAGCGCCGTAGTGCCGATGACTTCGAGCACGATGGCTGCAAAGAGCAGCCCGTAGATGGCGGCCTGGCTCATGACGAATTCCTTTTCGCATTACTTTCCCGTGAGCTCGACAAGACGGCTGATGAGATTCAGCCTCAAAGCACTGCTGATGTCATGGCTCTCCAACGTATCGGCGAACCACAGCCCGTCAGCGGCGAAGCGCACGATCTGTGCATCGAGCGAGGAGTCGGTGCCGACATATTCCTCGGCCCGCGCCTGAACCCATTGGCGCCAGCGAAGGCGCAGCCGGGGTTCGGCGAGAAGCGCGATCGTCACCTGCGTCCAACTCCTGGAATCGTCGGGACGGTCCTTGAGACCGGACACCGCATTGAGATAGGCGCGGGTGAAGCGGCCCTGCGGCACGGGATCGCCGCGCATCAGTTCCTCGATATCGGCATCGAACCTTTCGAGCAGGCTCTCGAACAGCGCGTCGAGCAGCGCATTCTTTGTCGGGAAGTGATGCAGCAAGCCGCCCTTGCTGACGCTGGAGGCAGCGGAAACCGCATCGAGCGTCACGGCCGCCATGCCTTCGCTGGCAGCAAGACGCGCGGCGACCTCCAGCAACTGCTGGCGCACGAGAGCGGGTTGCTTCTTGCGATGATGAGCGTTTGCCATGCGAGATAAAGATACCGTCCGGACGGTTTTGTCAAGAAGAATCGGCGTAAGCCCATGCCCCACAGGCACTATGCGCGAAATGCCGCGGCACCTTGATGACAGTTGCGATCGTTTTCCATCGGGTGCATGAAGAGCCGGGGATGAGATAATACCGGGGATGGTTCCGTGACGGAGAAGGTCACCACTCTATATGAAGCGATCGGCGGCGATTCCACCGTGCGGGCGCTGACGCATCGCTTCTACGCGCTGATGGATACGCTGCCGCAGGCAAGCAACGTGCGCGCCGCGCACCCGCCGAGCCTCGAAGGCAGCGAAGAAAAATTCTACGAATACATGAGCGGCTATCTTGGCGGCCCGCCGCTCTATACCGACAAGCGCGGCCATCCGCGCCTGCGCAGCCGCCATTTCGTTGCCGAGATCGGGCCGGTGGAGCGCGACGAATGGCTGCTCTGCTTCCGCCGCGCGCTCGACGAGACGATATCAAGCCAGGCACTGCGCGATCTCATCTGGGCGCCGGTCGAACGCCTCGCCCATCACATGCAAAACAAGGAAGAGTCATGAGCCTCAACGCGCGCCTGGAGCCGGCGCTCTATCTCTTTGCCGGCCTGTTCGGCGCAGCCGGCGTGGCGCTCGCCGCCCTTGCCGCCCATGGCGGGGGCGAGGCAAACCTTGCGGCTTCTGCATCCGCCATGTGCCTTGCGCACGCCCCGGCCCTGCTGGCGTTGGCGCTCGGCATCGCCAGGCTCAAGACCGCCGGGCTGGCCGGTTTTCTGATGATCGTGGGAACACTGTTCTTTGCCGGCGATCTCGTCTCGCTCCGCTTCTCCGGCGCTGGCCTCTTCCCCTATGCCGCGCCGACCGGTGGATGGGCGATGATGCTCGGCTGGCTGGCCGTGGCGGCGGGTGCTGTGTTTCGGGTCAGAGCGTAGAGTCACCCCTTCTCCCCAGCGGGGAGAAGAGGGAGGAGGCGGCACCGGCATTCCGTAAGGGCCAAGCCTTAAATCCCGTCGACCACATTAAAACCCTCAAAAACCGGCGGCCCCTTGTACATCGTCTTGCGGTCCCCGGCATTGCGGTGCGCCGCGCGAAAGTTCTCAGACTTCGTCCAGTTCTGAAAATCGTCTTCGCTCTTCCAGACCGTGTGCGAGGAATAGAGCGTGTAGCCCTCTTCTTCGTTGGCCTTGCCGCGCAGCAGGCGGAATTCGACGAAACCGGGGACCTCGGCGAGGCTGGAATCCCGATTGCGCCAGACCGTCTCGAAATCGCCCTCGGTCCCGGTTACGACCTTGAAGCGGTTCATTGCGATATACATGAAATCTCCTTACGCCTTCTTGGCCGCCTTCGCAGCAGGCGAGGGAAAGGCGAGAACATTATTGCCGTTTGCCGCAGCCGCGCCAAGCGGTCTCGTGGCCGCCTCCCCAGGCATGCGCGCCTCCCAGGTCGGGAACAGTGTCACATTCTGATGGAGCTGCTGGCGTGCGGTGTGCTGCTGGAACAGTTCGTGGAGTTCGGGCACGAGGCCGTCGCCGCTCTGCGCGGCGAGCTTGTGCAGGCCGATCATGGTGAAGCCGTCGAGGCGCTGGTCGTTCATCGGGAAGTGTCTCGTTCGTTCATCGTCTGCAGCGCACGTTCCAGGCTGGACTTGCTGCCGTTTCGAAGCGGGATGAAGGCCTTGCTGAACTTCTTGCAGCCGGTCTTCACGCGCAGGCAGGCATCGTGGCTGATACAGTCGATAGGGCAGAACACGCAGTCGACGGAGGGAAGCAGCGTGTCGATGCGGGAGACCGCCTCGCGCAGGCCGCCATCGTGATGAATGAGCTCGGCGCCGAAATTGCTGGCGATCTGGCGCAGATGCGCCACCTGGCAGTCACGCCCGCCGACATAAAGAAAACTGCGGCCACCCAGTTTGGATCGTCCGTTGGATGCCTGTCCGGCCTCCTCGCCCGCGGTCTCGCGGACCTCCCGGTTCGATCCCTTCTTGCCCTTGCGAGCCATATGCCACCCGTTCGCTGGTTGATCGTCACACGATTCCTGCGTGTGCGGACGGACCTTATTAAACTTGATTTTTGGAGTAAAGTATAAAGTTGATTGTATTTATCATATTTATCGCGGAGTGACCTCAACCGGAAAGGTGTATGTGCGCTGGGATGCCGTCAGGTCATCGGGCATAGCCGGAAGATTGCAGGAAGCTACCCTGGCAAGTGCGGCACGATCCACATCTGGCAAGCTTGACCCGCGGACGATGCCCGACGCTGTGATATCGCCGCCGCGGCTGACGGTGATGCGAACAGTTAAGCTGGCGCGAGCCCTCCGATACCGCGCCTCCATCCGATCGACGCAACGGAACAATCGTGCAACGAGCTTGCCCTTATAGTTGGCTTCCGACGCGGCGCCGGCTCCATTCCCACCGCCCGATGTCCGTGAATTGTTATCGGAATTGGCGTCTGCCTGCCCATCTGCCACACCTCTGCGCGCTTCTTGTTTGGCATCGCCCTCCGAGCCCTGCGCTTTCTTCGGCGGCTGTTTTCTTTCCACCGGCTTCTTTTCCACTGGCTTTTCAAGCTTGGGTCTCGGCGCTGGCGTAACGATTTCTGCCGGCTGTTCCGGCTCGGGAGAGATGGCGGCCGTCTCGACAGGCTTGATCTCTTCCTGCTCGGGCTGCACCGCGGCCGCCACAGGTGGCTCGACAGACATCACCGGAGTGTCCACCGGTTGTTCAGGCACCACCGTTGACATCGGCTGTACGACTGAAGTTTCCGCAGGGGTTTCCGATACAAGAACTTCCGGCTCCGCAGCCGTCACCGTCTCCGCTGACTGACGTGTAATCTCCTGCGCCGGTTGAACAGCTTCGACAGGCTCCGCATCGGTCGGCTGGACGGCCTCCGGCTGCACCTCTGCTGTCTCTACCGGTTTGATCTCATCGGGTTCGACAGCTTCTGGAACGATTTCTTGCTGGATCGTGACATCGGTCTCGCCGGCTGCGCTTTGATCCGCATCAGAACTGCCGAGCATAATGACGCTGATCGCTTCGCCTGCTTCCACCAGTGTCTCGTCAGAAGGCTTGGGCATAACGACAAGCAGCGCCACGGCCAGCGCGACATGGAAGAAGAACGAACCGACACACGTCAGCGCCACCCGCCGCCGCACCGGCTTCTGATCGTCTTCCTGCTTCTCCACCGCCGCATCCATCGGCGGCGCGGAAACGTGAGCGACCGGTTCGGCTTCCGGATGGCCGGGAAAGGAAGAGATCTGTGCTAAATGCGTATAGTGGATCACCGTTTCGCCGGCCGGCTGCCGCTGCGCGTTTCGCAGTTCGGGAAGCTCGTGGCCGGGGTGCATGCCGGGCGTGTTGTCGTTCAGGCTGGTGTCGGCACTCTCCTCCCCGATGAGCACGTGTTCCGATCCGGATTTCGCTGAAATCGCCATTCTTTACGCCTCGGACAGCCGGAAACATGTCCGCCGGGGTTCATCCCCGGCGTCTTCTCATCCTTCGAAAGGAACGGAGATCTGCGAGCGGGTGACGAGACCCTTCATGCATTCGCCGGCGACCGGCCCGTCGCAGACCGGCGTGTCGTTGATGAGGATGCGGGTCACGCTCTCGCATTTGACATTCGGCATGTCGAACTGGCGCACGCGCTTCTTGCCCTGCGGCAGATCGCGGAAGTCGAGAACGGTGATGCGGTCGACGGCATTCTTGTCATTGAAGAAGGCGAGCTCGAAGGAAACCTTGTTGATGGCGGAGGACAGCTTGTTGAGCGCCACGAAGGTCATCATGCAGCCCTTCTGCGAAGGCGCCAGCGCGTTCAGTTCGACATCGAGAGAGGTTGCGGGCGCCGCCTCCTGCGCCTGGACCACGGTTGCAACCACCAAGCCGGCCATTACGGCCGCAACCCCACCCGTCATAATCTTCTCCGCATTGTCGCGAGCCGTCAGCGGACGGCTTCGTATCAGCAATCTCAAAAACTTGACTGCTTTAGTCTCCTATTGCGTCTTTAAAAAACTATGAGTAAGCAAGTCAAGTTAATTGTAAACACAACCGGAGGCCTTCAGATCCCGGTACCACGGAATTGCCTGCCGAAATGATGGTTGAAAAGCCAGACACCTTTAAGCATGTGCCACTGCCCTTAGAGCCTGCGGCGCAGCACCGGATCGTCGAAAGCGCGGATCTTGCCTGCGGCAGCTTGCCGCCGTTGACGGCGTGCTGCCGCAGGCAAGCACCATTTCCTTTCCCTTCACCCTGCGCGAGATCGTCCGCATGGGCCTCACCTTGGGCCTGAACCTGCGCCCCGACAAATCAGATCAGACGGCCGCCGCCGCTCTCGCTTCCGTCGGCCATGTCGGCTTCGAAGGCCGCTTTTACCAAGAGCTTTCGGGCGGCGAACAGCAGCGCGTGCAGCTTGCCCGCGTGCTCTGCCAGATTTCCGAACCGTCGTCGACGGCAAGCCCTGCTGGCTGCTGCTCGACGAGCCGGTCTCCGGTCTGGATATCAGCCACCAGCTGAGCATCGTGACGCTCGCCGGCAATTTCTGCGAACGCGGCGGCGTCATCGCAGTCATGCACGACCTCAACCTGACAGCACTCGTTGCCGACCGGATCGTGCTGATGAAATCCGGCCGGCTCGCCGCCGCCGGCTGATGGCACGCCTTTCGTGCTTGCCCACAGCGCCAGCTCCTGTCCCTGAGCCTGCGCGGGCGGAACTTTTGCCCTGTCAAAACGTTGTCGGCAATGATCTGGGTCAATGCCGGGCGACATCATTCATGCAACGGACGGTGGTGACCCTCGTGCGAAACAGGCGGGCTCGCGCGCGCCCCAGCCAATGGAGACAGCCATGAGCTATTCTATTTTCCAGTCCGGCCGCAGCCGCCGCAACGGCACCTTCCACCATCTCGAATCCGGTATCGAAGAACAGATCGAGGCATTGCGCGACGAGCTCGCTGAATTGACGCGCCTCGTCGGCAAGAACTCGCGCCACCAGAGCGAGAAGATTCGCAGCCAGGCCAACGCTGGCTATGAGGAACTGCTCAGCCGCAGCGAGGATCTGCTGCGCGAACTGCAGCACGGCTATGAGCGCGGAGCCACCGAAATGCGCGAGACGGTGCGCAAACATCCGCTGGCAACTATCGGCGCCGCTGCCGCTTTCGGCTTGGCCATCGCCTTCCTCGCCCGTCGCTGAGGAAGCACGATGCTCTCGATCCTCAGCCTGCTGATGGGCGCAAGCGTGCATCGGACCGTCGCGCGCGTAAAACGCAACAGCATCTTCATCGCGCTTGCCGCGCTCTTCCTCCTCACGGCCTATGCGCTGGCGGTGGCCGCCGGCGCCATTTGGCTCGCCGGCATCTACGGTCCGCTCGCCGCCGTCTTCTTCCTGGCCGTCGGCGCGATGCTGATCGCAATCATCGTGCTGGTGGTGATGTCTATCATCAACGCCCGCGAGGCTCGCCGCGCCCGCGATCGCCGTGCGGCGCTGGAATCTCTGGCGACGGTGGGACTGGGCCTCGTCCGCGCCCAACCGCTGCTCACTGCCGGCGTCCTGGCCGCCATCGTCGCGGCCAATCTTATGGGTTCGAAGCGGGAGGATTAGGGAAGGGCCACAAAGCTTGGCGTGCGATTATCGATGCGGCACCACGCTAACCTCCTTCATTCCTGTCCTCGGGCTTTGACCCGAAGGCAGGAATGAAGGTGGAGAGTTGGTGCCTCGCACAAGCAACCGTTACGCGGATGCGCCGTTTCCCGGCCCCACCGAGGCAAAAGCCGGTGCCCCGAAGAGCAGATCGGCTCCACATGCAACACCTCTCAGAACGCAAAAGCCTTCGAGGTCAGCGGCGCCGAAGTGGCGTCGGGGCCGAAATCGGCCTCGCCTGAAATCTGCAGCAGTTCCTGCAGGCGCTGCCGCGCGCGGTTGACGCGGCTTTTGATAGTGCCGACGGCGCAGCCGCAGATCTCGGCGGCCTCTTCGTACGAAAATCCCGAGGCGCCGACGAGGATGATCGCCTCGCGCTGGTCCGGCGGCAGCTGATCGAGCGCCTTCTTGAAATCCTGCAGATCGAGTGCGCCATACTGGGAGGGATGCATTGCCATCGATTCCGTGAACAGCCCGTCGCTGTCCTGCACCTCGCGGCCGCTCTTGCGCATCTGGCTGTAGAGTTCGTTGCGCAGGATCGTGAAGAGCCAGGCCTTCATATTGGTGCCCATCTCGAAATGGTCCTGCTTGGCCCAGGCCTTCATGATGGTATCCTGGACGAGATCGTCGGCGCGATCGTGCCGTCCGATCAGCGAAATGGCGAAAGCGCGAAGGCTAGGGAGGGCCGCCAGCAATTCCCGCTTGAAGCTGGGTTGCAGTTTCTCTTCCATGCGACGATCCTATTCGGCCATCTTGGCAGAAGCCATCATTTCAGCATGGTCGAGCTTTTCGAGAAGGTCGAGAAAACGATCGGGGATCGCCTCTTCCTGTGCCGCGGCATAGAGCGACCGCAGCTTGACGCCGATCTGGTTGTTCGGGTCCAGAATATCGCTTGCCCGCAGCTCCAGCTTCCGCTGATCCGCCGCCTCTTTATTGCGTGTAGTCATCAACTCGTCTTCTCACCGTTATCTGTTCCAGAGGCGTGCAATCAAGAAATCAACCACCGACACCGACCGTTCCACTATCGATATCGCTGATATTTGCCGCGGCATGGATCAAATGCTACGCCCTTTCTTCGTCGGGTGGGATAATGCGGCGCGACAAAAAAAGTTCCTGCCGTTCCGGAACTTTTTTACCAAGGAAGCGTTAACCGCCCATTGAACCTACGACCGGCCTGCATACGGGAGCCCTTGATGACACTTTCTACTCGAATTGCGCCGCACCTTCCTTATCTGCGTCGCTATTCCCGCGCCCTTACCGGCACTCAGACTTCAGGTGACGCTTACGTCGCCGCCGTTCTCGAAGCCATTATAGCCGACCTGTCGATCTTTCCGGATACCCCAAATGACCGGGTCGCGCTTTACAAACTGTTCACGCAACTGTTTGGTTCCACTGCGGTCCAGATTCCAGAGCCGACCTCCCCTTATGCATGGGAACAGCGCGCCACGCTCAACCTGTCCAAGGTTTCGCCGGGCGCTCGTCAGGCCTTCCTGCTCGCTTCAGTGGAGAATTTCCGCGTTGCAGAAATCGCGGAAATCCTCGAACTCGATGAACAGGATGTCATGCAGTTGCTCGACAAGGCCTCGCAGGAAATCTCCCGTCAGGTCGCAACCGACATCATGATCATCGAGGATGAACCGCTGATCGCCATGGATATAGAGCAAATGGTCGAAAGCCTCGGCCATCGCGTCACCGGCATTGCCCGCACGCATGCCGAAGCCGTAGCGCTCTACAACAAGACGAAGCCGAGCATGGTGCTCGCCGACATCCAGCTTGCCGACGGCAGTTCCGGCATCGACGCAGTCAACGACATCCTCAAGACGTCGAGCGTGCCGGTAATCTTCATCACCGCGTTCCCGGAACGGCTTCTGACGGGTGAGCGCCCCGAACCCACTTTCCTCGTGACCAAACCGTTCAACCCCGACATGGTCAAGGCCCTGATCAGCCAAGCGCTTTTCTTCAATGAATCGACCAAGGTAGCCGCCTGAGACGCAATTTTCCGGTTCTCGGAACCAAACCGCCGAGACAGGCGTTCCGGTGCTACCGGGGTGCCCCGATGACTTTAACGGTTTTTGCAGCGCTTTATTCTAGAGTTGGCAGGCGGTTTCTGGCGGGGCGTTCCGTTCAGCGACGCTCCGAGATGTCACAAGGAAAGGCGGCCGAGTGAATACGACTGAACCATTGTCGGGCACGCCTTTCACCTTCGAAGGCAAAGCCGCAATGATGGAGCGGGCGCTCGGCAGCGCCGGGATTTCGATCCTCTGCCAGGACGCCCGGCTTTCAATCTTCTACGCCGAAAATCTGCCGCCGCATTTCGCAGCGCTTTTGATGCCCGGCGGCAGTGATGCCGCCCTTTTCGGCGATGTCCATGGGCAATATCTGACGGCGCTGAAACGCAAGGTGCTGGAGACCGGCATTCCCAACAATGCCGAGGTCGAAATCGATGTCGACGGCGAAATGCGTACCTATGAATTGAAGATCCAACGCACTGGCGACCGCAGCACGCTTGGACTTCTGTCCGTGATGACGGAGGTCACTGAGAGCCGGCATCGCGAAAAAGTGCTGAAATCGCTGCTGCGTGAGCTATCGCACCGTTCGAAGAACCTTCTCGCCATCATTCAGGGCATTGCGACCCAAACAGCGCGCAACACGCTCTCGCTAGACAGCTTCCTCCTCAAGTTCCGCGGCAGGCTGCAATCGCTTTCCAATTCCCAGGACCTCGTCACGGATTCAAGCTGGCGGGGCGCCTATCTCTTCGAGCTCGCTGAAAAACAGTTCGCTCCCTACTGGCCGGAGACATCAGGCTCCATGCCGATCTACGGCATCAATGCCCATCTGACGCCGAATGCCGCCGTGCATCTCGGCCTCGCCCTCCACGAGCTCATTGTCAACTCCGCTTCCTACGGGGCAATATCAGGCGGCGCCGCCTCAATCACGTTGAACTGCCGCGAGGCGATGATCAACGACAGGAAGGCAATCGAGATCGCCTGGGCCGAAGTGCTGCAGGATCAGTCGGAGGTCCATGAATTCAGCGACAACAGCTTCGGCCGCACCGTGCTGGAGCGTGTCGTGCCCTCGTCTGTCAACGGCAAAGCGGAATTGAGCCTTGTGCCCGGCCGCATCGAATATCGGTTGACCATTCCGGAAACCGAATTCGAGATCTTCAAGCGTGTGTGATAGCCGGAAACGACAGGCCTGTCAGCAACAGAAAAACAGCCGGTGCGAGGGCGGCGCACCGGCTGTCTTCACTCACCGGGAGGGGACCGTGAGTACGTCCGGATAGTGGGTTGGGGGCGCGCATGTTGGGTCGATGCGATCACCATCCGGATATCGCAATAACGGCGAAGCCAGGATTTGGTTCCCTCGCATTCGAAAAAAATCGTCCTTTTTTAATCTTTTTTCTGATGCTCTTCCCTCGCCGCATCTTCAGATAAATCATCGGTCAAAACTGAAGAAATTAAACGTTAAAAAACAGCGATTTACCGGCACTCTCTCCAGGAGGATCCGTCAAAATTTTACCGTTTGATAAATTTTTAAACCTGAGTTACGCTTTCCCTCACAGGCCGTTTACCAATAATGAGGGAACTTCAATGGAACGACTGGAAACCGGGATTCATGCTGGCCGGCTTTCGCCCGCCGAGTATGACGCTAATTTTTCCGATCTGCATCCGCGCCTCGACAATCATGAGGCGCTGGTCGCCGCCGACCGCTGTTATTTCTGTTATGACGCGCCGTGTATGACAGCCTGTCCCACCTCGATCGACATTCCGCTCTTCATTCGCCAGATTTCGACCGGCAATGCGCTCGGCTCGGCAAAGACGATCTTCGACCAGAACATCCTCGGCGGCATGTGCGCCCGCGTCTGTCCCACCGAAGAGTTGTGCGAGCAGGCCTGCGTGCGCAATACGGCCGAGGAACGGCCCGTCGAAATCGGCCGCCTGCAGCGTTATGCGACCGATGCCGCCATGCAGGCCGGGAAACAGTTTTATATCAGGGCAGAGGCGAGCGACAAAAGGATTGCCGTCGTCGGCGCCGGCCCGGCAGGCCTTGCCGCCGCACATCGCCTGGCCGTGAAGGGTCATTCCGTCACGATTTACGACGGCAGGGAAAAATCCGGCGGCCTCAACGAATACGGCATCGCCACCTATAAAACAGTAGACGATTTCGCCCAGCGGGAAGTCGATTACATCATGTCGATCGGCGGCATCGAGGTTAAGCAAGGCGCCCTCCTCGGCCGCGATTTTTCGCTTTCCGATCTGCAGGCGCAATATGACGCCGTCTTCCTCGGCATCGGCCTTGCCGGCGTCAACGCCCTGCGCATTGAGGGCGAAAACCTAGCCGGCGTCGACGACGCCGTCGATTTCATCGCCGCCCTTCGCCAGGCTGACGACAAGAGCGACATTGCCATCGGCCGCCGGGTCGTCGTGCTCGGCGGCGGGATGACGGCGATCGACGCTGCCGTGCAGGCAAAGCTGCTCGGCGCCGAGGAAGTGACGATCTGTTATCGCCGTGGCAAGGAGCACATGAACGCCTCGGAATACGAGCAGGATCTGGCCAGTTCCAAGGGCGTCATCATCCGCCACTGGCTGGCGCCGAAATCGATCCTGTCGCAGGACGGCAAAGTTGCCGCGATCGAAGTGGAATATACCAAAATCCTCGAAGGCCGCCTCGTCGGCACCGGCGAGACCGGCGTGATTGCCGCCGACCAGATCTTCAAGGCGATCGGCCAGACCTTTGATGCCGCGGGCCTCGGTTCGCTGCGCATGGAGTCCGGCCGCATTGCCGTCGACGCCGAAGGCCGCACCTCGCTCGACGGCGTCTGGGCCGGCGGCGACTGCGTCTTTGGCGGCGAGGATCTCACGGTTTCCGCCGTCGCCCACGGCCGCGACGCGGCTGAATCCATCCATCGCGCCCTCTCCGCAACAGCCGTTCCGGCTGTCGCGGTTGCTTGAAGGGGAGAATGAACAATGGCTGATCTCCGCAACAATTTCGTCGGCATCAAATCCCCGAACCCGTTCTGGCTGGCCTCCGCGCCGCCGACCGACAAGGCCTATAACGTCGAGCGCGCCTTCAAGGCCGGTTGGGGCGGCGTGGTCTGGAAGACGCTCGGCGAGGAAGGCCCGCCCGTCGTCAACGTCAACGGCCCCCGCTATGGCGCGATCTTTGGCGCCGACCGCCGCCTGCTGGGACTCAACAATATCGAGCTCATCACCGACCGCGACCTCTACACCAACCTGCGTGAGATGAAGCAGGTGAAGATGAACTGGCCGGATCGGGCGCTGATCGCCTCGATCATGGTGCCCTGCGAGGAACAGGCCTGGAAGGCGATCCTGCCGCTGGTCGAAGAGACCGGCGCCGACGGTATCGAACTCAATTTCGGCTGTCCGCACGGCATGTCGGAGCGCGGCATGGGCTCGGCCGTCGGCCAGGTGCCGGAATATATCGAGATGGTCGTGCGCTGGTGCAAGCAGTACACCCGCATGCCCGTCATCACCAAACTGACGCCCAATATCACCGATATCCGCCGTCCCGCCCGCGCCGCCAAGGCCGGCGGCACCGACGCCGTTTCGCTGATCAATACGATCAACTCGATTGTGTCAGTCGATCTCGACAACTTCGCCCCCAACCCGACGGTCGGTGGCAAGGGCAGCCATGGCGGCTATTGCGGCCCGGCGGTCAAGCCGATCGCCCTCAACATGGTGGCCGAGATCGCCCGTGATCCGGAAACCTATGGCCTGCCCATCTCCGGCATCGGCGGCATCACTACCTGGCGGGACGCAGCCGAATTCCTCGTTCTCGGCGCCGGCAACGTCCAGGTCTGCACCGCGGCGATGACCTATGGCTTCAAGATCGTGCAGGAGATGATAACGGGTCTCTCCGACTGGATGGACGAAAAGGGCCATCGTAGCCTCGACGACATTACCGGCCGCGCCGTGCCCAACGTCACCGATTGGCAATATCTGAACCTCAACTATGTCGCCAAGGCGAAGATCGACCAGGACGCCTGCATCAAATGCGGCCGCTGCCATATCGCCTGCGAGGACACCTCGCACCAGGCAATTACCAATGTCGTCAACGGTCTGCGTCATTTCGAGGTGATCGAAGAGGAATGCGTCGGGTGCAATCTCTGCGTCAACGTCTGCCCGGTCGAGAACTGCATCACCATGGAACCGCTTGCTGCCGGTACCCTCGACAAGCGCACCGGCCGCGTCGTCGATCCGAACTACGCCAATTGGACGACCCACCCGAATAATCCGATGGCCCGCCAAGCGGCGGAGTGACTGCTTCGCGACGCCGCGGACAAGTTCGGTCCGCGGCGTTGCGCTGTATTGCAAATGCGGATTTTGGGCCTGATGGGCGGCCCCGAAAGGTGGCGGAAAGCAATTCCGGGAACATCATGAGGCTGCCGAAGTTAGCGCAGGCGATCTCCACGAGAGAGCCATGCACGACCACTCAAACAGCGAAAAGTCGAAACCGGTGTCCCCCAGTTCGAGCCGACGCCTCCCGATCGGAGCGGAGGTTGATGCTGGCGGCGTTTCGTTCCGACTATGGGCCCCTGCCAGAGAACGCTGTTTCGCCGTCATCGAGGAAAATTCCGAATACGAGATGCCGGCGGAGGACGACGGCTACTTCTGCCTCTATCTGCCCGGCCTGGCTGCAGGGACGCGATACCGGTTTCACTTTGGGGATGCAGGTGATCTTCTTGCCGATCCTGCCTCGCGTTTTCAGCCGAAGGGTCCATCCGGGCCGTCAGTTGTCGTGGATCCGGCGCAGTATCAGTGGAATGACCACGATTGGCAGGGAATCCGCGCCTCCGGAGCTGCTCTCTATGAGATGCACATCGGCACCTTCACAAGGGACGGCACCTTTGCGGCAGCCCGGGAAAAACTGGCAAGACTTCGGTCGATTGGCATCAACTGCCTGGAAGTAATGCCGATCAACGAGTTTGAAGGCGAGTTCGGCTGGGGTTACGACGGCACGTTGCTCTATGCTCCCACCCGGCTCTATGGACCACCGGATGATGTGCGCGCCTTCGTCGACGAAGCCCACCGGATCGGCATGGGGGTGATCCTCGACGTGGTCTACAATCACTTCGGTAAAGGCGAGCGTTTTTGCGAATTCACACCAGACTATTTCACCGAGCGTTACTCGAACGAATGGGGCAAGTCGATCAACTTCGATGGTGCGAACAGCCGTGGCGTTCGCGAATATGTCGCAAAGAACGCGGCCTATTGGATCGACGAATTTCATTTTGATGGATTGCGCATCGATGCAACGCAGGCCTTGTTCGACTCAAGCCGCGAACACATCGTCACGGTCATCGCCAGGGAAGCTCGCGCATCAGCGAGACAGCGTCAAATCTATCTCGTCAGCGAAAATGAGCCGCAACAAACCAATATGGTGCGGCCGGCTGAGGTGGGAGGGCATGGGCTGGACGCCTTGTGGAATGAGGATTTCCACCGCTCCGCGACAGTGGCGCTGACGGGCCGCAATGAAGCCTATTATCATGATCATCGCGGTACGGCTCAGGAACTCGTTTCTGCCGCCAAGTATGGCTGCCTGTTTCAGGGACAAAGATATGATTGGCAGGATCGGCCGCGGGGAGCCGCCGGGCTCGACCTCAAACCGTGGAATTTCGTACATTTTCTCCAAAATCACGATCAAGTCGCCAACTCCGGCATAGGAGCCAGAATCGGCCACATAACGTCTCCGGCACGACTTCGAGCCCTGACGGCGCTCCAGTTGCTGGGGCCGCAGACGCCCATGCTCTTTCAGGGACAGGAGTTTGGTTCCTCTTCTCCGTTCTATTATTTCGCCGATCACGACGGAGAAATTGCCGACATCGTACGGCAGGGACGGCGTAGTTTTATCAGCCAATTCCCGAACCTGAGGGATGAAGAACTCATTAGACACATGGCTGATCCATGTGCTCGCGCGACGTTCGACAAGGTGAAGCTTGATTGGGCCGAATGGGAGAGGAACGCGGCGATCGTTCAGCTTCATCGCGACCTGCTGAATCTGCGTCAGACAGATAAGGCATTTTCTCGCCAGGCGTGCGCCCGTGACGGCCAGTTGGACGGCAGTCTCTTGTCCAGCACCGCCTTCCTCCTGAGGTTCTTCGCGGAAAAACCGTCTGATGAGAGATTATTGCTGATCAACTTCGGCAATGATCTCGTGGTCGACAGTCTGCCGGATCCGCTTTTTGCTTCACCGCAAGGTCATCAATGGTGTCTCTCGTGGTCGAGTGAAGATCCCTCATATGGTGGCAGCGGACGCCGGCCCTATGATTTCCAGAAGCGTTGGGTCTTGAACGGAGATATCGCTTTGGTCCTCGCACCTGTAAAAGTCGGGAACCGGCGAAACGCCTCAGGAGTACCCGTGAAGCGCTGGCAAGCCGGCATTTCGCGAGCAGAAGACGCCGGCCTCTGATCCAATACCTCGCATAACCGTCCCATGAAGCGGGGCTTATCGGCAGCTGCGCTTCATAGGCCAGTTCAGGTGGCGCCGCCGATCCTCTCAGGCCCCCTGCGCGTTTCCAGGTCGTGGGCGTATGGTCCCGCATGTCCACCGGTTCTCATGAAGTGCTTATCAATTTCGGCGATGCTCGCTTCAGCCCTTTCTCCGGCATTTAATCGGATCAGAGCGTCCAGTTTCGCTTCCGCGCGGTCATCATTTTCCTTCGAAGACGGAGATCCGATGTAGAGAAAGTAGGCAAGACCGACGACCTGCCAGAGCAGTTGCAGGAATTCGGACTGCCAATTTTCAAAGGTGTCTCTGCCCATCTCCATGAGATAGGCATCGATATCAGCGGCTTGACCGTGGCTCTGCTGCTCCCCGACAAAAGCAAACCAGCCAAATAACCAATGGCCGGCGAGCGAAAACAGAAAGAAGCCGACGGTGATCCAGGCGTAGGCGTATTTCTTGAAAATGATACCTCCTTTGGACAGGCAACTGGTGCGCAGAGTGCGAGAGCAGCCGCATTTGAGGTCCTCATCAGCTGATCCTGGCCTGTCCTTCACGTTCCCCCGTATTGCGAGATGCAGCAGCCGTCGCCCCGGACCTGAAAGCGGGCAGCACCTCATGTCCGTAGACTTCGATGATTTCGCGCTGATTGCGCCCGACATTGTGGATGTGGATCACCGCGCCCTCATACCAGCTGCTGATTCGGTTCGGCACCGCGACGGTCTCCCGTTAAATCTCTCTTGCACACCTTCTAACGGTCCCCGAAGGAGGGGGTTCCAGGTCCACCGAGGCCGCGGGAAACCGGATGAAGGTCCGGCCCGGTGGAACCCGCGGGCGTCATCGGTGTTCTCCCAAGATCCCAAACAAGTAGGAAAGCCTCCGATGGATCAGTCCACGACATCGCTGGGAGGTCCCGTGCGATCACCTCTCCAACCGAAATGGTGGCATACGGCAACTGTCTACCAAGTCTATCCGCGCAGCTTCTGCGACTCGAACGGAGATGGCATCGGCGATCTTCCCGGCGTCACCGCAAAGCTCGATTACCTGAAGAAGCTCGGGATCGACATCATCTGGCTGTCGCCGATCTACAAGTCGCCGATGGACGACAATGGTTACGACATATCCGACTATCGGGACATCGCCCCCGAGTTTGGCACGCTCGCAGATTTTGACCAGTTGGTGGCTGAGGCGAAAGACCGGGGGATCGGCATCATGCTCGACCTCGTCGTCAACCACACCTCCGACGAGCATCCGTGGTTTCTTCAATCCCGCCAAGACCTCGACAATCCATTCCGCGACTTCTACATCTGGCGCAAGCCCGCCCCGGACGGAGGACCGCCAAACAGATTAAAATCCTCCTTCGGCGGGCCGGCATGGACGCTCGATCCCGCCACCGGCGAATACTACCTGCACATGTTTTCCCGCCGCCAGCCGGACCTCAATTGGGAGAACGAGAGGGTACGGGCGGAAATCTATGACATGATGAACTGGTGGCTCGAGCGCGGCATTGCCGGCTTCCGCATGGATGTCATCGACTATATCGGCAAGCAGGTGGATCAGGAACTCGTCAAGGACGGACCACATCTGCACGATTATCTGCAGGAGATGAATGCCAGGACCTTCGGCAACAGCGATATCCTGACCGTCGGCGAAGCCTGGAGCGCCACGCCCGGCGCGGCCCTTCTCTATTCCGGGCGTGAACGCCGGGAACTGTCGATGATCTTCCAGTTCGAGCACGTCACCCAGCAATGGGACGCGGTTTATGGCAAACGGCGCCCGAGCCGTTCGACCTCGTGAATCTCAAGACCGTGCTCAGCAAGTGGCAGCTTGCTCTATCCGAAGATGGGTGGAATTCGCTCTTCTGGGGCAATCACGATCTGCCGCGCGCCGTTTCGCGCTACGGCAATGTCAGCGGCTATCACGTCGAGTCGGCGAAGATGCTGGCGACCGTGTTGCATCTCCTGAAAGGCACGCCTTTCGTCTATCAGGGCGAGGAGATCGGCATGACGAACGTCCCCTTCACCTCGATCGAACAGTATCGCGATATCGAAACCATCAACATGCACAGGCTGCACGTGGAGGCCGGCCTTTCACCGGAGGAATTCATCCGCGGAGCAAACGAGAACGGCCGCGATAACGCCCGCACACCGATGCAATGGAGTGCTGCCCCCTATGGCGGCTTTTCCACAGGCGCCCCCTGGATCGAGGTCAATCCCAATTACCCGAAGGTCAACGCCGAAGCCGCCATCAAGGACGAAAAGTCGATCTGGAACCATTATCGCAAGCTGATCGCTCTCCCCACCCTGCCATTGTCTATGGGGAGTACCGGTCCTGGCTCGACCAACACCCCGATGTCTTCGTGTATACCCGCACGCTCGACAGGAGCTGGATCATTGTCGTCGCCAATTTCACGCCGCGCGAAATTGCGGTAAGTCTGCCGACAGAGCTGGCGATCCATGGAGAATGCCTGATCTGCAATTATGAACCGGTGCACACGATCGGCGAAACCGTTGAGCTCAAGCCGTACGAAACCTTCGCGATAGAATGTAAGTGAAGCTCTCGGACCAGCCTGTTAAACAACCGACGGGTTGACGGCCGTCGGCGATATCGAACGCGTTGAAAAGTTGGACCCTATGTCGGCATAACGCGCTCAGCCGCCAAATGACTTCCGATAGGCATTCGGGCTCGTGCCCAGCCGCTTGCGGAAGTGGTGCCGCATCGTCGCCAAGGTGCCGAAGCCGCTGGATATCGCGATGTCGTCGAGCGATACGGCAAGCTCTCTTTCAAGAAGGTCGCGCGCATGGCGCAGCCGCTCCTTCAGCAGCCATTCGCCGACGCTGAGACCTGTCGTCGCTTCGAAGCGGCGCTGGAAAGTGCGAACGCTCATGCCAGCCCTTTTGGCGAGCAGACTGATCGGCTGCTCCACGGCAAGGCTTTGACGCATCCATTCGATCAGCGGGCTGAGGCGTATGCCCTCACGTTCCTGCGGAATCGGCGCGCCGATGAACTGTGCCTGCCCACCTTCGCGGTGCGGCGGCACGATGAGGCGGCGGGCGACGCTGTTTGCCGCCTCCGAGCCGAAATCGCCGCGCACGACATGCAGGCAGAGATCGATGCCGGCCGCGCTGCCGGCCGCTGTCAGCAGGCTGCCCTCATCGATGTAGAGTACATCCGCGTCGAGCGTGATGTCAGGATAACGCGCTGCGATCGTGGCGACATAGCGCCAATGCGTTGTCGCCCTGCGGTTGGCAAGCAACCCGGACGCGGCAAGAACCGCAACTCCGGAACAGAGCGACATGATGCGCGCGCCGCGCTGGTGCGCTGCCTTGAGAGCGGCGGAAAGCGGTTCCGGCACCGGCGCATCGATTGACCGCCAGCCGGGCACGACGATCAGGTCCGCCGCATCGAGCACTTCCAGCCCCTTGTCGACCGCGACCGTCAATCCGCCGGCGGCGCGAAGCGGCCCCGGCTCGATACCGCAGACGGAGAAGCGATACCACCCCTCGCCCATCTCGGGACGCGGCAGGCCGAAGACCTCATAGGCTATCCCGAATTCGAAGGTGCAGAGCCCGTCATAGGCAAGTACGGCGACCAGCGGTCCGTTCCGCCGCGGAGATGTGTTTGGCATGATCTTTACGCTGACAGTCATGTTGGCCAATTTCGCAAATCTCTAGCATCGGCGATACCAGGCGGCAATTCCAACTAGAAGGAAAAACAAATGCCGAGTTCCGTCTCCGAAATCCCCGCTGCCGCACCCGATCTTGCTGTCGCCCACTATGCCGCCAAGCTCGCCTTCGAAACCGACTGCTCGGATGTCCGCGCTGCCTTTACCGCCGGCAAGGTCGATTTCGTTCTCCTCGACGTGCGCTCGCCGGCGCTGTTTGCGCAGTCGCATGTGCCTGGCGCGGTTAACCTGCCGCACGGCAAGATGACCGCCCACCGCATGTCGGGATGGGCCAGCGATACGCTCTTCGTCGTCTATTGCGCCGGTCCTCACTGCAACGGCGCCGACAAGGCCGCTTTCCGCCTCGCCAAGCTCGGCCTCCGGGCCAAGCTGATGATCGGCGGCATGACCGGCTGGGCCGACGAGGGCTTCGCCTTCGAAAGCCAAGCCGCCGCTGCCGAATAGGGTATCGCTCCCCTTCGCGATGCGAGGGGAGCGCATCTCTCAAAACTTAATGACGATCTTGCCGAAGGGACCTCGATAGAGATGATCGAGCGCCTGCGGCAGCTCCTCGAAGCCATAATGCCTGTCGATAACAGGCTTCAGCCTGATCTGGTCGACGGCGCGCACCAGATCCTCCAGCGCCCTGCGGTGACCGACCGTAATTCCCTGCATGACGGGCGCCTTGAGAAGCAGCGGCGCCACCGGCGCCGAGATCTCGAAACCCTCGAAGACGCCGATCACCGAAATGCGTCCGTTAACCGCCACAGCCTTCAGCGCCTGGCCGAGATGCGGTCCGCCGACGATTTCGAGCACGTGGTCGGCGCCGTAATCGCCGGTCAGTTGATGGAACTGCTCCACCCAGTCGCGCTCATGCCGGTTGATCAGGTGATCGGCGCCAAGCGCCAGCGCCCGGTCGAGCTTTTCGCTGCTGCCCGATGTGATGAAGACCTCGGCGCCATGTGCCTTGGCAATCTGCAGGCCGAAGAGCGCCACGCCGCCGGTTCCCTGTACCAGCACTTTGTCGCCGGCCTTGAGCTTGCCGCATTCGATCAGCGCGAACCATGCCGTCAACCCGGCGCAGGGCAGCGTGCTCGCTTCGGCGGCATCGAGCGTTTTCGGCGCAAGTGTGAACCACTCTTCGGAAAACACGGTGTGTTCGCTCAGCACGCCGGGATAGAAGCCGCCGCGCGTCTGGTAAGACGGATTGCGCGCAGTGCCCGGCCCGCGTCCGTCGATCCAATCCGGGGAAAAGGTGGAGATAACTCGATCGCCGGGTTTGAAGCGTGTGACATCCGGGCCGACGGCCTCGACCTCGCCTGCCATGTCCGAGGCCGGTACGAAGGGAAACTGCAGCGGCAGTCCCATGCCGCTCTCGAGCACCAGCCTGTCGCGGAAATTGAGGGAGACCGCCTGCGTCCGCACCCGGATCATCGTGCCGGACACGTCGGGAATTCTCGCTTCACCAATCTTCAGATTGGCCTCCGCCCCAATGGCGTCGGTTTGCCACTGCCTTGTCGTCTGCATCTTTCTGCTCCTTCTCGATTGGAGGAGTAGCAGATATATCGTTGAATATTGATCGCCTGTTGCGATATAAAATCGTCAAACTGGTGCCGCAAAGGAAACAACGATGGAGCAGTTGAAGGGGATTTCGATCTTCGTCCAGACGGTCGAAGCCGGCGGATTCTCCGCCGCCGCCGAACGGCTTCACCTCACCCGCTCGGCAGTCAGCAAGACAATCGCAAGGCTCGAACAGCGACTCGGCGTCCGGCTCTTCAACCGCACGACCCGGACCCAGAGTCTCACCGACGAGGGCCGGTTCTTCTATGAGCGGTGCCTGAGAGCCATCGAGGAAATCCGGATCGGTGAGGCCCAGCTTGAGTCGGGCAGGCGCGAGGTCCGCGGCAGGCTGCGGGTATCGATGCCGGCACTGTTCGGGCGCCATTGCGCCGCGCCGATCCTGACCCGCCTGCTCGATGACCACCCCGATCTCGAACTGGACTTATCCTTCAGCGATCGGGTCGTCGATCTCTCGGAGGACGGCTTCGACCTTGCCGTCCGCAACGGTCCTCTGAAGGACAATCCCGACCTGATGGCGCGCACGATCGCCCGGCAAACAATGACGGTCTGCGCCTCGCCCGCTTATCTCGAAACCTATGGCGTGCCGCAAACGCTCGACGATCTCGCCCGTCATCATGGTATCGTCTATCGCAGGGGTGATAATGACAAGGCCTGGACCTTCCCGGCTCCGGCCGGGCCCCCACGCGAAGTTCTGCCGACATCGCGGTTACGGCTCGACGATCTCGCCTCGATCGCAGACGCCGCGGTTGAAGGCCGCGGGCTTGCCTGGCTGACCTGCTGGCTGGTGCGGGACAGGGTCCTCTCAGGTGAACTCGTGCGGGTTCTGACCGATACGCCATCCACCATATTTGAAGCCTATGCCGTCTGGCCGCGATCGCCGGTGATGCTGCCGAAAGTGCGTCTTGCCATCGATACGCTGGCCGCGGAACTGCCGGCGATCATGAGCTGAATCTCACCAAATCGAGCCGGAGGCGAAGCCCATGTTTTTCTATAGGTTTCTCTGGAAATGCCGAGACGCTGCAATATATCGCTAGTTCGTCGCTCTCGCATTCGCAGCATCCTCTGCCACTTCACTCAGAACACGGTCCGTATGTCACTTCGAAGCGTGCTCCGCGCAGAAACAGCAGATTGCCACGCCAAAGTCGATAAGCTCTTCGGCATTTTCGACCTCTCCAGCAGAGAGCAGTACAGGACATTCCTGCGCGCGCACGCCCGCATCATACCGGCAGCCGAACATGCGCTCGAGGAAGCCGGAGTCGTTCGCCTGCTGCCCGATTGGCCGGAAAGAAGGCGCGCGCAGCTGCTGTTTGCCGACATCGGCGAACTCGGCGACCGGTTGCCCAAGCGCCTTCCGCCACCGCCATTGCAGGGCGACGCGGCGCTCTGGGGCGCCCTCTACGTCCTTGAAGGCTCCAAGCTCGGCGGCGCCATGCTCGCCAGGTCCGTGCCCGATCACCTGCCCAGCAGCTATCTCACGCCGCAGGGGTCCAAGGGCGCTACTAGGGTCTTCATGGATCGTCTCGATGCAAGCAGCGTCGACGTTCCCGCCGCCACCATTTCGGCGGCCCGCATGCTCTTCGAACTTTTCCTCAGAGCCGGCCAACTCGAACTGGAAGCCGTCGCATGAGCAGCGTGCGCCAACCCGTCGATCTCACCAATTGCGATCGTGAGCCCATCCATCAGCTCGGCGCCATCCAGCCGTTCGGTTTCCTCCTGGCGATATCGCTCGATTGGATGGTCACGCGGGCCTCGGCGAATCTTGCGGAATTTCTCGGGGTGGAACACACCGACGCGCTCGGTCGTCCCGTCTCGTCGCTGATCTTGCCCGAGGCGGTCCACACGATCCGCAACAAGCTGACCACCATACGCAGCTCCGATGTCGTCGAGCGCATTTTCGACATTACCCTGCTGCCTGAGGAGTCCCGCTTCGACCTCGCCGTCCACCTGCAAGAAAATCTGGTCATCCTTGAAGGCGAGCGCAGCCAGCAAGACAAGCACAACGCCCCGTCGCTCTCCATGCGCAGCATGATCTCCCGCCTCGATCAAACTGAGACGCTGGAAGCCTTCTTCCGCGAGGGCGCGAGGCAGGCACGCGCGCTTACCGGCTTCGACCGGGTCATGGTCTATCGCTTCGATGAAGGCGGCTCGGGCGAGGTCGTGGCGGAAGCCGCCCGCAGCGGCATTGGCTCGTTTCTTGGGTTGCACTATCCGGCCTCCGACATTCCGGTGCAGGCGCGCGCCCTTTATCTGCGCAATCTGTTTCGCATCATCGCCGATGTGGACGCGGTGCCCGTGCCGGTTCTCCCGCAATTGGACGAAGAGGGCCAGCCGCTCGATCTCTCTATGTCGGTGCTGCGCTCGGTCTCGCCGATCCACATCGAATATCTGAAGAACATGGGGGTCGGTGCGTCGCTCTCCATATCGATCGTCGTGGACGGCAAGCTCTGGGGCCTGTTTGCCTGCCATCACTACGGTCCGCGTCTGCCGTCGGCGCAAAGCCGCTCCACCGCCGAACTCTTCGGCCAAATGTTCGCTTCGCGCCTGGAAAGCCGCGAGCGGCGGCTGGCGCTCGACTACGAGACCAAGGCGCGCCGCATCGCCGACCGGCTTCTCACTTCCGTCGCCGACAATGCCAGCCTGCTCGACGATCCGGCCTGGCTGATCGAGGCGCTCGCCGACGCCGTTCCCGCCGACGGGATCGGCGTCTGGATCAACGGCCGGATGGCGCTTGCCGGGATCGGGCCGGATGAGAGAGGCTTTTCGGCCCTCGTCCGCCACCTCAACCGCAACGCCAGCGGGCGCATCTATGCGGTGGACAGGCTTGGCGAAACCTATCCGGATCTTGAGATCGACGATGCGGTGGCAGGCATGCTCGCCATACCGATCTCGCGTTCGCCGCGCGATTACGTCGTGCTGTTCCGTCAGGAATTGGTGCGCACCGTTCGCTGGGGCGGCGACCCGCACAAGCCAGTGGAATACGGCCCCAACGGTCCGCGGCTGACGCCGCGCAAGAGTTTCGAAGCCTGGTCCGAACTGGTGCGCGGCCGCTCCCTGCCCTTTACCGAGGCCGAGCGCCGGGTCGCTGAAACCATCCGCGTCACGTTAATCGAGGTGGTGCTGCGTCTGACCGACGAGGCCAGCATGGCCCGCCAGGTGGCGAACGAGCGGCAGGAACTGCTGATCGCCGAACTCAACCACCGCGTCCGCAACATATTGAGCCTGATCACCGGCATCATCCGGCAGTCGCAGACGACGTCGGTCGGCCTCGGCGATTATGTCCGTCAGCTCGAGGGCCGCATTCAGTCGCTCGCCCGCGCCCATGACCAGATCACGAGGGATCACTGGGCACCCGCTTCGCTGCGGCAATTGTTGTCGGCTGAAACCGCGGCCTACCTCGGAAAGAACGCGCAACGCTTCCGGATAAGCGGCGAAGACGTCCTCCTAGAGCCCCAGGCTTTTACCATCGTCGCCTTGGTCTTCCATGAGCTGATGACCAACAGCGCCAAATACGGCAGCCTCTCCGGCGCCGGCAGCGGCACCGTCGAGCTCGGCTGGCATCGCGATGATGAAGGCAGTCTACGCATCGGCTGGCGCGAAAAGGACGGCCCGCCCGTCGCCGAGCCGGAGCGTCACGGATTCGGCTCGACGATCATCCGGCGCTCCATTCCCTATGACCTCGGCGGCAAGGCCGAAATCCGCTACATCAAGGAAGGGCTGGAGGCGGATTTTTCGATACCGGCCCGCTACGTGAGCGATGTCGACCAGAGTCTATTGCCCCAGGCGACGGCTGCCGGCGTTGCGGAACGCAAGACTGTTCCCGCTGACCGGGAGCCGCTCTCCGGCTTGAAGATCCTGCTGGTGGAAAACAACCTGATCATCGCCATGGATGGCGAGGATATCCTGCGCCGCCTCGGTGCCGAAGTGACGACGGCGCCCAGCGTCGCCGAGGCGATGGAGATCCTGGCCGGCCGGTCCTTCGATTTCGCGCTTCTCGATGTCAATCTGGGAGACGAGACGAGTTTCGGGATTGCCGACCGATTGGCAGCCGCAGGCGTGCCCTTCGTTTTTGCCACGGGTTATGGCGAAGGCATCGCCCAAGCCAACACCCACTCGGGCGCGCCGGTATTGCAGAAGCCCTATACGACCGAAGGCATCACGGATCTTCTTGCCCGGGTGCAGCTTCCGAAGGGAGGGTGAAACGGTCAAGTTCTTGCAGTATCCGGCCGCAGCCCGCCGATGAAAAGCTGTTCCAAAAACCGCGCCGCATCCTCGAAGCGCCCCTCGCCGGCGTGCTCCTGCCCCAGCACGGCGCGCACCTGGACGTCGAAGTCCGCATAATGCTGCGTCGTCGACCAGATCGAAAAGATCAGGTGGTAGGGATCACACTCGACGATCTTGCCTGATTTCGTCCAGGCGCGGATGACCTCCGCCTTCTCGTCGACCAATTCCTTCAGTGGCCCCTTCAGCTCGTCCTCGATATGGGGGGCACCCTGCAGCACTTCGTTGGCGAAAAGCCTGCTCTCGCGCGGAAAATCGCGCGCCATCTCAAGCTTGCGCCGGATGTAGCTGCGGATTTCTTCCTCCGGATTGCCCTCGGCGTCGAAGGCGCGCAGCGGCTCCAGCCAGGTGTAGAGCACCCGATCGATCAGCGCCCGGTGCATGGCTTCCTTGGTGCGGAAATAATAGAGCAGATTGGGCTTCGACATGCCGGCCACTTCGGCGATCTGATCGATCGTCGAGCCGCGAAAGCCGCGGGCCGAGAAGACATCGAGCGCCGCCTCCAGAATCTGCTCTTCCTTCTCCTCCTGGATTCGCGTCCGCCGCAAGGTCTTCGCTGCTCTCGGAATAGCCATAGGCTATCGTTTCCCCTTGCAATTCAACTTCTTCGCTCAAGTCTTGGCTAGGGTCGGTCCTGCCATTTTCTTGAGCAACTGCCCGCATTTTTATCGGCAATTTTCGTGATTTTCGTCTTGAGCCCGGCGGTGGAAGTTGTAATGTTTACCAATCGGTCAAATATCCGCCAGATGAAAAACAAAGGCAACTGGCGATTTTCCGGCGCTCGATAAAACCAATAAGAGGCGCGGGATCAGACCATGGGAACAGGCGGGCATGCCCCTTGCATGACTGCCGCAAACAGGTGAGGGCTTGAAGAATGGTGGCAGCACCAGGCGAGAACATGCGCGTCAATGGCGACCGTCTCTGGGACAGTCTCATGGACATGGCGAAAATCGGCCCAGGAATCGCCGGCGGCAACAACCGCCAGACGCTAACGGATTCGGATGCCGAGGGCCGAAACCTTTTCAAGACATGGTGCGACGAAGCGGGCCTGACCATGGGTGTTGACCGCATGGGCACGATGTTCGCCACCCGCCCCGGCACCGATCCCGATGCCCTGCCGGTCTATGTCGGCTCGCATCTCGATACCCAGCCGACCGGCGGCAAATATGACGGCGTTCTCGGTGTGCTTTCGGCCCTCGAAATCGTGCGGACGATGAACGACCTGGGCATCAAGACCAAGCATCCAATCGTCGTCACCAATTGGACGAACGAGGAAGGCGCGCGCTTCGCCCCTGCCATGCTGGCGTCCGGCGTCTTCGCCGGTGTGCACAGCCTGGACTTCGCCTATAACCGCAGGGATCCCGAAGGCAATCTCTTCGGCGATGAGCTGAAGCGCATCGGCTGGGTCGGCGACGAAGAGGTCGGCGCCCGCAAGATGCACGCCTATTTCGAATATCACATCGAGCAGGGCCCTATCCTCGAAGCCGAAGACAAGCAGATCGGGGTCGTCACCCACTGTCAGGGCCTGTGGTGGCTGGAATTCACGCTCACCGGCAAGGAAGCCCATACCGGCTCGACACCGATGAACATGCGCGTCAATGCCGGCCTCGCCATGTCGCGCATCCTGGAAATGGTCCAGGCTGTCGCGATGGGCGAACAGCCGGGCGCCGTCGGCGGCGTCGGTCAGGTCTTCTTCTCGCCGAACTCCCGCAACGTGCTGCCGGGCAAAGTGGTCTTCACCGTCGACATCCGTTCGCCCGACAAGGCCAAGCTCGATCGCATGCGGGCAAAGATCGAAGCGGAAGCGCCTGGCATCTGCGATGCACTGGGTGTCGGCTGTTCCATCGAGGCGATCGGCCATTTCGCGCCGGTCACCTTCGACGAAAAGCTCGTCGCCTCGGTTCGCTCTGCCGCTGAACACCTGGGTTACAGCCACATGAACATCATCTCCGGCGCCGGCCACGACGCCTGCTGGGCCGCCAAGGTGGCGCCTGCCACCATGGTCATGTGCCCCTGCGTCGGCGGGCTCAGCCACAACGAGGCGGAAGAGATTTCCAAGGAATGGGCGACGGCGGGTGCCGATGTGCTGTTCCATGCTGTTGTGGAGACGGCGGAGATTGTGGTGTGATGGCGTCGAACTTGCCAACGACGTATCTCGACTATGCCGATGCCTTTAAGTTCGGAATTCAGCGAACTGCCGACGACATCGCATGGGCCACCTCCAATGTGGTGCCAGTGACTGAAGGGCCGTGGGGCGACATCCCTAGCGTGCAGATCTATTATGTTGGCGTCAACACCGCAGGCGAGCGGATTAGGCTTCCGCAAATACCCAGCTTTTGGCGGTATGAACCTTCCGGGGTCCAACTGGCCAATTCGGATGACCCCGACCCAAATGGGCCCCATCGAACCTATTATATCTATGGACCTAGGCCTTGTGTCGTTCGAATCGAACTCGGCCCTTCCATGCCCGGCATTTTGGTCGAACGTCCCAACGGCGGCCATCCCGTACAGTCAACTGGGCTGATCGATGGCAAGGATTTCTACTTTCGCGAAAGCGATGGTTTTTGGTCATTGTCCGTCGGCGGCACTGATGTCGTTGACCAGCCCGACTGGTATTACGAGGAAGAGCATGACACGCCAGATGAGCTGAGTGAGGAAGCCGTCTACAGCCTCATCGCCAAGGGTGCAGCGCTCCTGCGAAGTGGTATGCCCACGATGGCAGTTGAGCAGTAACAACAAGAGACCGCAGGGAGAAGGAACAGCAGCCATGACCACAGTCATCAAGAACGGCACCATCGTCACGGCCGACCTCACCTACAAGGCTGACGTCAAGATCGACGGCGGCAAGATCGTCGAGATCGGTCCGAACCTCTCAGGTGAAGAGAGCCTGGATGCCACGGGCTGTTACGTCATGCCCGGCGGCATCGATCCTCATACCCATCTCGAAATGCCCTTCATGGGCACCTATTCCTCCGACGATTTCGAGAGCGGCACGCGTGCGGCGCTTTCCGGCGGCACGACCATGGTCGTCGATTTCGCCCTTCCCGCCCCTGGCCAGTCGCTGCTCGAAGCGCTGACCATGTGGGACAACAAATCGACGCGGGCCAATTGCGACTATTCCTTCCACATGGCCGTCACCTGGTGGAGCGAGCAGGTCTTCAAGGAGATGGAGACCATCGTCCGCGACAAGGGCATCAATACCTTCAAGCACTTCATGGCCTACAAGGGCGCGCTGATGGTCGACGATGACGAGATGTTCGCCTCCTTCCAGCGCTGCGCCGAACTTGGCGCGCTGCCGCTGGTGCATGCCGAAAACGGCGACGTCGTCGCCTCGATGTCGGCAAAGCTGCTCGCCGAAGGCAATAACGGCCCCGAGGCGCATGCCTATTCCCGTCCCGCCGAAGTCGAGGGCGAAGCCACCAACCGCGCCATCATGATCGCCGACATGGCCGGCTGCCCGGTTTATATCGTCCATACCTCCTGCGAACAGGCGCACGAGGCGATCCGCCGGGCGCGTGCCAAGGGCATGCGCGTCTATGGCGAACCGCTGATCCAGCACCTGACGCTCGACGAGAGCGAATATTCCAACCCCGATTGGGACCATGCCGCCCGCCGCGTCATGTCGCCGCCGTTCCGCAGCAAGCAGCATCAGGACTCGCTCTGGGCCGGACTTGCCTCCGGTTCGTTGCAGGTGGTCGCAACCGACCACTGCGCTTTCACCACGGCGCAAAAACGTTTCGGCGTCGGCGACTTCACCAAGATCCCGAACGGCACCGGCGGCCTTGAAGACCGAATGCCTATGCTCTGGACGCACGGCGTCAACACCGGCCGCCTGACGATGAACGAATTCGTCGCCGTCACCTCGACCAACATCGCCAAGATTCTCAATATCTATCCGAAGAAGGGCGCGATACTCGTCGGCGCCGATGCCGATATCGTCGTCTGGGACCCGAACCGTTCGAAGGTTATCTCGTCCAAGAGCCAGCAGTCGGCGATCGACTACAACGTCTTCGAAGGCAAGGAAGTAACCGGCCTGCCGCGCTATACGCTGACGCGCGGCGTCGTCGCGATCGAGGAAAACACGATCAAGACCCGCGAGGGCCACGGCGAGTTCGTCAGACGCGAACCGGTGACAGCCGTCAGCAAAGCGCTGTCCACCTGGAAGGAGATCACCTCCCCGCGCAAGGTGGAACGCAGCGGCATCCCGGCAACCGGCGTGTGACGATGGAGCATAACGATACGGCCATCATCTGGGGAACGACGCCTCCATGCGGATGACCTCACGCCGGCACCAACGCGTCCAGCTCCGGCAGAAGCACGACGCTTTCCTGCTCGTGCGGATCGGTGCGGGCGATGACCGCCGTGCAGGGCGTGCTGCTGAGGTTCGCAGGCATATGCGGCACGCCGGCCGGGATGTAGAAGAGCTCGCCGGCATGGGTGACGACGTGATGCTCCAGTTGGTCACCGTACCAGGTATGAGCCTCGCCGGAGAGCACGTAGATCGCCGTCTCATGCGCCTCGTGCAGGTGCGCCTTGGCACGCACGCCGGGCGGGATCGTCAGGAGGTGCATGCAGATGCCCGTGGCGCCGACGGTCTCGGCCGCTATCCCTTCGAAATAGCTGAGCCCCTGCTTGCCGTCATAGGCGTGCTTGGGACGAACGATGTGGCAGGTGGGTTTTGATGTCGCATCCATCTTCTTACTCCGTAAATTGTGCCGCCGGCAGAGCCTGCGGTGATGGTAACACGCAAACCGCGGTCCCGCGGGGAAAACAAGATCGGTCGCATTGATGCAAGCACCCTCGGTCGTATCCGCCAAGGATCTCTGTCTCACCTATCAAGCGAATGACGGCCCCGTTCGGGCGCTGAGCGATGTCAATCTCGATGTCCGCAAGGGCGATTTCGTCTCTTTCATCGGCCCGTCCGGCTGCGGAAAGACGACCTTCCTGCGGGTCATCGCCGATCTCGAAAAGAGCACATCAGGCGAGATCTCGATCAACGGCATGACGCCCGAGGAGGCGCGCAGGGCCCGTGCCTACGGCTATGTCTTCCAGGCGCCGGCGCTCTATCCCTGGCGCACGATCGAAAACAACATCGCCCTGCCGCTGGAGATCATGGGTTATGGTGGCGCTGATCGCACGCGGCGCATCGCCGAGGCGCTCGACCTCGTCAGCCTTTCCGGCTTCGAAAAGAAATTCCCCTGGCAGCTTTCCGGCGGCATGCAGCAGCGCGCCTCGATCGCCCGCGCGCTCGCCTTCGACGCCGACCTGCTGTTGATGGACGAACCCTTCGGTGCGCTCGACGAGATCGTCCGCGACCATCTGAACGAAGAGCTATTGAAGCTTTGGGCCCGCACCAACAAGACGATCTGCTTCGTCACCCACTCGATCCCCGAGGCGGTCTACCTCTCGACCAAGATCGTGGTGATGTCGCCGCGCCCCGGCCGCGTGACCGACGTGATCGACTCCACCCTGCCGGCCGAACGCCCGCTCGACATCCGCGACACCCCCGAATTCCTGGAAATCGCCCATCGTGTCCGCGAGGGGCTGAGGACGGGGCATAGCCATGAGGTTTAGAGCGTTGATCTCAAGGGCAGAGGGGGGTGGCTCCGCACTCGACGCCAACAGATGGAGGCAGTCGCTGTGAAACCAGACACCTTCAAAAACAAGATCGTTCCTGTCACCACGATCCTGCTCGGCCTGATCGCCATCTGGTATGTCGCCGCCATTCTCATGAATGCGCCGTTCCAGCGTGACATGGACAGCCGCGCCGGCGTCACGCCGACCACGATGGAATTCATCGGCAAGACGCTGGCGCAGCCAAAGCCGATCCTGCCGGCGCCGCATCAGGTGGCGCAGAATGTCTATGAGAACACTTTCCTGCGCAGCCTTTCGAGCAGCCGCAGCCTCGTCTATCACAGCTGGATAACGCTCTCCTCCACCTTGCTCGGCTTCGGTTTCGGCATGCTGCTCGGCATTCTTCTCGCCGTGCTGATCGTGCACAACCGCGCCATGGACCGCTCGCTGATGCCCTGGCTCGTGGCCAGCCAGACGATACCGATCCTCGCCATCGCGCCGATGATCGTCATCATCTCCTACAACGTGCTCACAGGCGATAATGCGCTGGCGCATCTGCTGAACCTCGATTCCGACGCCTCCCGTCTCGTCTCCAAGGCGCTGATCTCCACCTACCTCTCCTTCTTTCCCGTCGCCGTCGGCATGGTGAAGGGGCTGCGGTCACCCGAAATCCTCTATCTTGACCTGATGCGCACCTATAATGCCAGCCCGATGCAGACCTTTTGGAAACTGCGCGTCCCTGCCTCGATCCCGTTTCTTTTCACCTCGATGAAGGTCGCGATCGCAGCAAGCCTCGTCGGCGCCATCGTCGGTGAGCTGCCGACGGGCGCGGTTGCCGGTATTGGTTCGAAGCTGCTCGCCGGCTCCTATTACAGCCAGACAATTGACATCTGGGCGGCGCTGGTCGCCGGCTCGCTGCTTGCCGGCGTTCTGGTCGCGATTGTCGGCCTGGCGGCGAAGATCGTCGACCGCGCCATGGGCGGGAGGCCGGCATGAGGCGCCTGACCTTCTCCTGGCAAGGCACGGCGGCTCTTCTTCTCTGCGTCACGGCGCTGGCGACCTTGCCGCTTCTGTCCAACGGTGCAGCCCGTCCCCTGACCGACGGCACCGCGAGCCTCATCTTCATCGTCATCGCTTCGGCCGCTCTCCTGTCCTTTGCACCGCAGCCACCGGCCTATCGCGCCACCGTGCTTTTCATCGGCGCGCATGGCGCCGCCTGGCTGCTGCTTGCGGCACTTTCCGGCAACGAGGGCACGGCAACGCGGGCTTACTTCCTGCTGCTCTTCTCTGCCTGGCTGCTCGCCTGGCGATGCGTCACGGAGCTTTCGAAAGTGCCGCCTGCCGCCGCCTTCGGTGCATCGGTGCTCGAACTGCTGATTCCGGCGATTTTCGGCGCCTGGATTCTCATCCTCTGGGAAGCGATCACGCGCGGCGCCGGCATTCCATTCATCCTGTTGCCGCCGCCGAGCGCCATCGGCGCCCGCATCATGGCCTCTCTGCCCATCCTCGGCGACGACGTCAGACAGACGATCTTCAAGGCGGTCCTGATCGGTTATATCGTTGGCTGCCTGAGCGGCTTCGTCGTCGCGGTGCTGGCCGACCGCATCGCCTTCCTGCGCCGCGGCCTGCTGCCGATCGGCAACATGGTGTCGGCCCTGCCGATCATCGGCATCGCTCCGGTCATGGTCATGTGGTTCGGCTTCGACTGGCCGTCGAAAGCCGCCGTCGTCATCATCATGACCTTCTTCCCAATGCTGGTGAACACCGTGGCAGGCCTTTCCGCCTCCGGCAGCATGGAGCGCGACCTGATGCGCACCTACGCATCGAGCGACTGGCAGACGTTGCTCAAGCTCAAGCTTCCGGCGGCGATGCCCTTCATTTTCAACGCACTGAAGATCAACTCGACGCTGGCGCTGATTGGTGCCATCGTTGCGGAATTCTTCGGGACGCCGATCGTCGGCATGGGCTTCCGCATCTCGACCGAGATCGGCCGCATGAATGTCGACATGGTCTGGGCGGAAATCGCCGTCGCGGCGCTGGCCGGCTCGATCTTTTATGGCATCATCGCCCTGACCGAACGGGCGGTGACGTTCTGGCATCCGTCTATCCGTGGTGGCTAGGCGCGCGCGGCCTCGCAAATGGGGTCCGGGCATAACTTCAGAGGGTAAGGACAAGAAAATGAAAAAATTGATGGTTGCAATGATGGCGAGCGCCATGTCCCTTGCAGCGGCCCATGCTATGGCCGCCGACAAGGTGGTTCTGCAGCTGAAATGGGTCACACAGAGCCAGTTCGCCGGTTATTACGTCGCCCAGGAGAAGGGTTTCTACAAGGCGGAAGGCCTCGACGTCGACATCAAGCCGGGTGGTCCCGATATCGCGCCTGAGCAGGTGATCGCCGGTGGCGGCGCCGATGTCATCGTCGACTGGATGGGCGGCGCGTTGGTTGCCCGCGAAAAGGGCGTTCCGCTGGTCAACATCGCCCAGCCCTATCAGAAGTCCGGCCTGGAAATGATCTGCCGTAAGGACGGCCCGGTCAAGACCGAGGCCGACTTCAAGGGCCATACGCTCGGCGTCTGGTTCTTCGGCAACGAATACCCCTTCTTCGCCTGGATGAACAAGCTGGGTCTTTCCACCGAAGGCGGCCCGAACGGCGTCACCGTGCTGAAGCAGAGCTTCGACGTGCAGCCGCTCGTCCAGAAGCAGGCCGATTGCATCTCCGTCATGACTTATAATGAATATTGGCAGGCGATCGATGCCGGCTTTAAGCCGGAGGAATTGACGGTCTTCAACTATACGCAAATGGGCAACGACCTTCTCGAGGACGGCCTCTACGCCATGGAAGACAAGCTGAAGGACCCGGCGTTCAAGGAGAAGATGGTCAAGTTCGTCCGCGCCTCGATGAAGGGCTGGAAATATGCGACCGCGAACCCGGACGAGGCGGCAGAGATCGTCGTGGACAATGGCGGCCAGGACGAAAACCATCAGAAGCGCATGATGGGCGAAGTCGCCAAGCTCGTCGGCGACGGCTCCGGCAAGCTGGACGAGGCGCTCTATGCCCGCACCGCCAAAGCGCTGCTCGACCAGAAGATCATCAGCAAGGAACCGTCGGGCGCCTGGACGCACGAGATCACCGACGCCGCATCCAAGTAAGGACGGCCACATTTGAGGCAAACGCGCGGAGAATATTTCCGCGCGTTTGATATTTTTCCCGCTTGTTGAAAAAACACCGTGCATCTGTCGCATTTATCGGGCGTCAAACGTCATTGGATAGAGGCAGGATCAATCATCGTCATGTTCGCATAACCCTTCGGTGATTGATTCAAGTTCTGATGGTAATTAATATCAGCTCATGGGGAATTGTTTTCTGCCGGGCTTGCATATCGAGCAAATCGATACCAATTAGAAGCCGATTTGCCGGCGAGGGATGAAGACGGCAAAAGACGTGTGGATACCCCTGAGAATGCAGGAAAGGCAGTGGCCTGGTCGCGAGCTCAATGGCAGACGCGCGAATTCGGCTAGCCTTCTGACGAGATTGGACGAAAACGCATGGCACGCAAGCCGACCGGAATTTTAGGCGCATCCACCCTTTTTGCAGCGGCGCTGGCTGCATCCACCGCCTTTTCGCAGGAGGCGCCGGTCTCAAAGCCGCAGCAGAACCTGCCGGCGATCGTTGTCACCACGGCTGTGAACCGCACTCTTGTCGACCGTGTCATCGGCACCGGAACGGTCAAGCCCGTCGAGGAAGTCTATATCCAGCCGCAGGTCGAGGGACTGTCGATCCGCACGCTGAAAGCCGATATCGGCGACAAGGTTCAGGCGGATAGCACGCTGGCGACGCTGAACGACGACGCGCTGGTCCTGGAGAAGAGCCAGATGATGGCGACCAAGGCCAAGGGCGAGGCAAGCCTCGCCCAGCTGCGCGCCCAGCTCATCGAAGCGCAGGCCAATGCAGAACAGGCAAGGCAGCAGCAGGCCCGCGCCCAGGAAATGGGCAAGAAGGGCACCGTTTCTACCGCCCAGGTCGAGCAGGCCGATGCAACCGCCGCTGCCGCCAATGCCCGCGTCGTCTCCGCCGAACAGGCGATCGAGGTCGCCGAAGCCGATCTGAAGGTCTTCGACAGCCAGATCGCCGACGCCGATCTGAAGCTCGCCCGCACCGACGTTAAGACGCCGGTTGCCGGCGTGGTTTCTGCGAAGAACGCCAAGGTCGGCGCGATCGCCGCCGGCAACGGGGATCCGCTGTTCACCATCATCCGCGACGGCGATATCGAGCTCGTTGCCGAAGTCGCCGAAAGCGATATCGTCAGGATCATGGCCGGCCAGAAGGCGACGATATCGCTTTCCGGCAGCCGCGAAAAGCTTTCCGGCGCCGTGCGCCTGGTTTCACCCACCGTCGATTCGGTGACCCGCCTCGGCCTCGTCCATATCTCCATCGACGATGACAGCAAGGCGCGTTCCGGCATGTATGGTAGCGCCGAGATCATCGTCCGCCAAACCGAGGGCGTATCGCTTCCCTTGACGGCGGTGCTCACCGGCAACGAAGGTTCCTCCGCCCGCAAGGTCGAAGACGGCGTGGTGAAATTCGCCAAGATCGAGACCGGCATCCAGGACGGCGCCTATGTCGAGATCGTCAATGGATTGAAGAGCGGCGACGAGGTCGTTGCCAAGGCGGGCGCCTATGTCCGCGACGGCGACCACATCACGCCGGTGCGTGAACAGCCCTCCGCTTCCAACTAAAGAGACCATCCGATGAATTTTTCAGCCTGGTCCATTCGAAATCCCATCGCGCCGCTGCTGGCCTTCTGCCTGCTGATCTTCATCGGCATTCAGTCCTTCAACACGCTGCCGATCACGCGCTTCCCGAACATCGACGTACCGCTCGTCTCGATCAGCGTCACGCAAAGCGGCGCTTCGCCGGCCGAACTGGAAATGCAGGTGACGAAGGAGATCGAAGATGCGATCGCCTCGATCACCGGCATCGACGAAATCCAGTCGACGGTGACCGACGGCAGCTCGCAGACAAACGTCATGTTCCGGATGGAAGTGCCGACGGAACAGGCCGTACAGGACGTCAAGGACGCGATCGACCGCATCCGCAGCGATCTGCCGGCGACGGCCGAAGCACCAATCGTTACCAAGGTCGATGTCGAGGGCCAGGCGATCCAGACCTTCGCCGTGTCATCACCCGACATGTCGCTGGAAGAACTCTCCTGGTTCGTCGACGACACGATCAAGCGCGCCCTGCAGGGCCAGGCCGGCATCGGCCGCGTCGACCGCTACGGCGGCGCGGAGCGCGAAGTGCGCATCGAACTCGCGCCTGGTAAGCTCGATGCTTACGGCATCACCGCCGCAAGCGTGAACGATCAGCTGCGCGGCACCAATGTCGATCTCGGCTCCGGTCGCGGCCAGGTGGCGGGCAGCGAACAGGCGATCCGCGTTCTGGGCGATGCCCGTAACGTCGCCGAACTTGCCGACACGACGATTGCGCTGCCGAGCGGACGCTTCGTCAAGCTGTCCGATCTCGGCGTGATCAAGGACACCTATGAGGAGCCGAAATCCTTTTCGCGCTTCAACGATACGCCTGTTGTTACCTTCGGCGTTTTCCGCTCGAAGGGCGCCAGCGAGGTCAGCGTCGCCGAAACGGTCGCGCAGAGCCTCGATAAGGTCCGAAGCGAAAATCCGAACGTGAAGATCGAAATGATCGACGATTCGGTCTATTTCACCTACGGCAACTACGAAGCCGCCATCCACACGCTGCTGGAAGGCGCCCTGCTTGCCGTCATCGTCGTTTTGCTGTTCCTCCGAAACTGGCGGGCGACGCTGATCTCGGCCATCGCGCTGCCGCTCTCTGCAATCCCGACCTTCTGGGTCATGGACATGATGGGTTTCTCGCTGAACCTCGTCAGCTTCCTCGCCCTGACGCTCGCGACAGGTATCCTGGTCGACGACGCGATCGTGGAAATCGAGAACATCGCCCGCCATATAAAAATGGGCAAGACGCCCTATCGGGCGGCGATCGAGGCGGCGGATGAAATCGGCCTCGCCGTCATCGCCACCACCTTCACCATCATCGCGGTTTTCGTGCCGGTTTCCTTCATGCCGGGCATTCCGGGCCAGTACTTCATCCAGTTCGGCCTGACCGTCGCTTTCTCCGTCTTCTTCTCTTTGCTGGTCGCGCGCTTGATCACCCCGATGATGGCCGCCTATCTGATGCGCGCCGAAGACGGGATGGAAGACCATCACGACAATGACAGTCTGCTGATGAAGGGTTATACGCGCCTGATCCGGGGAACGACCGGGCATAAGTATTCGCGATATCTGACTTTGCTTGCGGCGATTGGCTTTCTCGTTGGCTCGGTTTTCCTGCTGATGAAGGTTCCGGGCAGCTTCCTGCCGCCGGAAGACGCCTCGCGCATCGTTCTCTCCGTCGAGCTACCGCCCAATGCGCGGCTCGACGACACCGAGAAGACGACCAATGCGATCTATGACAGGGTCAAGGACATCAACGGCGTCGAGAGCGTCTTCGTTCTCGGCGGCGCATCCCCGAAGGGCGATCTCGAACTGCGCCGTGCGACCATCACGCTGGCACTCCACAAGCTCGACCAGTCGCTGGTCAAGAAGGTGGTCAACGACGTGCTCGGCCGGATTCCGGTCATTGGGCCGATGCTGCCCAAGGTGGAAGTCCACGGCCGTGAGCGCCCGCAATGGGATATTGAGAAGGAAGTCTTCGCCAAGCTGCGCGATATTCCCGATGTCCATATCCTGAAGCTGAACGACCGCGGCGAACGCGACCTCTCCTTCAACTTTCTCTCCAAAAACGAGAAGGACCTGAACGAGGCCGTCGGCATTCTGGAATCGAAACTCCGCGCCGATCCGTTGCTCGCCAATGTCAGCGCCGACGGTGCCCTGCCCCGTCCGGAACTGCAGGTGTATCCGCGCAAGGATGAAGCCGCCCGCCTTGGCATCACGCCGCAGCAGATCTCCGAGACGATCCGCGTCGCCACCATCGGCGATGTCGATGCGGCACTAGCCAAGATCTCGCTCGACGATCGCCAGATCCCGATCCGGGTGCAGGCAGCGCTCGACATGCGCCGCGACCTTGCCGCCATCCGGGCACTGAAGATCCAGACCGCCAGCGGCGGCACCGTTCCGCTCTCCAGCGTCGCCAATATCGACTATTCGGAAGGCGTAAGCTCGATCAAGCGCAATAACCGCTACCGCGTCGTCTCGATCGGTTCCGACCTGCCGCAGGGCGTGGCGCTCGACACGGCCTCGGCCCGCTTCCGTGAGATCGTCAACGCGGCCAAAATCCCGGCGACGGTGCATCTTGCCGAAAGCGGCGACACCAAGGTGCAGACCGAGATGCAGCAGAGCTTCGTCAACGCCATGTTGATGGGCCTTCTGCTGGTGCTGACGGTGCTGATCCTGCTCTTCAAGGACGTGATCCAGCCCTTCACCATCCTCTTCTCGCTGCCGCTCGCGATCGGCGGCGTCGCGGCGGGCCTGATCGTCACCAACAATCCGCTGTCCATGCCAGTCATGATCGGCATTCTCATGCTGATGGGTATCGTCACCAAGAACGCCATCCTGCTCGTCGATTTCGCGATCGAGATGCGCCACCAGGGCATGACGCGGGTCGAAGCCATGGTCGAAGCCGGCCGCAAACGCGCCCGGCCGATCATCATGACCTCGATTGCCATGTCGGCAGGCATGCTGCCGTCCGCGCTCGGCGTCGGCGAAGGCGGCTCGTTCCGCGCGCCGATGGCAATCGCCGTGATCGGCGGCATCATCGTCTCGACGGTGCTTTCGCTCGTCGTCGTGCCTTCCTTCTTCCTGATCATGGACGATCTGTCCCGCCTGCTCGGCTGGATGTTTGGACGCCTGGTCGGCAGGAAGGACGAGGAAGACCTGCCGCTCTCGCGCGAGGATCTTACCCGCGTGACCCGCGAGAACCGCAGCGATATCGATGCGCTGGACGAGCGCCTGACCGCGATCGAAAAGCCGGAAAGCAAGCGCAAGAGCGCCAAAGATACCAATGTGCTTCGCTTGCCGCCATTCGCGGCTGAATGAGCGAAATCCGAAAAACAGAACGGGCCGGGAGCAATTTCCCGGCCCGTTTCAGTTCGACGTTCCGCAACATCGCCTGTCGCGCAGCTTCAAAGCCCGCCCTGCTCCCTCAGGAAGCTGACGATCGAGCTGACGCCGTCGCCGCGCTTCATGTCGGAGAAGACGAAGGGGCGGCTTGCGCGCATGCGGGTAGCGTCCCGGTCCATCACCTCCAGATCCGCGCCAACATAGGGTGCCAGATCCTTCTTGTTGATGACGAGCAGATCCGAGCGGGTGATGCCTGGCCCGCCCTTGCGCGGGATTTCCTCGCCTTGGCAGACGGAGATGACATAGATGGTGATATCGGCGAGATCCGGCGAAAAAGTTGCCGCCAGATTGTCTCCGCCGGATTCGATGAAGACCACGTCGAGATCGGGAATGCGCTCGTTGAGGCTCGCGATCGCCTGAAGATTGATCGTCGCATCCTCGCGAATGGCGGTGTGCGGGCAGCCGCCCGTCTCCACGCCGACGATGCGCTCCGAAGGCAGGGCCTGCATGCGCACCAGCGCCTCGGCGTCTTCGGTCGTATAGATGTCGTTGGTGACAACAGCGACGGAATAATCGTCGCGCATCGCCTTGCAGAGCTTTTCCGTCAGCGCCGTCTTGCCCGAGCCGACCGGCCCGCCGATGCCGACGCGAAGAGGTCCGTTTCGTGATTTCATATGTCGTACTCCAATAGGATTGCGATGATAGCGAGGCCGCCGGTAGGCGCCACCGTCAAATGGCGCAGTTGCGGGATTATTTTGGTAGGTTACGAGCGGAAAAGTCTGGTCGTTTGGGTTTCGTGGCGCAGGCTGGCGATATCGGCCTGCACCGTCGCCGAACCGAGATCGTCGAGGGTTGAGGCTGCCGCCCGCCGCGCGATCCCCGCAATCTGCTCTTCAAGCCCGGCAAGTATGGCAACGCCATCCTTCTGCCCGGCGACGCCAAGTCGGATGCCTGCTGAAATCGCCTGCGAGGCATAGGCATGCAGAAAGACTGCGAGCACCTTCTCCGGTCTGATGCCATGGGCGCCCGCAACCGCTCCGACCGCGATGGGGTAGGCGGTCTTGCCGGGCAGCCTTTCGAAAACTTCATCCGGCCAGGCTCGCGCCGCCAAGAGGAAGGCCTCGCCGAGCAGCATCGTTTCCTGATGACGCTCGCGCGATCCGGCAAGCGCCTCGGCGAGTGCGGCAACCTCCGTAAGGCGCGCGAGGATCGCTTGGCACCTGTGGCTCTCTGCCAGAAGCACCGCATCGTTCCAGACCGAGCCATGGCCGATCAGCGTGACGACCCAGTCCGCAAGCGAGGCGCCACCGGTGACGAGCCCATCGGCCACCGCCCCCTCCAACCCGCCCGAATAAGCAAAACTGCCGATCGGAAAGGCCGGTGAAAGCCATGCCGTCAGGCGCAGCAGTGCCTGTAACTCACGATCTTCGCTCATCGAGCCTCAGTCGTGTTTGTGGCCGTGATGCCCGTGCCCATGATCATGGTCGCAGGTGTGATCATGCTTGTGGTCATGGCCATGCGTGTGATCATGGTCATGGCCATGGTCATGGCCATGGTCATGATTGTGCCCGTGGTCGTGATGAGCGTGCCCGTGGTCATGCGAATGTCCGCCATGGGAATGATAGGCTCCACGTGCCGGCTGGAAGGGCTCTTCGATATCGAGCACGGTGGCGCCGAGCCCCTGCAGCATGGTGCGGATGACATGGTCGCGCAGGATGACGATGCGGTCTTCCTCGATCTGGGCGGCAAGATGGCGGTTGCCGAGATGCCAGGCAAGCTCGACCAGATGCGTGCGGTCGCGTCCGCGAATCTCGAAGAGTTTCTCGTCGGCCGCAAGGATCTCGATCAGTTCGCCGTCTTCGCGCACAAGCAGGTCGCCATTGGCGAAGAGCACCGGATCCTTGAGATCGAGCATGACCATCTCGCCATTTTCCAAATGCAGCAGCTTGCGGCGCAGATGCCGCAAATCATGCGGTAGTTTGACCTGGGCGGTCGGGTGGGAGGACGGGGTTCCGACAGGAAGATAGGAGGTAACGCGCTGCATGACTTGTCCGTTTTGCTGAAAGGGCGACCATGCAAAATAGCTCTTGCCGATGCAAGCACCAATGGCCTTTCGTTAGCAGCTTGGCTTTTATATCCCGTAGGCCTGCATCACGTTGTCGCTGCTTAATCCCCTGCCCTCCGTGTCGGGACCAGCTTCGGCAAGTCCGTGCCAGGCATGATGCAGTCCCTCCCGCTCGTGCACGACGCGATTGCGTCCGAGCGCCTTGGCGAGATAAAGCGCCCGGTCGGCCGAGGCGTAGACCTGCTGCTTGTTGCGCCCAGGAATGAGATCGGCCACGCCGCCGGAAATGGTGATGGCAATATGGTTCCCATCTGCCACGAGCGGCCTGCCGGCGATATCGGACTGCACGGCCTGGATCCGCTCCAACCGTTTCTCCAGCGGTTCGCCGGAGACGATGACGCCGAATTCCTCGCCACCGAGGCGCGCAACGACGGATGATTCGTCGAAGGCGGTGATCAGCACCGCCGAGACCGCCGTGATAGCCGCATCGCCGCAGGCATGGCCGAAGCGATCATTGATCGCCTTGAAACGGTCGACGTCGAAAATGACGAGCGAGGCGTCGTCTTCGATCCGATCCAGCGCCTCTGTGAAGGCGCGCCGGTTCAACAGGCCGGAGAGGGTATCCGTGCGGCTGAGCTTTTCGAACTTCGCCCGCGATAGCGTCAGCTCATGCATGGTGAAGCCTGTGGCCAGCGACAGCATTCCGGAGACCGTGCCGCCGACAAGCCAGGAAAAAATGGCGCCGAAGCCGATCGCGTGCGAAAGGGTCACCGGCAGCAGCCCGAGAAAACCGAGTGGCGGTATCGTCAGCGCAATGATGACGCCGGAGAAAATGACGGCAAGAAAGCTCATCCTCAGCGCAAAGACATAGACGTGCCTGCGATATTGAAAATCGCCAAAATCGGCCTGCAGCGACATCCAGTTTCTCATGAGAATCGACCTTCCTGCCCGGCGTTTCAAAGCATTGATAAGAGCCCAATTGCTGCGGGTGTCTTAATCGACTCGCTAAAATTCGAACGATTTCCGACGATTCGGTGGAGAGATTTTTTCTAGCAGGGGCTGCAAGTCTCCAATCCCTGAATCGAACAACGTGCACGAGCAGCTAATATACTGATATATAATAGCTTTATCACGATCTTGCGCCGGGTTGTTTCAGAATGGACTAGCCGGAGAAAAGCCGGGTTTTCCCAGTGGTTTTTACAACCGAACGGAGAGCTCTGTTCACAATTTCGTTTAAGAGCGGATAGGCCAGCGAGTGCGTCAATTGTAGACACCGACAGACAATCGCAATGATTGTGGAAGCGGGTTCCATAAGCCAGTCCGAAGCCCCGCCGAACGGAGTGCAGCGGCAGTCCAGGTGTTGCAGCCGAAGAGGGCATTGAAGTATCCCTTGGATTCGAAAAACCGATCGATCTCCCCGTAACCCGCATCCGGGATCGGCGCGATCTCGCCCGCGTTGCGGACGAGGCTGTCAGCGATGAATTGGCGCAGCCGCGCCAATTCATCGTCACCAATAACGAATGCGGTAACATCAGGCTGCGGCTCGGCAATATGGCCGGCGAGATCCACATGCAGCACCGAACGATCGATCGTCAGCGCCCGTAGCACCGGCAGCGGCTTTAGCTCACCCCAGGTCGGTGTTTCGAGATAGAAGGCGCGGCCGCCCCAGCCGACCACGAGCCATTCCGCATTCGGGTGACCGAGCGGAAAATCGGGATCATCGAGAAAGGAAAAGGCAGCCCGCGTCTCCGCATCGAGCGGAATGGCAATATCGGTATGGATCGGTCCCGACAGCAGAAGCACCCGGTGGGTCGGCACCGCAGGCGACGCCTTGACCGGGGCAATCAACGGCCGGGGAATGAAGGTCCCGCCCGCTGCCAGAATCAGAAGCAGGAATAGGGCCTGCAACAGCCAGCGGATGCCCGTCCTCATCAGCCGCCCCGCATGCACGGATGCTGGCCTAAAACAGGAAATAGCGCTGCGCCATCGGCAGCACCGTCGCCGGCTCGCAGGTCAGCAATTCGCCGTTTGCCCTGACTTCATAGGTCTCCGGATCGACTTCGATCTCCGGCGTCAGGTCATTGTGGATCATCGACGCCTTGGAAATGCCGCCGCGCGTATTCTTCACCGCCACGAGTTCCTTTGCGACCCCGAGCCTGCCCTTCAGCCCGGCATCGAGCGAGGCCTGGCTGACGAAGGTGACGGAGGAATTGGTGAGGCTGCGACCGTAGGAGGCGAACATTGGCCGATAATGCACCGGCTGCGGCGTCGGGATCGAGGCGTTCGGATCGCCCATCGGAGCCGCCGCAATGGAGCCGCCGAGCAGCACCATGTCGGGCTTCACGCCGAAGAAGGCCGGGTTCCAGAGCACGAGGTCGGCGCGCTTGCCGATCTCGACCGAGCCGATCTCATGGCTGAGACCGTGGGCGATCGCCGGATTGATCGTGTATTTGGCGATATAGCGGCGGACGCGGAAATTGTCGTTATCACCCTTTTCCTCCTTCAGCCGGCCGCGCTGGCGCTTCATCTTGTCGGCCGTCTGCCAGGTGCGGATCGCCACCTCGCCGACGCGGCCCATAGCCTGGCTATCGGACGAGATGATCGAGAAGGCGCCGATATCGTGCAGAATGTCTTCCGCCGCGATCGTCTCCTTACGGATACGGCTTTCGGCAAAGGCGATATCCTCGGGGATCGACGGCGACAGGTGATGGCAGACCATCAGCATGTCGAGATGCTCGGCGATGGTGTTGACGGTATAGGGCCGCGTCGGGTTGGTTGACGACGGGATGACGTTCGGCTGGCCGCAGATTTTGATGATATCGGGCGCATGCCCGCCGCCCGCCCCTTCCGTGTGGAAGGCATGGATGGTGCGGCCCTTGATGGCGCCGATCGTATCCTCGACGAAGCCGCTTTCGTTCAGCGTGTCGGTGTGGATCATCACCTGCACGTCATATTCGTCGGCGACCGACAGACAGCAGTCGATGGCGCCTGGCGTCGTGCCCCAGTCCTCGTGCAGCTTCAGCGAGGTCGCGCCGGCCAGCACCATTTCGGTCAATGCTCCCGGCAGCGAGGCATTGCCCTTACCGGCAAAGGCAAGGTTCATCGGGAAGGCGTCGGCCGCTTCGATCATGCGGGCGAGATGCCAGGGGCCGGGCGTGCAGGTGGTGGCAAGCGTGCCATGCGCCGGCCCCGTGCCGCCGCCGAGCATGCAGGTCATGCCGGACATCAGCGCTTCTTCGATCTGCTGCGGCGCGATGAAGTGGATATGACTGTCCATGCCGCCTGCAGTAACGATCTTGCCTTCGGCGGCGATCGCCTCCGTGCCCGGGCCGACGATGATATTGACGCCCGGCTGCATATCGGGATTGCCGGCCTTGCCGATCGCAACAATGCGCCCGTTCTTAAGGCCGATATCGGCCTTGTAGATGCCCGAATGATCAACGATCACCGCATTGGTGATGACGGTATCGACCGCGCCGTCGGCCCGCGTCACCTGGCTCTGGCCCATACCGTCACGGATCACCTTGCCGCCGCCGAATTTCACCTCCTCGCCATAGCTGGTGAAATCCCTTTCGATCTCGATGAAGAGCTCCGTATCGGCAAGGCGCACCTTGTCGCCGGTCGTCGGTCCGAACATGCCGGCATAGGCGGCGCGGGAGATCTTGTAGGGCATTCATCAGGCTCCGTGGGAGGAAGAGACAAGTGGTTTTTCGCCGAGTCGCGTGAGACGGCTGGCGGCAACATAACTATCGACAAGCTGCCGTTCGGCCGCAAACGGGTGCCATTCCCAGCCGGCGTGACCGAAGCCGGCCAGCATCACCTCGGCGTGGGGATATTTGTTCAGCACCTCGGCGATGACGATCATGCCGCTGCTCGGCACCACATAGGGCGCCGGCGCAAAGGCCGAAAGCGAGGCGTCAACGTCCTCGTGGAGCGCCTTACCGATGACGACATGCGCCTTGCCGGCGTCAGTGCAGAAGGCAGCGAACGCATCCGTATAGTCGTCGCAGAAATCGTCGAGCTCCGGATGAGAGGCAGTAAGCAGCGCCCGCATGGCGGCAAATTTTTCCGGGTCGCGCACGCACCAGATTTCGCGCGCCGCGACGACGCCGGGATGGGCGCGCCACGCCGGCGAGGCGAGCATCGCCTTGGCCGGCCGGCCGGTATTGCAGACTGCAACGGCATCCGTGCGTCTGCCGCCGGCGCCGTAGGAGCGGCAATCGTTGAAGCGGATGACGATATCAGCGGCATCGATGATGCCTGCCTGACCTTCTGCGACCTCTCCATTGCCGACGATTACGATCTTTTTGATCACCCTAATTGCTCATCGTGTCTTCGAGCTGTTTCAGCTCTTTCGTGCGTTTATCCGTCTCCTCGGCCAGGCATCCGGCAACCAGCATCGGCTCCATCGTGCCGCCGCGGGCCTGAAATCCGAAGGCATCGCATTCTGCATCGCGATAGTCGATCCAGGCGCGCTGCGCCTTGACCAGCGCCTTCTCCGCGCCTTTCATGTCGCCATCGAGATCCTTGTCGATCGCGGCCATGGCGGCCCGCGTCTTCTTATACTGTTCGTTCAGCGCCTTGTCGGCAGCCTCATGGCGCTCCTCTTCGCAGGAGGTCATATCCGATTGCGTCTGCGGATTCTTGCAATCGACATCCTGCGCGGACACACGGCCGGCCACAAACAGCATCGCCGCCCCGATGAGGCAAATATTCAGACGCATTCGCCTCTCCCGTTCTTCTAAAGCTTTCCCATCACGAGTTGGCGGAAGCCGTAAACCTCGCGCTTGCCGGACAGCGGGATCAGCGTCACCGAACGCGTCTGCCCCGGCTCGAAGCGCACGGCCGTCCCTGCCGGAATATCGAGACGTTTCCCATGCGCCGCCGCGCGGTCGAAGGAAAGTCCGGCATTGGTCTCCGCGAAATGATAGTGGCTGCCGACCTGCACCGGCCGGTCGCCGGTATTGGAAACTTCCAGCGTCACCGTCGGCGCGCCGGCATTGAGTTCGATATCGCCGCTAGCGGCAATGATTTCGCCCGGAATCATAGAGTTCTCCCTAAGCCGCCCTGGGCGCACAGCCCTCGGCCTTCAGCACACGTTTCGTCGAAGCCGGATTTTTGGCAAGCATGGCGGCCGGCCGGATGGGCCTGGCGACGAGATTGCCGCCGCAATTCGGGCAAGTGCCCTTCAATACGCCGTCCACGCAATCGGCGCAGAAGGTGCATTCATAGGTGCAGATCCGCGCTTCAGCGCTCTCCGGCGGCAGATCCTTGTCGCAGCATTCGCAATTGGGTCTGAGTTCCAGCATTTCTATCTCCTCACCTGATCGGTTCGTGCACAGTGACGAGCTTGGTGCCATCCGGGAAGGTCGCCTCCACCTGCACGTCGTGGATCATCTCTGCAACGCCTTCCATCACCTGGTCGCGGCCGATCACATGGGCGCCGGCCTCCATCAGCTCGGCGACCGGGCGGCCGTCGCGGGCGCCTTCGACGACGAAATCGCTGATCAGCGCGATCGCCTCGGGATAGTTCAGCTTGACGCCGCGCTCCAGCCGCCGCCGCGCCACCATCGCCGCCATCGATATCAGCAGCTTGTCTTTTTCTCTTGGAGTGAGGTTCATTACGTATCCATCTGCTTCGTGCTTAAATTCAGAGATTCCAGACTTTCGGCACAGGCGCACCATTACGCAAGGTGGAAATGACCGGGATCAGGATTTTTCTCAGCGAGAAACCGTCGGCTGCCGCAAGGCGCACGACGAGCTTGTCGTTCCAGGCGCTTGCACCGCCCATCGACCCTTCGAGGAGCGTCCGCACTTTGCCGAGATAGGCCTCCGCAAGCGGCCCGGCATAGAGCAGCGTCGCAAAGGCCACCTGCCCGCAAAGCACGGCCTGACGCGCCGCCAGCGTCGAAATACCTTCGGAAAGCTTCAATTCCTCGGCATGGATCAACTGGCCCGAACGGCGGATACGCCAGCGGTCGCGAAAGAGTCCCGTCTCCACTGCCTCACCCATCGCCTTGCGGCCGAGCAGCACCGCCTCGACGGCCAGGAACTCGGCGCTTTCGTCGAGATCGACATCGAGCCGGCGGAAAAGTGAAGCCCGGTCGAAGAGTATCGTCTCCTGCGGCAGCCAGTCTACGCGCGCTCGCATTCCAACTTCGATGCGGGTCGTCACCTCGGCGGTGCCCGCCGATGCCTTGTAGATCTTCTCGCAAGCCTGGGTGGTAACGTCGATCTTCGTACCGGCGCCGGCAACGACGCTCCAATCCATCCGGTCGCCGCCGGTCAGCCCACCCGCGGTATTGATGATGACGGCTTCCATCGAGGTATCGAACGTATCGGGCAGGCGGATCTTCGCCGCGCCCTCCTGATAGAGCTCGCGGATGCGCGTGCGGCCGTCGAGCAGCCTTGCCGCCAGATGCCCGCGTCCCTCCGCTCTTTGCGGTCTGGTACCAGCCGCCGCAATCGTCATTTCGTCCCTTTCGGTCGCGCCACCGCTTTTCATTTCATCGCGCGGATCACGGAAAGCAAGCAATTCCCATGCCGCCCGGAAGACACCGCGATGCGTGCGGGAGATCGACGAAGCGCCGCTCTCATTGCCGCAAAACGCGGCATCTGCCCGTCAGACGGTCAGATGCCGGCGGGCCTCCGGCGTGTCCAGCGTCTCCGCCAGCCCCTCATGCACGATCTCGCCGCGATCCATGATGTAGACGTAGTCGGCAAGCTCCCGGCAGAAATCCAGATATTGCTCGACGAGCAGGATCGCCATGCCGGTGGAATCGCGGAGATAACGGATCGCCCGGCCGATATCCTTGATGATCGACGGCTGGATACCCTCGGTCGGCTCGTCGAGCACGAGGATCTTCGGCCGCGTCACCATGGCACGCCCGATCGCCAGTTGCTGTTGCTGCCCGCCGGAAAGATCGCCGCCGCGCCGCGACAGCATCGATTTCAGCACCGGGAAGAGACTGAAGATATCGTCGGGAATATTGCGGTCGCGGCGGCCAAGCGGCGCGAAGCCGGTTTCGAGATTTTCCCTCACGGTGAGCAGCGGGAAGATTTCACGGCCCTGCGGCACATAGCCGATGCCCTGCTTGGCGCGGGCAAAGGGCGGCAGGCCGTTCAGCTTCGTATCGTTGAAGGTGACGGCGCCGGCCGACAGTGGATGCTGGCCGGTGACGGCGCGCAACAGCGAGCTCTTGCCGACCCCATTGCGGCCCAGCACGCAGGTGATCTTGCCCATCTCCGCCTTGATGGAGATGCCGCGCAGCGCCTGCGCGGCGCCATAATGCAGATTTGCGTTTTCGACTGTCAGCATCCGTTCACCATTCCCCATCAGTTCATCAGGCTGCGCCTCAGCGTCTGCAGGGCATAGTCCTGTTCTTTCGTTCTCTCGCCGCCGACCGCAGCTACGTCCTCGGCGATACCGATCAGTTGTTGGCGCTCGTGCATGTCGAGCACCTTGATCCAAAGATCCCTGAACCGGCGGATCGGATCTTCGGGACTGGTGACGTTCTTGGACGCCCACTCGCCGAAAACCAGAACCTCTTCCATGTCGGCCGGCCGAATGATGCCTTTCATGCGGCCGCGGATGACATCCCTCGCCGCGTCGACATACATCGGCTTCTCCTTGGCAAGGCAGAAGAAGAAGGCGACCGCCGCAATCGCCGGATCGGCGATCGAAGCGAGCGGCGCCGCCTCCGCCTGTTTGCGGCGCTTTCCGCGCTTATAAGCGCCCCGCATACGCTCGACTGAATCGATAATCTCGTTTCCCGCCTCGCGCACCATTTTAAACCGCCAATACCAGATAACCGCGCCGCTGAGCGCCGCGACCAGAATACCGAGAAAAGCCATGATGAAACCCCACAATGAAACCCACTCGTTTTAGAGCGCCTTCTTTTGTCAGGTTCAAGCCTGGAGGTTGCATTCCTCACCGTCCCAGATAGTTCTCGATCACCTTCGGATCGGAGCTGACGAAATCGATCGATCCTTCGGCCAGCACCGAACCTTCTGCAAGACACGTCACCTTGACGCCGAGGTCGCGGATGAAGCCCATGTCATGTTCGACGACGACAACCGACCGGGTCCTGGCGATATCCTTGAGCAGGATCGCCGTTTCCGCCGTCTCCGCGTCCGTCATACCGGCCACCGGTTCGTCGACGAGCAGCAGCTTCGGCTCCTGCGCGAGCAGCATGCCGATCTCCAGCCACTGCTTCTGCCCATGAGAGAGATTGGCCGCCAGTTCGTCGCGCCGGTGCGTCAGCCGCACGGTTTCCAGGATTTCCTCTATCCGTGCCCTGTCCCCGCCCGAAAGCCGGTAGAACAGCGTCGAAAACACCCCACGGCGGCGGTTCAGCGCCAGTTCCAGATTGTCCCAGACCGTATGGCTTTCGAAGACCGTCGGCTTCTGGAACTTGCGGCCGATGCCGAGCTGAGCAATGTCGGCCTCATCCCTTGTCGTGAGATCGATTGTGCCGTTGAAGAACACCTCGCCCTCATCGGGTCTGGTCTTGCCGGTGATGATATCCATCATCGTCGTCTTGCCGGCGCCGTTCGGGCCGATGATGGCGCGGAGCTCACCGGGCTCAATGACGATCGAGAGCGAATTCAGCGCCTTGAAGCCGTCGAAGGAAACTGAGACGCCGCTGAGATAAAGCACACTATTCGGTTTGACGTCGGGAATCACTGTGTTCACTCCGCTGCCTGGATTTTCGGCTCGATGCCATCTTCCTCTGCCGCCGGCGGGACAGAATCGGAGACGGCTTTCCGTTTGCCGAGATGGTGCGAGATCGTGCCGACGACGCCCTTCGGCAGGAACAGCGTGACGGCGACGAAGAGGCCGCCGAGCGCAAACAGCCAGAACTCCGGAAAGAGGCCCGTGAAGATCGTCTTGCCGCCGTTGACGAGGATCGCGCCGATGATCGGCCCGATCAGCGTTCCCCGCCCGCCGACCGCCGTCCAGATGACGACTTCGATCGAGTTGGCGGGCGCGAATTCGCCAGGATTGATGATGCCGACCTGCGGCACGTAGAGCGCGCCTGCAATACCGGCCATCATCGCCGAGACGACGAAGGTGAAGAGCTTGAAATGCTCGACGCGGTAGCCGAGGAAGCGTGTGCGGCTTTCCGCATCGCGCACGCCGACGAGCACCTTGCCGAATTTCGAACGTACGATTGCCGAGGCGATCGTGAGCGACAGCGCCAGGAAGACCGCGGTCGCGGCAAAGAGGCTGGCGCGTGTGCCGTCAGCCTGGATGTTGAAGCCGAGGATGTCCTTGAAATCGGTCATGCCGTTATTGCCGCCGAACCCCATGTCGTTGCGGAAAAAGGCAAGCAGCAGCGCATAGGTCATCGCCTGGGTGATGATCGAGAGATAGACGCCGTTGACGCGCGAGCGGAAGGCGAACCAGCCGAAGATGAAGGCGAGCAGCCCGGGCACGAGGAGCACCATCAGTGCCGCGAACCAGAACTGGTCGAAGCCGTACCAGAACCAGGGCAGTTCCTTCCAATTCAGGAACACCATGAAATCGGGCAGGATGGGATCGCCGTAGACGCCGCGCGAGCCGATCTGGCGCATCAGATACATGCCCATCGCATAGCCGCCGAGCGCGAAGAAGGCGCCGTGGCCGAGCGAAAGGATGCCGCAGAAGCCCCAGACGAGATCGAGCGCCAGCGCCAGCAGCGCATAGGTCAGATACTTGCCGAACAGCGCCATGATATAGGTCGGCACGTGCAGCGGGTGCGTCGGGCCGGTAGCAAGGTTCAGCACCGGCACGAGAATGGCGACCGCCAGCAACAGGGCGACGGCAATGGAGATCCTGCGATCGAGAGACCGGAGAAGGAAGGCCGTTATCATGCTTCCACCGCCCTTCCTTTGAGTGCGAAGAGCCCGCGCGGACGCTTCTGGATGAAGAGAATGATGAGGACGAGCACCAGGATCTTGCCGAGCACGGCGCCGGCGAAGGGCTCGAGGAACTTGTTGACGACGCCGAGCGACAGCGCGCCGACCAGCGTTCCCCAGAGATTGCCGACACCGCCGAAGACGACGACCATGAAACTGTCGATGATGTAGTTCTGGCCGAGGTTCGGCGAGACATTGTCGATCTGCGAGAGCGCCACGCCGGCCATTCCGGCGATGCCGGAGCCGAGCGCGAAGGTGAAGGCGTCGACCCAGCCGGTGCGGATGCCCATCGACGAGGCCATGCGGCGATTCTGCGTCACCGCCCGCATCTGCAGGCCGAAGGCGGAGCGCTTGAGCAACATCAGGAGTGTCAGGAACACCACCATCGAGAAGACGATGATCCAGAGCCGGTTCCAGGTGACGACGAGCCCGCCGAAATCGAAGGCGCCGGACATCCAACTCGGATTGCGCACCTCGCGGTTGGTCGGGCCGAAATAGCTGCGGATCGCCTGCTGCAGGATCAACGATACGCCCCAGGTGGCGAGCAGCGTTTCCAGCGGCCGGCCGTAGAGATAACGGATGACGACGCGCTCGATGACGAGGCCGACGAAACCGGTAAAGACGAAGGCGGCCGGCACCGCGAAGGCAAGCGAATAATCGGCAAGCGACGGAAAGGCCGAGGTGATATATTCCTGCACAACGTAGGTCGTATAGGCGCCGATCATCACCATCTCGCCATGCGCCATGTTGATGACGCCCATGACGCCGAAGGTGATGGCAAGGCCGATCGCGGCCAAGAGCAGCACCGAGCCGAGCGACAGGCCGTACCAGATGTTCTGGACGACATCCCAGAGCGCCAGGTCGCGGTTGATCGCATTGATCTCCGTCTGGATCGCGGGCTTCAGATCGTCGGGGGCATTCGTCATCGCCGTCGTCAGGATCGTCAGCGCATCGCGGCCGCCGCGGGCGGCGATCATGTCGATGGCGGCCCGCTTCTCCTCGATGCCGGCATCGCTCTTCAGCACCATCACGGCCCGCGCCGCTTCCATCGTGTTTTTGATCTGGCCGTCCTTCTCGGCTGAAAGAGCCGAATTCAGCAGTTCGAGATTGGCGGGATCGGCATCCCTCAACATGCCCTCGGCCGCCGTGAGCCGCGCGGAGCGATTCGGGCTCAAAAGCGTCAGCTGGCTCATCACAGTCGTGATCGTGGTGCGCAGCGAATTGTTGATCTTGACCTTCGACATCATGTCGGGGTCGACATCGGCAACCGCCTCGCCGGTGATCGGGTCCGAATAGGTGGGCTCGTCCTCCGTGCCATCCTGAACGAGAACGGGACCGCCCTCCGAATTGACGTAGAGTTGGCCATCGCTCAGCTGCTGCAGGATCTGGCTCACATGCGAATCCCCGGACGCGGCGAGCGCCCGGATGGCCGCCTCGCGCTCGGGAAAGCCGCCGACGCCGAGCGCATCGACGAGAGCGTGCACGTCGTCCTCGGCGCGAAGGCCAGTCACAGAAAGCGTCAGGCCCGGAAGCATCAGACAAAATGTCAGAAGGAGAATCTTGATGGCGCGAAACATCGGCTCTCTCGCCTTGAGTGTCGTCGGCCTTGCGGCGCAGCGGTAAGGACGGAGCTTCCGCCCGGATCGGCTCCGGACGGAAGTCTTCAGGCTATCAGCGGATGGGTCTCCTCAGGAGCCCTTGCCGCCGCACTTGCCGGTGGCAACGTTGAAATTGCCGCAGGAGAGAGGCTTGCGCCAATCGGAGATCAGGTCCTTGGAGTCGGGCAGGTAATCAGACCATTCGTCACCAACGACGGCGGGCGTCTGCTGGACGATTTCGAATTGGCCGTCAGCCTGGATTTCACCGATCAGCACCGGCTTGGTGATGTGGTGGTTGGGCATGACGGTGGCATAGCCGCCGGAGAGGTTCGGAACGGTGACGCCGATGATGTTGTCGAGAACGGCATCGGTATTGGTGGTGCCGGCGGCCTGTACGGCCTTCACCCAGGCGTTGAAGCCGATATAGGCGGCTTCCATCGGGTCGTTCGTCACGCGCTTGTCGTTCTTGGTGAAGGCATGCCATTCCTTGATAAACTTCTTGTTGGCCGGGCTTTCCACGGACTCGAAGTAGTTCCAGGCGGCGAGATGGCCGACCAGCGGCTTGGTATCGAGACCGGCAAGCTCTTCTTCGCCGACCGAGAAGGCGACGACCGGGATGTCGGTCGCCTTGATGCCCTGGTTGCCGAGTTCCTTGTAAAAGGGAACGTTGGCGTCACCATTGATGGTGGAGACGACGGCGGTCTTCTTGCCGGCCGAGCCGAATTCCTTGATCTTGGCGACCTCGGTCTGCCAGTCGGAGAAGCCGAACGGCGTGTAGTTGACGAGAATGTCTTCCTTCGGAATGCCCTTGGATTCGAGATAGGCCGCGAGGATCTTGTTGGTCGTGCGGGGATAGACGTAGTCGGTGCCTTCGAGCACGAAGCGCTTCACGCCTTCAGTGTTCATCAGGTAGTCGACGGCAGGGATCGCCTGCTGGTTCGGGGCCGCACCCGTATAGAAGATGTTGCGCGAGGATTCTTCGCCTTCATACTGCACGGGATAGAAGAGCAGCGAGTTCAGCTCTTCGAAAACCGGCAGGACGGATTTGCGCGAGGACGAGGTCCAGCAGCCGAAGACGGCGGCGACCTTGTCCTTTTCGATCAGTTCGCGGGCCTTTTCGGCGAAGAGCGGCCAGTCGGAAGCCGGATCGACGACGACGGCTTCAAGCTTCTTGCCGAGAAGACCGCCCTTCTTGTTCTGCTCGTCGATGAGCATCAGCATGGCGTCTTTCAGGGTGGTTTCGGAAATCGCCATCGTGCCCGAGAGCGAATGCAGCACGCCGACCTTGATCGTGTCATCGGCGGCCACCGCGCAGCTGAAGGCAGCCGACGCTGCCATGACGGCGCCGAGCGCGGCACCGGTAATCGTGGATTTGAGATTCATTGGTTGATCCCCTCTCTTGTTCCGCAACAGGCCGGAAACGGAGTTAACTGTTGCCGAGGGGACTATCGGGTGCTGCAGCGCGAAAACACATACGCAAAATGACGTAGGCGCAGGGGTCGAATGAGCACGCCGGGAAAGCACGGGCATCCCCATCAAAGGGGATGCCCTGTCGGTTCGATATTAGCCGTGGATCGTCAGGGTGACCGAGGTCGGGCCGTAGGAGACGGTCGCCCTGTGGCCGGAGATGGTGAACTTGCCGAAGGTGCCGGTGACAGCCGCGGCCTTCAGGATTTCGATCTTCGTTCCCGGCGCCGGGGCAAAGCCATGGGCGAGCGTCACGTCAAGATCGCCGGCGAGCGTCGCCTTGCCTGCAACGACCAGCGTGCCGGCGCCATTCGCGCCGAGCGTCGGCTTCGCCGTCGCACTGGCGAGCTGCTGATAGTCGCCGCCCACGGCCAAGGGCTTGTCGGCCGCCACGATGAGAGAACCGCCATTGACCATCAACCCGCCGGCGCCGAGGGCCGAGGGGGAGCCGGCTACCAGCACGCCCTCTTCCAGCACGGTGCCGCCAGCATAGCTGTTGGCACCGGAAAGACCGAGAATGCCGCTGCCGCGTTTTACCAGCTTGCCCTTGCCGCCGATGTCGTTGCGCCAGGTGTCGATCGCATTGAAGCCACCCTTTGCCGCATCCATCATCACGGTCACATCCTGTTTGAAGGCGCCATAGCCGTCGGCGGCGGCAAAGAGATTGAGGCGACCGTAGCCTTCCGCGTCGTCGAGCAGCGGATAGCCCGAAGCGATTTCCGTTGTGCCAAGCACCTCGCGGCGCTGTTCACCATCGAGATAAGGCAGACGGGTTTCGAGAAGCGTTTCGGCGCCCTCCGGCACGCGAGCCGGCTGATCGGTCGCATGGATCGTCGGCAGGCCATAGCTCAGGCGCTGCAGAACGTAAGCGCGATTGGCATCATGATCGGCGAAACGGTCCGCCGAAAGTGGCGCCGCATGGGCTGCGACTTCGAGCGCACCCGCATCCGCAACACCCGACTTGGCGATCAGCCATGATTGCGCCTGGGCGTAGGCGGCGCTCTTCAGCGCTGAATTGTCGGACTTGTTCAGGTTATAAACGACCGTGGCGGTGCCGAGCATGCGGCCGCCCATAACGTCGAGGGGAGAGTGCATTCCGGCAAGGATGCGGTCTTCACCCATTTCGCTGGCACGCGCGATCATTTCCTGGAATCGCTGCGGCACCAGATAGGCCATGGCGAGCGCATCCCGCCAGGCTTCCGCCGTATGTCCGCTGGGGAAGCCACCGTCCTCGACCGGCTTGCCGCTTTTGGCGGGCTCGAGCGTCGGGACGACCGAAACGTCCGGGCTCCAGCGATAGGGGCGGGCATATTTGAAATAGCGCTTGGCGGGCTCTGTCGAGCCATCGCCGCTCGCGGCGTTGATGAAGTCGATGGCGAGACCCATGTCCGGATTGGCATCGGTCTTGTTTTCCGTGTCCGGTTTGCTGCCGGCGCCGCGATTGTTACCCTTGTCGTCATATTTGACCGTCGTCGCGTCGGCCGCCACCTCAGTGATCGTGGTGATCTGCTTGGAACCGGCCTTCCAGGCATCCGTCAGCGGACCGAGACCATCGACGATGCTGGCATTCTTGCCGCGCCGATCGTCGAGATAGGCGGCAACCGCCTGCTCGGCCGTCCGCGCCTTCGTCGCCTTCACGACATAGGCGATGTTCGCATCGTGGACTGGCTTGTTGACGATCTGGCCGTCGGTCTTGCTGAAAGGGATGCCGTCCCAATCCGTCTTGGCGACTGCAGGGCAATTGTCCTTGGCTGCGGCTTCCACACCGGCATCGACGAAAGGCGTGCGCGGGGTCCAGACCTCGAGAAGGCCGGAGAGAAGATGGACGGCAGCATTGGTGTCCACCGTCGAGAAGCATGCGTCACCGCGCTTATTGGTGTTTCCTGTTTCAGCATAAGGCGCTTTCGCGGCCGTGGTCTGCTCGGCGGCGGCAAGCGATGGCACGATCGAAAGGAGGCAGACAAGAGCGGTGCTCAGGCGGCAAAATTTTGAAACAGACATGGCTGCACCCGAAATGGTTGAACGAACGGCAGGAGGGTTAGAGCGCTTATGTGACAGCGCCGTTTCAAAAATATTACTGTTCTGCGAATCCGCCAGTGCTCAGCCTCTTGCCTTTCCCGTCCATCCCGCCAAAACTGCAGTGGAAACGATGAGCCCAACGAGAGTGCCGGAAAGAGGGCATGACAGCGCGCCAACGCATCATTCCGGTGAGACGCGAATATAATCGCTGGGTCGCCAACCAGACGCTGGAAGATTACGCGCTGCGCTTCACCGCAAAGAGCGCCCGGCATTTTTCCTCCGAGCGCATCTCGCAGACGGCCATCGGTGCAATTTCCTTCCTGGCGCTCGAAGCGATCGGCGCCGCGATCACCCTCTCCTACGGCACCACCAATGCCTTTTATGCGATCATCGTCGCCTCGGTCGCCATGCTGGCGATCGGTCTGCCGATCAGCCGATACGCCATCCGGCACGGCGTCGACATTGATCTTCTGACCCGCGGCGCCGGCTTCGGCTACATCGGCTCGACCATCACCTCGCTGATCTATGCGGGCTTCACCTTCATGCTGTTTGCGATCGAGGCCTCGATCATGTCCGGGGCGCTGGAGCTCACCCTCGGCATCCCGCTCTGGATCGGCTATATCATCAGCGCCGTCATGGTGATCCCGCTGGTGACGCACGGCGTGCGGCTGATCAGCAAGTTCCAGCTGTTGACCCAGCCCTTCTGGATCGTGCTGAATATCCTGCCCTTCATCTTCATCGCCTTCATGGACTGGGAAAAGTTCGATCTCTGGCGCGCCTTCGCCGGCATCCATCATGCTTCGGGTCCGGCTGGCACCGTTGCCGAATTCGATCTGGTCGAATTCGGCGCGGCCTCCGCCGTCATCCTGGCGCTGATGTCGCAGATCGGCGAACAGGCCGACTTCCTGCGCTTCCTGCCGCCGGTCTCGCAGCGCAAGTGGCGCCATCGTCTCGCCGTCTTCCTCGCCGGTCCCGGCTGGGTCATCATCGGCGCACCGAAGCTGCTTGCCGGCTCGTTCCTCGTCGTGCTGACCCTCGCCTCGGGCGTGCCTCTCGACCGTGCCGCCGATCCGGCGCAGATGTATCTGACCGCCTTCGGCTACATGGTTCCCTGGCATAACGCCACACTGCTGCTGATGGCCGCCTTCGTCGTCGTTTCGCAGCTCAAGATCAACGTGATGAACGCCTATGCCGGCTCGCTCGCCTGGTCGAACTTCTTCTCGCGGCTGACCCACAGCCATCCCGGCCGCGTCATCTGGCTTGTCTTCAACGTCGCAATCGCCCTGCTCCTGATGGAACTCGGCATCTACCGGCTGCTGGAAGAGACGCTCGGCATCTTCTCGATCATCGCCATGGCCTGGCTCTGCACGATCTCGGCCGATCTCTTCATCAACAAGCCGCTGGGACTTGCCCCTCCTGGCATCGAGTTCAAGCGCGCCCATCTCTACGACATCAACCCGGTCGGCCTCGGCGCCATGACGCTGTCGGCGACGATATCGCTGGTCGCCCATTTCGGCGCCTTCGGCGAGACAGCCGCTTCACTCGCCCCCTATATCACCCTCGTCATCGCCCTCATCGCCACGCCGGCGCTCGCCTGGGCGACAAAGGGAAAATTCTACCTCGCGCGCAAGCCGCGCCAGAGTTGGAAGAACCAGACCAATATCACCTGTTCCGTCTGCGAGCATCCATTCGAGCCAGAGGATATGGCCTGGTGTCCGGCCTACGTCGCACCGATCTGCTCGCTCTGCTGTTCGCTCGACAGCCGCTGCCACGACATGTGCAAGCCAGCCGCTCGCTTCAATGCCCAGGTCGGCACGGTCGCGAGAACGCTGCTGCCCGAGAGCATTCTGGGCAAGCTGACGACGCGCCTCGGCCGCTACGCCATCGCCGTTGCGCTGGCGCTGACCGCCATCGGCGCGATCCTGGCGATGATCGCCCATCAGGTTGCCTCCGCTTCGCCGGAAACGGCAGACGTGGTCAATCGCACGATCCTCATCGTCTTCTTCGTGTTTTCGGTGATTTCAGGCGTTGTCTGCTGGTTCTATGTGCTCGCCCATGATAGCCGTGTCGTTGCCGAGGAGGAATCCTCCCGTCAGAACACGCTGCTGCTCAAGGAAATCGCCGCCCACAAGAAAACCGATGCCGCGCTGCAGAACGCCAAGGAGACGGCCGAGGCTGCCAACCGCGCCAAGAGCCGCTATGTCGTCGGCCTCAGCCACGAACTGCGCACGCCTTTGAACGCCGTGCTCGGTTATGCGCAGATCCTCGAACGCGACGAAACGATCCCGGCGCCGCGCCAATCCTCGATCAAGGTCATCCGCCGCAGCGCCGAACATCTCTCCGGGCTGATCGACGGCCTGCTCGATATCTCCAAGATCGAGGCCGGCCGCCTGCAGGTCTATTCCAACGAGATCAACATCCAGGATTTCCTCGACCAGATCATCGAGCTGTTTCGGCCGCAGGCGCAGGCAAAGGGGCTCGCCTTCATCCATGATCGCTCGCCCGCCTTGCCGCAATTCGTCCGCACCGACGAAAAGCGCCTGCGCCAGATTCTCGTCAACCTGCTCTCCAATGCCATCAAGTTCACAGACGAAGGCAGCGTCACCTTCGATGTCGCCTATCGCAGCCAGGTCGCGACCTTCACCGTCACCGATACCGGCCGCGGCATCGCCGAGAAGGACCTGATGCGGATCTACGAACCTTTCCAGCGGGGCGAGGCAGACAGCGTGCGGCCGATGCCGGGCCTCGGTCTCGGGCTTACCATCACCCGGCTTCTGACCAACACGCTTGGTGGCGAGATTGCGGTATCGAGCGTCAAGGACGAAGGCTCGACATTCCGTGTGCGGCTGATGCTGTCCGCCGTCATGCGCGCCGCCGCGCCGCCGCAGGAAAAACGCATCGTCGGTTACGACGGTCCGCGCCGCACCATCGTCGTCGTCGACGACAATGAGGATCACCGCGAGATGATGCGCGAAATCCTGGCGCCGCTCGATTTCATCGTGCTGACGGCCGCAGGCGGCGCCGAATGCCTGACGCTGATCGACGGCATCCTGCCCGATCTGTTCCTCGTCGATATCCTGATGCCCGGCATGAGCGGCTGGCAGCTCGTCTCGCGTCTGCGCGAGGCCGGCCAGACAGCACCGGTTGTGATGCTTTCGGCCAATATCGGTGATGCGACGGTTCTAAGTGACAGCGACGACAGCCACAATGATGCGATCGGCAAGCCCGTCGACATCCGCCGGCTGCGCGACAAGCTCGCCTTGCATCTTGGCCTGAACTGGGTCTATGCCGATGACGCCCCCGCCGCTCCTGCAAAGATCGCAGCGCCGATGCTGGGCCCGGGTGCAGCCCATGTGCAGGAATTGCTGCGGCTCGGCGAGATCGGTTACATCAGGGGCATCGAAGCCAAGCTTTCGGACCTTGCCAAGGTGGAGGCAAATCGGCCATTCACCGAGGCTCTTCGACCCTATGTGGCCGCCTTCGATCTGGCCGGCTTCATGACCTTCCTGCACGACTTCGACGAAAAGGTGGAATCCATTGGCTGAGCCGGCCCTCCCTCGCGACATCGTTCTGCTGGTCGACGACTCGCCCGAAGCGCTCGGTTTCCTCACAGACGCGCTCGAACAATCCGGCTTCTCCGTGCTGATCGCCACCTCGGGCACGGCAGCGCTTGGCATCGTCGAGCGGATCACGCCTGATCTCATCCTGCTCGACGCCGTCATGCCCGTAATGGACGGCTTCGAGACCTGCCGAAGGCTGAAAGCGAATGCCACTGTAGCGCAGGTGCCCGTCATCTTCATGACCGGTCTGACGGAGACCGAGCATGTCGTGCACGCGCTGGAATCCGGCGGCGTCGATTACCTCACCAAGCCGATCAACATCGACGAACTGCGCGCCCGCATCCGCGTCCATCTGCGCAATGCCCGCTCGGCCCAGAGCGCCCGCGTTGCACTGGACGCTGCCGGCCGTCACCTGCTGGCGGTCAAGGGCGACGGCGCGATCCACTGGTCGACGCCGCAGGCGACCCGGCTGGTCAATGCCGCCATGGGCAGTGACGATGGCATGGAGATCGTCGTCCGCCATATCGCCGGCTGGATGCGTGACCGCGGGGCAGCAGTGCGCGACGGCATCATCTCAATCACCCATGCCGGCCAGGCGGCGCTGCAGCTCGCCTTCCTAGGCGCAATTGGCCCGGATGAATATCTCTTCCGCCTCACTGCCGCCAGCCAGCGCAGCGACGACGAGATGCTGCGCCAGCGTTTTTCGCTCACCCAACGAGAATCCGAAGTGCTGCTCTGGATCGCCAAGGGCAAGGCCAACCGTGACATTGGCGAAATACTGGGTTTGTCGGCGCGCACCGTGAATAAGCACCTCGAACAGATCTACGTGAAACTCGGCGTCGAAAACCGGGCGTCGGCGGCCGTGAAGGCGACGCATGTTCTGCATGAAATGTGAGGGATATTGAAAACGGAGCGCCACCCGGCGCGATGTCGGTTGCAAGCTTTCGAACGGCTCGATCCGGCACGTCGCTCGCCTCGAAAGGGCGCACCACGATTGAGATGTCCCTAAAAAGAAAGAAGCCCGGCCGAACCGGGCTTCGATCAGATCATGTTATCGACAGGCAAGCGAAGCTTACATGCCCTGCGGGACGTAGGTGTACTTGCCGTCCGCGCCCTTCTTCCATTCGTACATGATGTAGCCAGGAATCTTCGGGTCGCCCTTTTCGTCGAACGAAATGTCGCCGAGAACGGTCGGGAACGGACCCTTTTCCTTCATGGCCGTGGCAACGGCTTCAGGATCCACCGAACCGGCAGCCTTGGCTGCGCCGGCGATCGCCTGCATCGCTGCGTAGGAGTAGAGCGTATAGGCTTCTGGGTTGAAACCGGCGGCCTTGAACTTTTCGACGAGCTCCTTGTTGGCCGGGTTCAGCGTCGGATCGGGGCCGAAGGTGTTCAGAGTACCGGCGACAGCGTCACCAGCGATCGAAGCCAGTTCATTCGAAACGATGCCGTCACCGGAAACCAGCGTTGCCTTCAGGCCCTGGTCTGCGGCCTGACGGATGATGAGACCGGCTTCGGTGTGCAGACCGCCCCAATAGATGATCGAGACGCCGGCTTCCTTCATCTTGGCGATGAGCGCCGAGAAGTCCTTGTCGCCGACGTTGATGCCTTCGTACATGACTTCCGTCAGGCCGGCGGCATTCATCGCCTTCTTGGTTTCGTCTGCAAGGCCCTGACCGTAGGGGGTCTTGTCGTGAACGACGGCGATCTTGGCGTCCTTGAAGTGGTCGGCGAGATACTTGCCGGCGATGGCGCCCTGCTGGTCGTCACGGCCGCAGGTGCGGAACGTGTTCCAGAGGCCCCGTTCCGTGAACTTCGGGTTCGTGGCGGCCGGGGTGATTTCGAGGATGCCGTTTTCGGCATAGACTTCCGAAGCCGGAATCGAAACGCCCGAGTTGAAGTGGCCGATGACGAACTTGACGCCGTCGGCAACGAATTTATTGGCGACCGAAATGCCCTGCTTCGGGTCGGAAACGTCGTCACCGAGTTCGATCTTGATCTGCTCGCCGTTGATGCCGCCAGCAGCGTTGATGTCGGCGGCTGCCTGCTCGGCACCCTTCTGAAGCTGAGCGCCGAAAGCGGCGTTCGGGCCGGTCAGCGGACCAGCGACAGCGATGAGGACGTCGGCCCAAGCGTTGCCGCTGAAGGCGACCATCGCCGTCAGAGCCACTGCCGACAGAAGAGACTTCTTCATATTGTTACTCCCAATTTTTGGGCGGGTTCTGGTCCAAGGCCCGGCGCATTACCCACCATCGACTGCGCCAGGAAAGCTGTTCCACTCTGAAGGCAATTCATGCCTAGTTTCAACGGACTGTCAATGTTTGTCCTTCCACGAAAACGCGGAAGTTTTTTCGTACAGCCAGTAATAGTTGTTGACCATCTGATTGGTACGGCGAAAGCGGTAGCCGGCCGTCGAGAAGACCAGCAAGGTCACGAAGTCGATGCCATAGAAGAGACCGCTGAGCATCGGCCCATTGAACAGGGCGTGGTGCAGAAACTGCATCGCCCAGGCAAGGAGGAAAGTGTAGACGACGGCGAGCGGATAATTGTTCCAGCCGTCAGCCACCGCCTTGCCGGCTCGCCAAGCCGTCCAGAAGCCGATCAGTACGACGAGGGCGCGAATGACAACCCGGACGCCGTCGTCGCTTTCGAAGAAAAGTCCCTGCATGTCAAACTCTCCCTTCGACTAATGTCTTCCGCCTTCGAGATAGGCGGCGCGGACTTCCGGATTGGCGAGCAGTTCCTTGCCGGAGCCGCTCATGGTCACCTTGCCATTCACCATCACGTAAGCGCGGTGCGAGAGTCTCAGCGCCGCGAATGCATTCTGCTCGACAAGGAACACGGTGAGGCCTTCCTGCTCATTGAGCTTCCGGATTGCTTCGAAAATCCCCTTGACGATCAGCGGCGCCAGGCCGAGCGAAGGTTCGTCGAGCAGCAGCAGCTTCGGGCGCGCCATCAGCGCGCGGCCGATCGACAGCATCTGCTGCTCGCCGCCCGAAAGCGTGCCGCCGCGCTGGGCGTGACGTTCCTTGAGACGCGGGAAGAGCGTGAAGATCTTCTCGACGTCTTCGGCGAAATATTTGAGATTGTCGAGACCCGCCCCCATCTGGAGGTTTTCCATGACCGTCATGCGCGGGAAGATGCGACGCCCTTCCGGCGACTGCGCGATGCGCAGGCGTGCGATTTCATGGGTCGGCATACGGGTGATCTCGCGACCCTCGAAGACGACGGAGCCCTTACGGGCCTGGGGGCTGCCGCAGATCGTCATCATCAGCGTCGACTTGCCGGCGCCATTGGCGCCGATCAGACTGACGATCTCGCCCTTGTTGACCTCGACATCGATGCCGGCCAGCGCGCGGATATTGCCGTAGTAGGTTTCGACGCCATTCACCTGAAGAAGCGGTTGACCCGTCATGACTGCATCGCCCATCAGTTTGCGCCTCCTTCGAGCTGCTCGACGGTTGCGATCACCTCTTCCACTTCTTCATCCTCGACGCCGAGATAGGCCGCAATGACCTTCGGGTCGTGCTTCACATGGTCGGGCGTGCCATCGGAAATCTTCTGGCCATATTCAAGCACGACGACGTGATCGGAGATTTCCATAACCACAGACATGTCATGCTCGATAAGGAGAATGGAGGTTCCGGTATCGGCTCGAATGCCCTGCAGAAGCTCGTTGAGCTTAGCAGATTCGCGTGGGTTGAGGCCTGCGGCCGGTTCGTCCAGGCAAAGCAATTCTGGGCCCGTGCACATTGCACGCGCGATCTCGAGACGCCGCTGGGCGCCGTAAGGCAGGTCGCCTGCCGGATCATCGGCACGGTCGATCAGATCGGCCTTCTCGAGCCAATGGCGCGCCAGCTCGATCGATGCGGCCGCTTCTCGCTTGTAGGGACCGATGCCGATGAGGCCGAGAATGGTATAACCCGACGCCTGCATCAGCTTGTTGTGCTGGGCGACGAGCAGATTTTCCAGAACCGTCAGGCCGGAAAACAGCCGGATGTTTTGGAACGTTCGCGCCACCTTGGCTTCCTTGGTGATGCGAAAGTCCGGGAGACGCTCCAGCAGGTACTGCTTGCCGCTTCTCTGATTAAGCGTGATCATCCCCATCGTCGGCTTATAGAAGCCGGTGATGCAGTTGAAGACGGTGGTCTTGCCGGCGCCGTTCGGACCGATCAACGCGGTGATGTCGCCGCGCTTGGCCTCGAAGGAAAAGTCGTTGATGGCCATCAGGCCGCCGAACTTCATCGACAGGTGCTCGACCTTGAGAAGCGTGTCGCTCGACATCGTATTGGTGACGGGGCTCATCAACCGTGGCCCTCCTTGGTGAAGCTTCCAGATACGGCCTTGCGTGTCTTGAGGAAGGCGGTTGGTTCACGCGATCCGACGAAACCGCGCGGTTTGAACAGCATGACGACCACCATGGCGAGACCGAAGAGCAGCATGCGGTAGAGTTCCGGCGTGAAGTCGGGCCCAAAGACTGCTTTCAGGAAATCCATTTCGCGCAGCGCTTCGGTACCGCCCACCATGACGATCGCGGCGATCGCAATGCCGGTCAGCGAGCCCATGCCGCCGAGAACGACGATGGCGAGAACGACGGCCGATTCCAGGAAGATGAAGGATTCCGGCGAGACGAATCCCTGGCGAGCGGCGAAGAACGAGCCCGCGAAGCCACCGAACATGGCTCCCGTCGCGAACGCCGTCAGCTTGGTCGTCACCGTGTTGATGCCGAGCGAACGGCAAGCGATCTCGTCTTCACGCAGCGCTTCCCAGGCACGCCCGATCGGCATGCGCCGCAGGCGGATGGTGACGTAGGCCGTCAGCATGCACAGCGCCAGGATCAGGTAGAAGAGGAAAATCTTGTAGTACGCGGAAGACATCGGCAGGTGAAAGAGCTTGGCAAAGCCGCCGGCCGTCGCATCGAAAGGAATGCCGAAGAGCGTCGCCTTGGGAATGCTCGAGATACCAAAGGTTCCCTTGGTCACGTCGGTCCAGTTGATCAGGACGAGGCGGATGATTTCACCGAAGGCGAGCGTGACGATGGCGAGATAGTCGCCGCGCAGGCGCAGCACCGGGAAGCCGAGAATGACGCCCCAGAGCGCTGCGAGAATGCCGGAAAGCGGCAGCAGCAACCAGAAGGACAGGCCGAAATAGCTCGACAGCAGGGCGTAGGAATAGGCGCCGACCGCATAGAAGGCGACATAGCCGAGATCGAGAAGGCCCGCGAGGCCGACGACGATGTTCAGTCCCCACGCGAGCATCACGTAGATCAGGATCTGGATGCCGAAATTGTCGACCCATTTCAACGAGCCCTGAGCGCCGACGAGCGCCACGATCACCATGGGATAAAGCAGTAGCGCGAGCAGCGCGATCTTCAGGAAATGCCGATGGAAGAAACTCTTCTCGGTCGAAATGTCGAGATCGCCTTCCCGCGCCTTGCGGAGTTTTCGGCGGTCGATATTCGGCTTGATGAAAACGACCATCGCGAAACGGCCGATCGCGGCGATAGCGACAAAAATCGCCAGCAGTCCCCAACGCTGGACGATGATCAGCTCGTTGTTGATGTTCTGATCGGTTTTCAGGCCGACATAGAGAACGAACATGCCGAGGGAGAGAACGGCGGCGAAAAGGGCTTCGATAAGACCTTTGCGGACAAGTCCGGCATCGGGCTTGCCTGCAGAATTCTCGATATTTGCCATGACGTTATACCTTCTCGACTTCCGGCCGTCCGAGGATGCCCGTCGGTTTGAAGATCAGCACGAAAGCGAGGATGGCGAAGGTCGCCACATCCTTATACGCGATGGTGAAATAGGCTGACCACAGCGATTCGATCAGGCCAATCATCAGCCCACCAAGAACGGCGCCCGGCAACGAGCCGATGCCGCCGAGAACGGCTGCGGTAAATGCCTTCACACCCGGCGTGAAACCATCGGCGAACGAAGCGACGCCATAATACATCAGATACATCGTCCCGGCGACGGCAGCCAGCGCCGCCCCCATGACGAAAGTGATCGAGATCGTCTGGTCGACATTGACGCCGAGCAGCGCCGCCATCTTGCGATCCTGCTCGGTGGCGCGCTGGGCGCGGCCGAGGGCCGTGTGATTGACGATATACCAGAAGACGGTCAGCAGCACCGCCGTGATCAGGATGATGATGATCTGCTTCAGCGACACCGAGATGTTGCCGAACTGGTAAACCGAGCTCACCATCGGCGGGATCGGCTTGTTGCGCGGCCCCTGCGTCACCTGGATGAAGTTGGACAGCACAATCGACATGCCGATCGCGGTGATCAACGGTGCAAGGCGGAAGGATCCGCGCAGCGGACGGTAGGCGACACGCTCGATCGTCCAATTCCACAGACTCGTCATCAGCATCGCGACGACAAGCATCGCCAGCAGCAAAATTGCCACCGGGAGACCTGCGAAGATGGATGTGAGGACGAGAAAGACGATAAGAGCGGCGAAACCACCGAGCATGAAGATGTCGCCATGGGCGAAATTGATCATGCCGATAATGCCATAAACCATCGTATAGCCGATAGCCACGAGGCCATAGATGGATCCGAGCGTCAGCCCATTGAAGAGCTGCTGGACGAAATACTCCATATGTCGTTTTCCCCTGGATGCGAGCCGAAGATGCTGCATCTCTTTTTGGTTATTCGGCTCCTCGTTCAAGGAACCTCATAGGCCGCATGCATAGCGGTTTCGGTGAAAATGTGAAGACAAAAAGGATTTGCGCCAGCAGATTCTTATTCGAACAGGCCTAAATGGCGCATTTTGAACCAGAATCCACAGAAAATCGGCAAAGACCGACCCATTTTTAGCCAAAACCTGCTGCCGGCTTAACCATCCGGCAAGCGCGCCGTCGATTTCCTGCGCCGCTTCCCGCGTAAGCTATTCCATAAGGCTGGAAGAAAGCGCAAATTCAACCCTTGAGCCTGCAGTTTTTGCGAATGGTATTTCACAGGTAAATGCCGCCATCCTCGCCTGACAGCTGCGGGAACTTATGGTAGCATCTTCAATCTGCGTTATCGGGGGTGCGGGGCGCGGCGAGAACCACCATATCGATATCTGGTGCGACAGGGATGGTTGAGGACGAGCGACAGCGGGCGCTCGCGGCGCGGCGAACGGCAAAAGGACAATGCTGACGACATTTGAAAAGGCGGCGCTCGAAGCCGGTAAGGCCATCATCGCGATCTTGCGCGAAGGCTTTCCCATCACCATGAAGGCGGACGCGAGCCCGGTTACGGTTGCCGACGAGGAGGCCGAACGCATCATCCTCGCCCATCTGTCCAGGGATTATCCCGATATACCCGTCGTGGCGGAAGAGTCGGTTGCCGCTGGAAGCGTGCCCGACATCAGCGGCCGCGGCTTCTTCCTGGTCGACCCGCTCGACGGCACCCGTGAATTCGTCGACGGACGGCAGGAATTCACCGTCAACATCGCTTATATCGAGAACGGCGCCCCGGTCGCCGGGATCGTCTACGCGCCGGCGCTCGGGCTCGCCTTCTTAGGAGAGCGCGGCCGTGCCGAAAGGCTTGATGTCACCGAGGACTTCACCATCGGGGCGCGCACCGCAATTGCCGTGCGCGAGCAGCCGGACGACCGGCTTGCACTTGCAAGCCTTCGTCACAACAGCCCGGAGACGGGAACCTTCCTCGCCGATCACGCGATCTCCAAATGCACCAATATCGGCTCCTCGCTGAAATTCTGCCTGCTGGCGGAAGGCAAGGCCGACGTCTATCCACGCTTCACCCGCACGATGGAGTGGGACACCGCGGCCGGCGATGCGGTGCTGCGCGCTGCCGGGGGATCGACGGTGACGCTCGACGGAGCGCTGCTGACCTATGGCAAGACGGGGACAGCGGCCGATTTCGACTTCGCCAACCCGAACTTCATTTCCTGGGGCGGCAGGAAACGCGTCCTCGAACCGGCGTGACCGTCCGCGGGCATTCGCAAATGCCATGATACGCGGTCCCGCTCATGATATGTTCTGCGCCTGCCGCCCGCTCCACGAACGCCTTGGCGCGTGGCGACCACTGCGGCCCCTGCTCTTAATCGTTCAAATATCGTCCTGCCGCGTTCGAGCCGCACCGCAGACACTCGTAGAAATCGGAAAGTGATTTGGCCGATGCGGCGCGCGTGATTTCCGGTGGGCTTAACGTCCATCTTCACCGGTTCGAACCCCTGCCGATTCGGCCTTGATTTTGTCATATTTTGACACAGATTGAGAACGGCCGAACATATCCGGCAAAAAAATTCACGTCGGAATTCGTTAAAAATGCCGTCGGCGAACCGTCGGTCGCGTGTCGAAACAACACGAGGACAGACCTGTGGAAGCCCTCGCCAAGAGCCTAGAAACCTTGACGAAATTCCAATTATTAACGAAATATCATGAGGTTGCCTCAACTTAACGCAAGTGCGAAAGATTTGTTGCGATGCGATATTTCTCTGGACACCATTACACAATTGTCGCATTTTTCCGTTTTAGTAGGGTTACCAACACCTGAGTGCAGCCCTGGTCACAGGGCAAACCATTGATCGCCTATTGCCGCCGCGCCCCTCGAAGACAACAGAGTACGATCCTTGAGCATCACGGAATTAAACAACACCATTTCGACTGATTCCTTCCGGCCGAGCCGCCGCCAGCAGCCGAGCCTGAAGATTCAAACCCCTGTCATCCATAGCGATGCCTCCCAGGCGCCGTGGGTGGATCTCGCCCTGAAGCGGGCGTTCGACATAGTTTCGTCGTTGAGCGCCCTCCTCGTCCTCGCCCCTTTCCTTCTCCTCGTCGCCCTGCTGATCAAGCTCGACAGCCCGGGACCGGTGCTGTTCAAGCAGACCCGCTGGGGTAAGAACTGCAAGGCCATCAAGGTCTACAAGTTCCGTTCCATGCGTACCGATCTCTGCGATGTCTCAGGCGTCGCCCAGACGGTGAAGAACGACCCCCGTATCACCCGCATCGGCGCCATTCTGCGCCGCACGAATATCGACGAGTTGCCACAGCTGTTGAACGTGCTGTTGGGCGATATGTCGGTCGTCGGTCCTCGCTGCCATGCAATCGGCATGCGCGCCGGCGGCATGCTCTATGAAGAGCTCGTGCCGGAATATCATCAGCGCCACGCCATGCGCCCCGGCATGACCGGTCTTGCCCAGATGCGTGGCCTGCGCGGTCCGACCGATCGTCCCGCCAAGGCGCGCGCCCGCATCGCTTGTGATCTTTATTATGTCGGGAATTTCTCGATCTTGATGGACATGCGCATCATCGTCGGGACCGTTGTGTCAGAAGTGACCGGCGGAAAAGGCTTTTAACAGCGGTTCAGCTTTCCACGGAAGCGCAGAACCGCTCTAACCTTTTGTATTGTGCAATTCCCGGCAAAAGCACTTTACGCTTTGCCTGGAATTGCTCTCGCCTTTTTGTGAGAAAGGACAGGGCGGCCGGTGCCGTTCTGGCGACCGCCTGCGTGCGGTTGACCCTGTATGGCTTTTACATCGCGCTCTTCAGATAACCGTCGACAGCGTGCGATGAGAGATCGAGAATGATCGCGATCTCATCGCTGCTCTTGCGATTCGCCGACAGCGCAGCTCTCCGATCTGGGGCCGGCTAGACGTTGCCGGCGAGCCATCTTCAGGATTGCTGTTGCCTGAGAGCTGCTCCAGAAGCTCACGCAGCTAAAGCGCACTGCCATAGAATGCATGGCTGCCCGAGTAGCGAAAATGTATTGTTTCAGGTCAATGCTGGCAATGCGAAGGCGAAGCCGTTTTTCAGGCCGGGCACCTGGAAGAGCATGCAGCGGCGGCAATTTTCCTGATCGGCCGCACTTCCCGCAATCGATCCCTCCTCACGGAAGATCGGCGGAACCGTCCGCTTCATCGGCGTCACCGGTCCGATGCCGTAGAAGAGATCGACGTGCTCGTGAGAGCCGGCGGGATTTTGCTTCGCTCGTTCACCGGCCACTCCGGGCATCTAAATTTGTTATCAAAGTCTTACGTTGGGCTTAGGCAATTTTTAAATGTGGCAGGCTAGAGTGGCGCTCGTGGTCTTGCGTTGTGTAGAGAGTCCAATGACCGAAATGATACGTCCCCGAGTGAAATATGTCATCGGCCCCGATGGCAGCCCCCTGACCATCGCGGACCTTCCGCCGCCCAATACGCGGCGCTGGGTGATCCGCCGCAAGGCAGAGGTTGTCGCGGCTGTTCGCGGTGGCCTGTTGAGCTTGGAAGAGGCCTGCGAGCGTTACACGCTCACGGTCGAAGAGTTCCTTTCCTGGCAGTCGTCGATCAACAGCCATGGCCTCGCCGGCCTGCGCACCACGCGCATCCAGCAATATCGCCACTGATCGCGCGCCATCGCCGACATTTATTTCGGGCCGGACGCATCTCCCATCAGGGAATGAAGAAGGCCCGAAATTATTGACGAGGCGGCGTAGCACCAGAGGCCGGGCTGCGTGAAGGCATCCGCCAACCCCGTTGTCTTCGCCGCAGCAATGACGATCGCGACCAGCAGCACGTCCATCATTGACCACTTGGACAGATGCGGCACGACGCGCCGATAGAACTGCCTCCCGGCCCCGCTGCCGGCAGCCGTCGCTTCCGCCGCAATCCCGATCATCTTCAGAAACGGAAGCACGATCGAGACCAGCGCGACGACCGCCGCCAGCAGCCCATCGCCGCCTTGCCAGAGCGAGACGACGATTTCGATGAGCGAAGGGGTCTGATCGAAGAAATACAGCGTCTCGAAACGGACCAGCGGTAAGATCAGGCCGAGCGCCAGGAGGAACGGCGCGGCCACGAGAAGAGCGGGGCGGATGATCGAAAGCGCGCTCATTGCCCCAGAGCCTCGCGTCGATCCGACATTTTTCATGAACACTGCGTCTCCCTGAGGAACTGTTCTACCGCCTTGGCACGACCGCGCCGCCGTGTCACCGTCGGCTGCGATTAATATCTGTGCACGAGGAAAGACGATGGATATCCGAAATGAGGAAGGCGTATCCGGTGGCCGTTATGCCGTGGACGTCGAGGGGCACGAGGCGGAGATGACCTATTCGCGAACCTCGCCGAAGCTCGTCATCATCGATCACACGGCGGTTCCCGATGCCCTGCGCGGCAAGGGTGTCGGCCAGGCATTGTCTCTGCACGCGGTGGAAGCGGCCCGCGCTGGCGGTTGGAAGATCATCCCGCTCTGCCCGTTCTTCAAGGGGCAGGCGCAACGTCATCCGGAATGGCAGGATGTCGTGAATTGATTCGCGACGCCTGAAGCGGTCGCCGCGGGGAGCGGCGGCGTGCGGACGCAAAAGGCGGGAAACACCAAAAGCCATGTATGACGGACAGCGCGCCCATCATACATGGCCTCTCTCAGGCGATCGTCAGGCGCCGACGCCGGCGCCCGCATTTTCTCTCAGGCCCTGGCGGCGCGGACGCCGCTGTCACGTTCTTCCAGCGCCGTCGCCCTTGCATATTCCGCCTGCATTTCCTCAAGCGCCAGTTCCAGCGCCTCTTCCTGCATCTTCAGTTCCTTGATCGAAACCTGCAGGTTGTCGGCCCGCTGACGCGCGGCCTTGGCGAAGGTCGGATAAGCAAAGTGATTCGGGTCGGATATACCGGACTTCTTTTCCTCGACGACGATCTGGCTCTCCAGATCCTTCGTCATCCGTTCGAATTCGGACATCATCATCTGCAATTGCTGCAATTGACGTCGTTTTTCGTTCACCTGAAACTCTTTCAGGCGAACGAGACTTTCTCGCGACTTCATACGCATTACTCCCGTGATGCGAGACCCCGGCTCAACTTGAAACCGCCCTGCGCGCCGCTTTGACACGGTTTGCTAAAAAATTTCCTGCGATATTAACAAAAACCTACCGCTGGTAACCTTTCGTTTACGGGCATCGTTAATGATAGGCCCGATGATTTAAGGGTCGGTAAATGCCACGGCACGAAGTTCGAACCTTTTCATTGGCGAGTCGGATGAATCAGTTAGCGCTGTTTCCTAATGTTAACGTTGAGGAACGCCTTTTTGAGATTCCTATTGGAAAACAGAGAAATGGAAAAATTATTTAATAAATTCGATACTCCTTGCCAGAGTGAATTAGAATTTGTTAACCATTTCGTGGCAGCTTCCAAATCACGTAGCTTGTTCGGGTAGCGTGTAGGGGGCCAGACCACCTTTCGGCGGCGGTAAAGGGGATAATTATGCGGGTACTTCTCATCGAGGACGACAGCGCTACGGCGCAGAGCATCGAATTGATGCTCAAATCAGAGAGTTTTAATGTTTACACCACCGATCTCGGTGAAGAAGGCGTCGATCTGGGCAAGCTGTATGATTACGACATCATCCTTCTCGATCTGAACCTGCCCGACATGTCCGGATATGAAGTGCTCCGCACTCTCCGGCTGTCCAAGGTCAAGACACCGATCCTCATTCTGTCGGGCATGGCAGGCATCGAGGACAAGGTTCGCGGCCTCGGCTTCGGCGCCGACGACTACATGACCAAGCCCTTCCACAAGGACGAGCTCGTCGCCCGCATCCACGCTATCGTTCGCCGCTCCAAGGGTCACGCCCAGTCGGTCATCATGACCGGCGAGTTGATCGTCAATCTCGACGCCAAGACCGTCGAAGTCGGCGGCCAGCGCGTCCATCTGACGGGCAAGGAATATCAGATGCTGGAGCTGCTTTCGCTCCGCAAGGGCACCACTCTCACCAAGGAAATGTTCCTGAACCACCTTTACGGCGGCATGGACGAACCGGAGCTGAAGATCATCGACGTCTTCATCTGCAAGCTGCGCAAGAAGCTCGCCAACGCCGCCGGCGGCGCCAATTACATCGAAACCGTCTGGGGCCGTGGTTACGTTCTTCGCGAGCCGGATGGCACCGAATATGCGGAAACCGCTTGATCTTCCGATCCCCCTTATCGGATGACGAAATCCCGCCCTTTCGGCGGGATTTTTCGTTTGCACCGCCGGCGCTGCCGCCCCGTTAGAGGGATTCCGCCTGATCTGGCCGAACAGGTTAACATTCCGGTCAAGGAAAAGCGCAGCGTCAGCCGGAGCCCGGCGGCGCTTGCGGCACTATGCTCAGGGACGGCCGATGCGGCCGGGAAGAAAGCTGATGTCAGGCAGCAATCGCGCGGTTTCCGAAAACGGCGGTTAGGATCTTACGATCGAACGGCTTCAGCAGGAAATCGGTGGCGCCGGCTCGTTTACCCGCCATCAGCTTCTTCAGATCCGCCTCGATGACGCAGTAATAGATCTTGACCTCTTTGCCGCCGTCCATGGCGCGGATCGCCGCGATGAGGTCGAGCGCACCTTCCATGCCGGAATCGACGATGAGGTATTCCGGCAACTCTGCCTGGCAGCGCTGCAGCGCCTCGGCGGCATCGGAGGCCTCGCTGACGAGAAAGTCGAGTTCGGAGAGAATGCGCTTGCCGACCTTACGGACAATGTCCGAATTATCGGTGATCATGAACCTTTGCATGACTACTCCTTTCCCCGCATTCGTCGCAACGAGGGGTCTTCCACAACCTAAGAGAATAGGTCCATCAGGCTAAGGAATCGTTACCGGACGGGCGAGAGCATGCTGCTGCACGCCGAAAAATCAGACCGCAGCAACCGTCGCCGTGAACACCAGTTCGTCCGGACTTGCGCTGTGGTCGAGCGTCATTCCGCACTCCTCGGCCAGAAGCACGGCGTAGTACGGCTGGATCGAATGGGCGTCGATCGCTTCCTCGATCGTCCCCGTCGATATCTCGACGAATTTCGGCGGCAGACGCATCAGCTTGCCTTTCACCGAGAGGGTGAACTTGGCCTCGAATTCAGGATTTTCGAGCGTGACCTCGAGCACGCCGCCGCGCGGAATCGCCGAATAGGCGACGAGGAAGAGGTTGAGCAACAGCTTGACGCGGTTCTTGGCCACGATGGCACGCGGTCCGTTCCAGATCACCTCGGTCTTCTTCTCGGCGAGGGCAAAATCCTTGGCGGCCCGCTCGGCCTCGCCGGTATCGATCGAGGCGCCGACTGAACCCGATGCGCCGAAGGCGAGGCGCGCGAATTTCAGGCGGACGGAAGCGTTGAGCGCACTGGTGCGGATCAGATCCATTGCATCGGAATCAGCGCCGCCTTCATCCAGAAGCTCCAGGCCGTTGTTGATCGCGCCGACGGGCGAGATGACATCGTGGCAAACGCGGCTGCAGAGAAGCGCGGCCAGATCCGGGCCGGACAGGGTGAGGTTCGGGTTCTTGGACATCATCGTCTCCTGAAGGGCGGCAATCTCATCGCGCCCGCAAATATGCTTCATCAAAATTGCGCGAAGTTTGCGATCGTATTCAGTGCCATAATGACACCATATTTGGTAAACCGATTGTTAAGATCATCGGCGCAAAATGCAGCAATCGACGCGAGCGGGTGCCCGCTCCAGCCAAACGACGAACGGATGACATCATGCGCCCTCGATTTCCGCACCGATTCATTGGCTTCTGCAGGTTGCTTTCGGCCCTCGTCTTCTCCTCGCTGATGATTGCCGGGCCGGCCGCGGCCCAGAACAACGGTCAGTATACGATGCAGGAAATCATCGATGCCGGCCACTCCTTCTTCGGCTCCGCCAGCGGCGGCCTTGCCAAGGTGGTCGAGAGCGCCTTCCAGAAATACGGCCTGCCGAACGGTTATATTCTTGGGCAGGAAGGCGGCGGCGCCTTCATCGCCGGTCTCACCTACGGCGAAGGCCAACTCAACACCAAGAACGCCGGCGAGCATCCGCTCTACTGGCAGGGCCCGTCTCTCGGCATCGATTACGGCGGCCAGGGTTCGCGCGTCATGATGCTGGTCTACGACCTGCCCTCCATCGACGGCATCTATGCCCGCTTCGGCGGCGTCAGTGGCTCGGCCTATGTGATCGCCGGCTTCGGCATGACGGTGCTGAAAAACAATGACGTGCTGGTTGTGCCGATCCGCACTGGCGTCGGCGCCCGCCTCGGGGTCAATGTCGGTTATCTCAAGATCACCCAGGCGCCGACCTGGAACCCCTTCTGAGGTGGTAAAGCGGCAGGAATCGGCTGCCGCCGGCATCGGCGGCCTTGCCATGCGTGCCATGCCTGCTTAATCATCGCGGCTGACCCCGTATTAACTGTCGAATCGATGGCCGCGCCGTGATCGAATACGCTCTCTTGTTCGGATTGGGCTTCCTGACCGCGGCCTTCCTCGTCTTTCTGGTCTCGCCGGCCGTTCACCGCCGCATTGTCTGGTATACCGAAAACCGTCTCAAGGCGACGATGCCGCTGAGCCCGCAGGAGGTTCGCGCCCAGAAGGATATGGTGCGCGCGCTTCATGCCGCCGAGAATGCCCGCACCACCCAGGACCTTCTGCGTGAGCGCGAGAAATCCCTGTCGCTCCAGCTGCGCCACGATGCGCTCGCCGTCGATGCCGGCAGGCTCGCCGCCGAGATCGGCGAATTGCAGGCCCAGATCGGCGAGATGCATGTCGAGGCGGCCGAGCAGCGCTCGCACCTGCGCAAGGATGAGAACTACATCAGCCAGTTGAAAACCAATCTGCATATTGCCGAACAATCCGCCGCCGACAAGGAGAGCGAACTGGCGGCAATGCGAACGCGGCTGAGCAAACTCATCGAACAGGCCGACGGGCTGAGAATCGATCTCGCCGCGCGTGAGACCGAAGCGGAAAGCCTGAAATTCCGCGCCAACGCGCTGCGCGACGAACGCGACACATTGCGCCAGGACGTCAACCTGCTCCAGAAGCGGGCTAGGGATGCCGAACAGAAACTGACGCAGCAGCAGCATATGGTGATCCGCCTGGAGGACAAGGCTGCACGCGAAAGCGCTTCCGCCGCCGAGAAGGAAACGCAGCTCGCCCGCCGTCAGCAGGAGATCGCCAAGTTGAAGGAGCAGTTGAAAGCCGCCAATGCCGAGATCCGCAAGATCAACCGGGTGCTGCGCGATGCCGGCCTGGCCAAGATAGCGGCGGAACTACCGGCGGAACTGACGGCTGAAGACACGACCGCATCCGTGCTCGACACGGCCGCTGTGACGGCTGAGATGGGCGAGGATGTCCGCAAGCGCAGCGCCGCCCTTGCCGAGCGCCTGCTGAAGGCAAAGTCCGTCACCGGACGCGATGGCGCGATCCGCGAGGAGATCGCCTCGATCGCCGCCAATATGGTCGCGCTGACCGCACTCAACGAGGGCCCTTCCTCAGCGATCCACGCGCTGCTGCCGGATGCCGGCAACAAGAACCCGAACGATCGCCTCAGCCTTGCCGACAGGGCGGCGGCCGTCATCGCCAATCCGGTGCGTTAGCCCATCGATCCGACGCGCGTCGTTCCAAACGTCAGATCCGCCCCATGGCGGAGGCCATGGAAAACAATGCGATCCCCGTCGCAGTCGCCGCGTTGAGACTGTCGAGCTCCTCCGATTGCGGGATACGGGCGCTCTGAAAGTGCGCCAGCAGTGCCTCCGGCAAGCCCTCCCCCTCCGTGCCGATGACGAGCGCCATGCGTGCCCCGGCCGGAATGGCGCGGATGTCGGTCTTCCCATGCGGCGACAGCGTCCAGATCGCAAACCCACGTTGGGCAAGCGCCAGAAGCAGGTCCAGCGCCTTGCCGCCGCGCCGGTGCGGAACGCTCAACACCGAGCCGACCGACACGCGCAATGCCTTGCGATAGAGCGGATCGCAGCAGGTTTCGTCGAGCAGCACGGCATCCGCCCGGAAGGCGGCGGCATTGCGAAACATCGAGCCGGCATTGTCGTGGTTGGAAATGCCGCAGCCGACCAGCACCAGCGCCCGTTCCGGCAATGCGTCGAGAAGTGCTGCCTCGCCGCGGTCCTCTCGCTTGCCGAGGGCGAGAACGCCGCGATGCAGATGAAAGCCGACGACACCATCGAGCACTTCAGCCTCGGCGACATAAACCGGCACGCTAGCCGGAAACCGTTCGAGGATGGATTGCAGACCGTCGACGCGATTGCGCAGCAGCAGGATTTTCTCGGCCGAGAAGCCGCGACGTGCCGCATGCGCCTCGGCGAGCATGCGCAGCACGACAGTGCCTTCGGCGATAAAGCGGTTTTCCCGGCCCGTCAGGTCACGCTCTCTTATATCGCGAAACTCGGCAATGCGTGGGTCGTCGGCGCTGTCGATGACGATCGGGGCCATCTCGCCTCAATTCCCGGCGACGATGACGTCGGCGACGGTGCGGCCGGTCCTCAGATCGAATACCAGCGCCTTCCTCGTGCCTTCAACCGTTTCTCCATAGAACAGGATCTGTCCCGCCGAAAACGAGGTTGACTGCACCTTGAACCCGAGCGGCAGGGAAAGGGTCGCAGCAAGCGGTGCATCCGAAGGCACACCGGAAGCTGCGGCAGTGGACGCGGTCTCCTTGGGCTCGCGCATCGTCTTGTAGACAACAGCGCCGAAGACCGCCATAAGGCTGACGAACATGATGGCGCCGGATACAATCTGCAGGCGGACCATCTTGCGCCGGACACTTTCCATCGCCGGATCAAGGGGCTTCTCTTCCTGGTCGTCTGGCTCGATTGCTGTCATCTTTGCGTTCCGTTCTAAAAATACGTCGGAGAAGAAGCGTCTTGAGCGACCCCTTTAAACAAGCAGCCGGCGTTAGAAAAGTCCTGACCGCCGATGAAACCGCCGAAGGCCGGCTCGACGCATGGCTGACCGCGCAGGTCGGTAAGGATTTTTCCCGCAGCCGCATCAAGGCGCTGATCAAGGAGGGGCTGGTTTCTTTGCGAGGCGAGCAGGTTACCGATCCGCAGCGCAAGGTGCGCGTCGGCGACAGCTTCGAAATCACCCTGCCCGAACCTGAAGACCCGACCCCAAAGGGCGAAGATATCCCGCTCGACATCCTTTATGAGGACGATGACCTTATCGTCATATCGAAACCGGCAGGTCTGGTCGTCCATCCCGGCTCCGGTAACTGGACAGGAACTCTGGTCAACGCGCTGATCCATCATTGCGGCGATACGCTCTCCGGCATCGGCGGCGTGCGCCGTCCTGGCATTGTCCATCGTCTCGACAAGGACACGACAGGCGTCATGGTCGTCGCCAAGAACGACGTCGCCCATCGCCACCTCTCGCTTCAATTTGCCGACCACGGCCGCACCATGCCGCTGGAGCGGGCTTACCGGGCAGTCGTCTGGGGCCGTCCCCGCACTCTGTCGGGAACAATCGATGCGCCTCTCGGCCGCGCCACCGGCGACCGCACCCGCCGGGCCGTCAAGCGCACCGACAGCCAGGATGCCGACGCGGCGATCACCCACTACGAAGTGATCGAGCGCTTCCAGGAGAACCCTGACGCGACCGCGCTCGCGTCGCTGGTCGAGTGCCACTTGGAAACCGGCCGCACCCATCAGATTCGCGTGCACATGGCCCATATCGGTCATCCGCTCGTTGGCGACATCGTTTACGGCGCCGGCTTCAGGACCAAGGCCAATCTTCTGCCCGAAGAGATCCGCAAGGTTGTCAATGGTTTCGGCCGTCAGGCACTGCATGCCTTCATGCTGCAATTCGAGCATCCCCGCACCGGCGAACTCAAGCATTTCGAAATACCGCTGCCGGACGATATGGTGAAACTGGTCGAGGCATTGCGACGATAAAGCGGCTTCGGGACACCGCTCTCGCCGCCTCACACCTGCGTGAGCGGCACCTTGAACCGCCGTTTCGCCATACTTATCTGTATATGGACTTAGTGCGGGCTTGGAACAAAAGCCGCACGTCCCGGTTCGCCTTTTAACGCGGGGGCGCGTTTCCATCGGGAGCCGGAATTCACTTTAGGAGGGTGCACTATGGCCCGAAATACCTTGCCGTCCATTACCGCCGGCGAAGCCGGTCTCAACCGTTATCTCGACGAAATCCGCAAATTCCCGATGCTGGAGCCGCAGCAGGAATATATGTTGGCCAAGCGTTATGCCGAGCATGGCGACCGCGACGCTGCCCATAAACTCGTCACCAGCCATCTTCGCCTCGTCGCGAAGATCGCGATGGGTTATCGCGGCTACGGCCTGCCGATCGGCGAAGTCGTCTCTGAAGGCAATGTCGGTCTGATGCAGGCCGTCAAGAAATTCGATCCCGAACGCGGCTTCCGCCTCGCCACCTACGCCATGTGGTGGATCAAGGCCTCGATCCAGGAATATATCCTACGGTCGTGGTCGCTGGTGAAAATGGGCACGACCGCCAACCAGAAGCGCCTGTTCTTTAATCTGCGCCGGCTGAAGGGCCGCATCCAGGCGATCGACGACGGCGACCTGAAGCCGGAGCACGTCTCGGAAATCGCCACCAAGCTGAACGTCTCGGAGGAGGAGGTCATCTCGATGAACCGCCGTCTCTCCGGCGACGCCTCGCTGAACGCGCCGATCAAGGCGGCCGAAGGCGACAGCGGTCAATGGCAGGATTGGCTTGTGGACGACCATGAGAGCCAGGAAGACGTGCTGATCGAACAGGATGAGCTCGAAACCCGCCGGCGCATGCTGGCCAAAGCAATGAGTGTTCTGAACGAACGCGAGCGTCGCATCTTCGAGGCCCGCCGCCTTGCCGAGGATCCGGTGACGCTGGAAGATCTCTCGGCCGAGTTCGACATCAGCCGCGAACGCGTCCGTCAGATCGAAGTCCGCGCCTTTGAAAAGGTGCAGGATGCTGTTCGCAAGGAAGCCCTGGAACGCGCCAAGGCCATTCGCGTCGTCGAAGCCACGGCCTGATCGGCTGAGCTCGAGAATTGCAAACGCCACCTCCTAGACGGGAGGTGGCGTTTTTGTTTTGTAGCGGGCGACGCCTGCGGGAAGGACGTCAAAGGGGTGCCGTGCAGCCCCCCTCATCCGACCCTTCGGGCCACCGTCTGCTGGGGAGAAGAGGAGGAGCAAGCTGCTCGCCCTCATTTCCAAAAAGAATGCTTTATGAAAGACAGGAGCTTGCCACGATTCTCTTCTCCCCAGCGGGGGTCCGAAGGACGGGTCGAGACCTGTGGCTCGACGCCAGCGGGAGCCAGCCGGCGAATGAGGAGGCCGGTGGCACAAGGCATCGAGAACCCACTCACTGGCTCGTGGAGACATCCCCGAGTGCAGTCCACTCCTTGATGGCTGTATTGAAGGCGTTCGTTCCCGTGCCCCCCTTCTCCATTGTCAGCAGCGCACGGCGGCCGTTGCGGTAGGTGATCGGAATATCGATCCAGTTGCGGGTCGACAACAGATCGAGATTGGCCTTGCGCGCATCGGGATAGTCGTTGAGCGCAATCATGTGGAAATCATCGGTGATCTTGGCCGGAACCGCGATCAGCGCGTCGCCGCGATCCTGTTCCGTGCGCTTCATCGAAATGCGCTGGACGCTCTCGATGCTGCCGCCTTCGAAATTCGGCGGCACCGAGAAGACGATCTCGACGAGATGACTTGCCGGCAGGGACGGATCGGAGTTGCGCTTGAAGGTAACGAGAGCGGAGAGGTTGCGCTCGGGAACGCTGACGTTGCCCTGCACCGTCGCCTCCTGCCGGCCGTCCTGGCCGGCCTCGTGCTGGACGCTCCAGACGACCGTTCCCTCGATGGCCGTCGGCGAGCTCTGGCCGATACGCTCCTCATAGAGGAACATTTTTTCCGACGAACCGACCGGCGCAGCCTGCTGCGGCGATGCCGTGGGACCGTTCGGCGTCAGCGTTTCGGGCGGGGCCGCATCGCCTTGCGCGCTGGCGGGCGGCGTATCCGCTGCCGCAACATTCTGTTCGGCCACCGATTTTCCTTCGGCAGTCGGCGTTCCCGGCACCGTCGCCGGACCGCTATCGACTTCAGTTCCGTCGGAAAGCAGTCGTTGCGTAAATTTGGAATTGGCCGCCGCGCCGTCATTGTTCAATGACGCCACTTGCTGGTTCGGCTGTGCCGCGGCCGGCGGCGGATTCTGCGCTTCCGGCGCAACTGGCTGGGCTGGAGTCGGCGTGGCCTGAGTCGACGTCTCGGACCCCGCCGGCGTCATTGCCGCCTCGTTTCTCGTAGCCTGCGATGGCGCCGAGCTGACAAGCCCATCGACCATCGCCACCAGCGCTTCTCTGTTCATCCAGCCGGCATAGGCGCCGCCACCGATCAGGATAAGCGCGAAGAGGAGAGTGATTATCGTGCCGATGCCGAAGCGGCGGCGCTTCGGTTCCATGCGGAAATTCTTGCCCTGCAGCTTCGAGGCGACGATCTGATCGATATCCATCGCCGGATTGGCGTCGTCATCGTCGGCGGCGATCGGACCGCGGCGGTCATAGCCACGCAGGGCCTTCGCTTCGCGCCACTCCTCGCTCGGCGCGCCGGCGGGGGGTGTAGGCTTGCCGTCGTGCACCTCCGCGAAGATATCAACGTCGTCGAAATGCGATGAAACGGGCGTCTTCTTGTCGGTGCCTGCCTCGATCGGCGGCAGGTCGTCAAAGGCAGCCTTCTCCCAGGAGAAAGCTTCCTTAGCGGCCGGCATGACAGCGGCGGGCGCCATTTTCTCGAGACTCGATATCACGTCTTCGAAGGCACGCGCCGAAGCGTCGCCGGTGACCGGCGCCGTTTCCGAATATTGCCGGAGCTCCTCTTCGGCCCATTCGGTCTCAGCATCCTTGGGCGCCGGAGCCGGCGTCTCGACGGCAGGCTCGGCCCAGACAGGATCGAAATGTCCCGCAGCATCCGCCTGCAGCGGCTCCTCGCGGCTATGTTCGACGAATTCCGCCCGATCGAAATCGGCGACCGGCTCCACGAGCCGGTTGGATGCATGCTCCATGCCGCGTGTGATCGGCTGAAACGACTCGATGGGCTCGTAAGCTGCCTCGGCCTTCGGCTCATGGCTTTCCGCCATCGCCGGTTCGGCCGCGATCTCCTGGGGATGCTGCTCATCGGCACGATGCTCGTCGGCTTCCTCGTAGGAATGATCGGCAGATGGCGTTTCGAAGCCGTGATGTTCCGGCTGCATTTCTTCGGCGGCGACGTCACGCGCCTCGCCGGCATGCCATTCCTCGGCCGGCGCCTCCTCCTCATGCGAGGGATGCCAATAGGCCTCGACGGGTGCAGCTGTCTCAGCGGAAACAGGTGCTTGTTCGGGCTCAGGTTCCGCGGAAAGGGGCTCCTCAGCCGCGACCTCTTCCTCAGTTTCCTGCCGTGCGTCGGCTTCCAGGTGATCCGGCTCGTGGGCTGCGTCGGTTGTCGGCGATCCCGCATCGGCTTCACCGGCCGGCTCGTCGACAGCCGTCTGGGGCGCAGGCGGCGACGTGCTTTCGTCAGGAACCGCTTGTTCTTCCAAGATTTCCGGCGCGGCGCCGGCGCCAGCCGCCTCATCGAGGGGCAGCGCTTCGGAGTGTTCAGCCTCCACTTCGCGGATGGCGGCCTCGAGCTTTTCGAGCTGGCGTTGCAGCATGGCTTCCGGCGGACGCGGCTTCATATTCTCGAGCTGCCGCTGCACTGCGCCGCGAGCACGCTCGTAGACTTTCACCCGCATCTCGGGGGTATTTTCAGCCAGGCCATCGACGGCCCGCCGAATAACTGCAATAAAATCCGCCATTCTTACTTTCTCAAGAAGTCCGGCCTTCTGCCGAACTGTCCTCCACAGTGGGCCGTGACCTTAATCCTCAAACGGATCGGTCACAAGTATCGTGTCGTCCCGTTCCGGACTGGTGGAAAGGAGCGCGACCGGCGCTCCGATCAGTTCTTCGACCTGGCGAACATACTTGATCGCCTGCGCCGGAAGATCCGCCCAACTGCGGGCGCCGACGGTCGATTCTTTCCATCCCTCCAGCGTGACATAGATCGGTTCGACCCGAGCTTGCGCTCCCTGGCTTGCGGGAAGATGATCAATCTGTTCGCCGTCGAGCATATAACCGACGCAGATCTTCAATTCCTCGAGACCGTCGAGCACGTCGAGCTTGGTGAGCGCGATGCCGGTGATGCCGTTGGTGGCGACCGACTGGCGCACCAATGCTGCGTCGAACCAGCCGCAGCGACGCTTGCGCCCCGTCACGGTACCGAACTCATGCCCCTTCTCACCCAGGAACTGGCCGATTTCGTCGGTTAGCTCCGTCGGGAACGGACCTTCGCCGACGCGTGTCGTATAGGCCTTGGTGATGCCGAGGATATAGCCGAGTGAGCCAGGTCCCATGCCGGAACCGGCCGCCGCCTGGCCGGCCACGGTGTTGGAGGAGGTTACGAAAGGATAGGTGCCGTGATCGATGTCGAGCAAACTGCCCTGCGCGCCTTCGAACAGGATGCGGGCGCCCTTGCGACGCTCCTTATCAAGCAACAGCCAGACCGTGTCGCGGAACGGCAGCACCCGATCGGCGATCGAGGTCAGTTCGTCCATGATCGCCTGGTGGCTGACCTCGGCGACGCCGAGGCCGCGGCGAAGCGCATTGTGATGCGTCAGGATGCGGTCGACCTTGCCGGAAAGGCTGTCGAGATCGGCAAGATCCATGACCCGGATGGCGCGGCGGCCGACCTTGTCCTCATAGGCCGGGCCGATGCCGCGGCGCGTCGTGCCGATCTTCGTGCCGCTGTTGGACGCCGCATCCTCGCGCATCGCGTCGAGCTCGCGGTGCAGCGACAGGATGAGCGTCGCATTGTCGGCGATCCGCAGATTATCAGGCGTCACCTTAACGCCCTGCGCCTCCAGCCGGCCGATCTCGGCGATCAGGGCATGCGGATCGACGACGACGCCGTTGCCGATCACAGCCATCTTGCCGGGACGCACGACGCCGGAAGGCAACAGCGAGAGCTTATAGCTCGTGCCGTCGATGACGAGCGTATGGCCGGCATTGTGGCCGCCCTGATAGCGCACGACAATATCCGCACGTTCCGAAAGCCAATCGACAATTTTGCCTTTGCCTTCGTCACCCCATTGCGAACCGACCACGACTACGTTCGTCATCCAACTCTTCCTGTTACCGGCGGAGAACCGCGCACCTGCTCAAACCCGCGCATCTATAAAGCTTTGTTTTTGGGAAAGCGACCCTGTTGTCACAGCCGATTGGGCTTTTTACGTGACAAATCAGCAGCCGGCAGTCTATTTCCCCTGGGAAAAAGCCGATTATCTCTAGCAAAGTGACGAGGAAGCACGCTCTTGCAAGCCACAGCCTATATCTGCCTCGTCATCGCCACCCTCTGCTGGGGCGGCAACTCCGTCGCCGGCAAACTTGCGGTCGGTCATATCAGCCCGATGATGCTGACCTTTCTGCGTTGGTTCCTCGCCGTCGCGCTCATCGCCTTGATATCCGTGCCGCAACTGAAGAAGGATTGGCCCGTGGCGAGGAAAAACCTGCCACTGCTCCTTTGCTACGGCGCCATCGGCTATACACTCTTCAACGCCATGCTCTACTCGGCGGTAAAATATACGACGGCGATCAACGTCGCCATCGAGCAAGCCGGCATTCCGATGCTGATCTTCCTGTTGAATTTCTTCTTTTTCCGCACTGGTATCTCGCTGGCGCAATGTTTCGGCTTCGGCATGACGCTGCTGGGCGTGGCGCTGACGGCTTCCCATGGCGACCTCGCCACGCTGCTGCAATTGCAGCTCAACCGGGGCGACGGGCTGATGCTGATCGCGATTGCCGCCTATGCGCTCTACACCATCTTCCTGCGCTGGAAACCGGCGGTGGATTGGCGCACGCTGATGGCCTTCCCCGCCCTCGCCGCCATGCTGACCTCGCTGCCGCTGCTTCTTTGGGAGATCGCCCGCGGCGTTGCGCAGTGGCCGGACCAGGCCGGTTGGAGCATCACCTTCTATACGGCGATCTTCCCCTCATTGCTGGCGCAGATCCTATATATCAAGGGTGTCGAGGCTATCGGCGCCAACCGCGCCGGTCTCTTCATCAATCTCGTGCCGGTGTTCGGAACACTGCTCTCAGTCGTTCTGATTGGAGAACGGCTTCAGTCCTTCCATATGATAGCGCTGATGCTGACGCTCGGCGGCATCGCGATCGCCGAAAAGGGCCGACCGAAAGCGTCCGCTCCCACCGTGCCCGCCTCGCCCGTGGACTAGCTAACCAAGCTCCAGCGTCGTCACTCCGAAAACATGCTTCAACGGGATGGCTGGCGCTGGTCCCCGATACATCCGCATGGTCTCGAACACCGGCTGGAGGCCTATGCTTTCGGCAAGCGCGATAGCCTCGCGGTTTTCGACGGGGATGTCGATGAAGATCTGAGCGCCCTTTGCTTCGGGGATTAATTCGACAAGCAGCGCCGCGGCGCTGTCTGCATCGTTGGCGAAAAGCGGGCCGATCTTGTAGCCTTCATAGCAGCGGCGGATCGTGCCGTAGCCGCGGATCTTGTGGCTTTTGCGGACCACAGCCGTACGCCGCCCCTTACGGCTGCTGCACCACGTGGCGAGGAAGGCATCCCGCGGCTGCGGAAAGATCGCCGCATCATAACGCTGCAGCCCTTCCAGGCGTGAATCCAGCGCCGGCTGCGCGACAAGCGTCGAGCCCGGCAAAGAGGAGGCAACGCCGCCGTAACGAATGGTGGAATAGGCGGGCTCAAAGCCAGCCTTGCGATAATTCCCCTGCTGCGCGGCAACGGCGTCGAGACCGATCGTCCGACCTTCCGCCGTGGCGATCCCCGCTTCCCAGATCGCCTTGCCATAGCCCTTGCCGCGGAAATCCGGGTGAACGATGTAGAGGCCGAGAAAGGCGAAGCTGTCGCCATATTTGACGACTGAGAGCGAGCCGACGGGGACTTCACCGACGGAGCCGACGAAAAATCCCGACGGATCGGCTTCGAGGAATGCAAACGAATCGTCGAGACCCGGGTTCCACCCCTCCTGACGCGCCCATTCGAGCACGAGTTCCAATTCGCCGGGCCGCATCGAACGAACGGCAAATTCCGAATTCATGCGCCCTTCCCAGATTGAATGTCCCGCAAGTCCATCCCGCCAACGGCAAAGCAATTGTCAGGTCACCGCCACCGCACCTGCGAATGATGGAGAAGCAGCGCCGATGGTCTTGACCACGCCTATAGTCGTTTTCAGTAAGCTTCGTTTCCGCATTACCATGAAACAATGCCGTTGCAAGCTCAAGAAAATTACTTGGCGCCCAATAATCGTCCTGCCGGCGCGAATAAATGTCGCGCCGAAACCTCTCGCTTACTCAACCCCGAAGACCAAGAAGCATTTCAGCGGAAATCAGCCACCTATCGCTGCCCTTTGCTTTTCCACTCCGCCCGCGAGCGAAGGGAACAGCCGGTCTGTCTGGGCTGCCGGCGCGGGATAGCCGAACGCATAACCCTGCAGACCGTCGCAACCCAACTGCGCCAGCACCGCGGCGTGTGCCTCGGTCTCTATGCCCTCGGCGATCACCTCGACATCGAGCGCCTTGGCGATCTCGACGATTGATCCTACGACGCGCCGCTGCTCGTCCGAGCTGACGACCTCAGCAACGAGTTGCCGGTCGATCTTCAGCCGCTTCGGCCGCAGCTTGACGAGACCGATGAGCGAGGCATGGCCCGATCCGAAATCGTCGATTTCGATGTCGATGCCCAGCTGTTTGATGTCATCGATATGATCGAGCAGCTTTTCGTCGCTGTCGTCCAGGAAAATCGTCTCGACCAGCTCGAACACGACTGCGCCCGGCGGAATATCGAGCTTCTTCAATTTGCCGAGCAGCGCCGGATCGGCAAGGCGCGACGCCGAAATGTTGACGGCGATGCGCGGAACCGCAACGCCCCGCAACTGCCAGGACAACCGGTCTTCGAGAACGCTCTTCAGAATCGCGGCGTCGATCTCGGCCGCAAGCCCGTGCTCGTCGGCGACCTTGAGGAACACCCCCGGCGCAAGCACGCCCTTCTCGGGATGTTTCCAGCGGGCCAGCGCCTCGAAGCCGATCACCTCGCGCGTTTGGGCGTCGAGCTGCACCTGATAATAGGGAACAATCTCGCCGCGATCCAGACCGAGCTTGAGCTCTTCAGCCAGGCGGCGTTTCGATCGCAGATCTTCCTGCAGTTGCCTCGTAAAGAATTCGATGCGGTTGCGCCCAAGCTTCTTGGCTTGATAGAGCGCCAGGTCGGATTCGGCCAGGAGGTTGCGTGCCCGCCGATCGCCGCTCCATGAAACGCCGATCGATGCACCGGATTGCAGCATCTCTTGACCGAAACGGATCTTCTTCCGCAGCCGCCGCTGAACATCCTCTGTGATCAATCTCAATTCCGCGAGATCGGCGAAATTGACGAGCACGATAACGAACTCGTCGCCGCCAACGCGGGCAACCATACCGTTCGCGGGAATGGCAGCGGTGATGCGAAGGGCCGCGGCCCGCAGCACCGCATCGCCGGCCGCATGGCCGTGGCTGTCGTTGATCTGCTTGAACTGGTCGAGATCGAGATGCAGGACGCCAAGCGTCGTGACGCTCCGGTCCGCCGGCAGCTCTGCGAGCCGTTTGTCGAGCAGGCGGCGGTTCGGCAGACCGGTAAGGTAATCATGATCGGCAACATGCTCGATGCGCGCATTGCTTTCCTCAAGCGCCAGCGCTCTCGCCTCGGCCACCATCTTCTGTCGCTCGAGTTCCGCGTTGAGCTGCACGTCGGCCGTCACATCCCATTCGGCGCCGATGAAGGAGGGCGCCCCCTCCGCATCCACATAGAAATGCGCCCGCGAGCGAAGGTGGCGGATCTCGCCGCTCGGCAGCACGATCCGGAATTGCGAGTCGTATGCGCCTCGCGCCGTGATCGCCTGTTCGAAATCGCTTTCGGCCCGCTCGCGGTCATCAGGGTGGATCGCATTCGACCAGAACCATGCCGGCACATGTCGGCATGTCTCGCCGGTTTCGTAGAGCCGGTGCATCTGCGCATCCCACAAGATCCCGCCCTTGGCGATGCTGTACTCCCAGACTCCGATCCGGGATGCATCGAGGGCGAGTTCGAGCCGGCGCAGAAGATCCTGGAACTCTTGTTCGGATCGTGTGGCTTTGTTTTCTGACAACGCGGTCTCAGCCTTGGAAGCTTCCTTAATTGCAATATGGTCTCAAGCCGGCATTAAAGAAGCCTTGTGCGGACGCCCGAACTGGTCACTAGGTGAACTGTTCGTTACGACGTTCCTTTTTGGATCATGAGATTGCAATCTGCGTTCAAACCACATCAATGGTTGTGCCGTGGCGTGTTTTTCGCGATCTGGCGGAACTCCGAAGCCCCCTCTAAAACCGCGCCGTCAGACAGTTGCGTGACCGAGCGGCGGTAGATCCGCTGCCACGGCGTCGCATCCGCCGGCACCGCCGGAATGCCGTCGGCCTTGCGCCGCTCGATCTCGGCGTCATCCACCAGCATGTCGCAGCGCCCCACATTGAAATCGATGCGGATGACATCGCCGGTCCGAAGCCAGGCGAGGCCGCCACCGGCTGCACTTTCCGGCGAGGCGTTGAGAATCGATGGACTGTCGGCGGTGCCCGACTGACGGCCGTCGCCGATCGTCGGCAGACTCCGGATGCCGCGTTTCAGGAGATGATCCGGCGGCTGCATGTTGACGACCTCAGCCGATCCAGGCCAGCCGAGCGGCCCCGCTCCGCGGATGACGAGGATGGTATCCTCGTCGACGCCGAGTTCAGGGTCGTTGATGCGCCTGTGATAATCCTCGGAACCATCGAAAACCACCGCCCTGCCCTCGAAAACACCTTCCCGCCCGGGCTCCAGAAGATAGCGCTGGCGGAAATCTTCCGAGACTACGCTCATCTTCATGATCGCGAAATCGAAGAGATTGCCCTTGAGGACGAGGAAGCCCGCCCGCTCCTTCAGCGGTTCGTCGAAAGGCCGGATGACCTCGCGGTCGCTGGCCTGGCGGCCTTTCAGGTTCTCGGCCATCGTCCTCCCCGTCACCGTGCGACAGTCGCCGTCGAGCTTTCCGGCCTGCAGCAGCTCCCACATGATCGCCGGCGTGCCGCCCGCGCGGTGATAGCGCTCGCCGAGATAGGCGCCCGCCGGCTGGACATTGGCCAGAAGCGGGATATCGAAGCCGTGCACCTGCCAGTCATCGGGATAAAGTTCGACGCCGGCGTGCTTGGCCATGGCAGCCAGATGCGGCTGCGCATTGGTCGAGCCGCCGATCGCCGAATTGGTGCGGATCGCATTGAGGAACGCGGCCCGCGTCAGGATATCCGATGGCTTCAGATCCTCGAACACGATCTCGACGGCGCGCCGTCCGGTGCGGTAGGCCATCTGCCCCCGCTCCCGGTAGGCGGCCGGAATGGCGCCGCAGCCGGTGAGCGATAGGCCGAGTGCTTCCGCCAGCGCATTCATCGTCGAGGCGGTGCCCATCGTATTGCAGTGACCGACGGATGGAGCCGAATCGAGCGCCGCCTGCAGAAACTCCTCCCGATCGATTTCACCGGCCGCATATTTCCGCCGCATCCGCCAGATGACGGTGCCGGAGCCGGCCAGTTCCCCCTCGTGCCAGCCATCGAGCATCGGCCCGCCGGAGAGCACGATGGCCGGAATATCGACTGTCGAAGCAGCCATGATTGCCGAAGGCGTGGTCTTGTCGCAGCCGGTGGTCAACACGACACCGTCGAGCGGATAGCCGTAGAGGATCTCGACAAGGCCGAGATAGGCTAGATTGCGGTCGAGGGCGGCGGTCGGGCGCTTGCAGTTCTCGAAGATCGGATGCGTCGGAAATTCGATGGGGATGCCGCCCGCGTCGCGAATACCGTCACGCACGCGCTTGGCGAGCTCGACATGCACCCTGTTGCAGGGCGTCAGATCGCTACCGCTCTGGGCAATTCCGATGATCGGCCTGCCGGACCGCAGTTCTTCCGGCGTGATGCCGTAATTCATGAAACGCTCGAGATAGAGCGCCGCCATGTCGATATGATCGGGATTGTCGAACCAATCCTGCGAACGCAGGCGGCGCTTCTTCGGTTGGCTGTCCGTCATTATCATCCTCCCGATCGGCTATTCTTCTCTTTGAAGTCGAGAAGCGAAGCACTGCATTCCGTCACCATTTCCGCAACCGCGCCGGCTTGCCGGCATCGACTACCCGGATGGTGGAGATGGAGCCGCGCCGATCCTCCCATCTGCTATCCGTCTTTGATAGTCCCCTCGTCCACGGTTGCAACCGTTTTGATGAACGTAACGCATTTTCGTCGGGTGTCGGAAATCGATACGGGCGAGAACCGAAGTTCCCGCCCGATTTACTCGACAAAGGAAGATTGAATTCCGTTTATTCCGCTGCGAGCCGGATGACCTCGGCCTCTTCCTCCTTGTGCTCGTCCGGCTTGTGCTGGATGAGCGGACGGTTGCCCGTCAGCCGTCGCAGCAGCACGTAGAACACCGGGGTCATGAAGATGCCGAAGAAGGTCACGCCGATCATGCCGGAAAACACCGCGACACCCATGGCGGCGCGCATTTCCGCGCCGGCGCCCGTGGAGGCGACCAGCGGCACGACGCCCATGATGAAGGCCATGGAGGTCATGAGGATCGGGCGAAGGCGAAGGCGGCTGGCCTCGACCGCCGCCTCCCGCGGCGTCCTGCCCTCGAACTCCAGTTCGCGGGCGAATTCCACGATCAGGATCGCGTTCTTCGCCGAGAGGCCGACTAGCACCACGAGACCGATCTGGGTGAAGATATTATTGTCTCCACCGGTGAGCCAGACACCCGTCAGCGCGGCCAGCACGCCCATCGGCACGATCATGATGATCGCCAGCGGCAGGGTCAGGCTCTCGTACTGGGCAGCCAGCACCAGGAAGACCAGCAGCAGCGCCAGCGGGAAGACGACGACGCTCGAATTACCGGCCAGGATCTGCTGATAGGTCAGATCCGTCCATTCGAAGTCGATGCCGGCAGGCAGTGTCTCGCGAAGGATCTTCTCGATTGCCGCCTGCGCCTGGCCGGACGAAAAGCCCGGTGCCGGACCGCCGTTGATATCGGCGGCGAGGAAGCCGTTGTAACGGTTGGCGCGTTCGGGACCGGTGCTCGGCTCCACCTTCAGCAGCGCCGAAAGCGGGATCATCTCGCCCGATGCCGAACGGACCTTCAGCTGCCCGATATCTTCCGGCTGGGCGCGGAATTTCGCATCGGCCTGCACCCGGACGCTGTAGGTGCGGCCAAACGCATTGAAATCGTTCACATAGAGCGAGCCGAGATAGATCTGCAGCGTCTGGAAGACGTCGGTGACGGAAACCCCGAGCTGCTCGGCCTTGGCGCGATCGAGATCGGCATAGAGCTGCGGCACGTTGATCTGGAAGCTGGAGAACAGCCCGGCAAGTTCAGGCGTCTGGTAGGCCCTGGCAAGCACTGCCTTGGTCGCCTCATCGAGCGCCTGGTTGCCCAAGCCTGCGCGATCCTCGATCTGCAGCTTGAAACCGCCGGTCGTGCCGAGACCGTTGACCGGCGGCGGCGGGAACATGGCGATGAAGGCATCCTGGATGGCGCCGAATTTCTGGTTCAGCGCCATGGCGATGGCGCCGCCAGAAAGATCCGGCGTCTTACGCTCCTCGAAATCCTTCAGCGTCACGAAGACGATGCCGGCATTCGAAGAGTTGGTGAAGCCGTTGATCGACAGGCCGGGGAAGGCGATTGCATTGGCGACGCCGGGCTGCGCGAGCGCGATATCGGTCATGCGCTTGATGACGTCTTCCGTGCGGTCGAGGCTTGCGGCATCCGGCAGCTGAGCGAAGCCGATCAGATACTGCTTGTCCTGCGACGGCACGAAGCCACCGGGAACCGTGGTGAACATGCTGTAGGTCGCGCCGACCAGCGCCAGGTAGACCACCATGACGATGCTCTTGCGCGACACCAGGCCGCCAACACCTTTGCCATAGGCATTCGAGCCTGCGCCGAAGAGGCGGTTGAAGCCACGGAAGAACCAACCGAAGATCGCGTCCATGAACCGCGTCAGCCAGTCCTTGGGCGCGTCGTGGCCCTTCAGCAGAAGGGCGGCGAGGGCCGGCGACAGGGTCAGTGAGTTGAAGGCCGAGATGACGGTCGAGATCGCGATCGTCAGCGCGAACTGACGATAGAACTGACCCGACAGGCCGGAGATGAAGGCGAGCGGCACGAATACCGCGACGAGCACCAGCGCGATCGCGATGATCGGACCGGACACTTCCTTCATCGCCTTATAGGTGGCCGCGCGCGGCGACAGGCCATGCTCGATATTGCGCTCGACGTTTTCGACGACGACGATCGCGTCGTCCACCACGATACCGATGGCAAGCACCAATCCGAACAGACTGAGCGCGTTGATCGAGAAGCCGAAGACATACATGACCGCGAAAGTGCCGATGATGGAGACCGGAACCGCGATCAGCGGAATGATCGAAGCGCGCCACGTCTGCAGGAAGACGATGACGACGAGGACGACGAGCGCGATGGCTTCAAGCAGCGTGTCGATGACCTTCTCGATCGAGGAGCGGACGAATTTCGTCGTATCGTAGACGATCTCGTATTTGACGCCCTCAGGCATGGCCAATTGCAGCTGATCCATGGTTGCGCGCACGTTGTCGGCGATTTCGATCGCATTCGACCCGGGCGCCTGAAGGGCGGCCACGGCGACGGCCGGCTTGCCGTCGAGCAGCGACCGCAACGTATAGTCGGCGGCGCCAAGCTCGATGCGGGCGACGTCGCGAAGGCGGGTGATCTCGCCATTGGCGCCCGTCTTGACGATGATGTTGCCGAACTCCTCGGGCGTACGCAGGCGGCCCTGGGCATTCACGTTGAGCTGCAGGTCGACGCCCGGCTGGCTCGGCGAGGCGCCGATAATGCCGGCGGCCGCCTGGACGTTCTGCGAGCTGATCGCGTTGCTGATGTCGCTGGCGGCGAGTTCATGCTCGGCGGCCTTCTGCGGGTCGATCCATACACGCATCGAATAATCGCCGGCGCCGAACACCTGCACCTGGCCGACGCCGGGGATGCGGGCAAGCCGATCCTTGATGTTCAAGGTCGCGTAGTTGCGAAGATAGGTGATGTCGTGGCTGTTCCCGTCGGAGACGAGGTTGACGACCATGATGAAGTCGGGCGAGCTCTTGACTGTCGTGATCCCGAGGGCGCGCACCTCCGCCGGCAGGCGCGGTTCGGCCTGCGAAACGCGGTTCTGCACGAGCTGCTGTGCCTTGTCAGGGTCGGTGCCGAGCTTGAAGGTGACGGTGACATTGAGCACGCCATCCGACGTCGCCTGGCTCGACATGTAGAGCATGTCCTCGACGCCGTTGATCTGCTCTTCGAGCGGTGTCGCCACGGTTTCGGCAATGACGCTCGGATTTGCGCCGGGATAGGTGGCGCGCACGACGACCGACGGCGGCACGACGTTGGGATACTCGGAAATCGGCAGCGCCCGCAGGCCGATCAGGCCGGCAACGACGATGAGGACCGAAAGAACGCCGGCAAAGACCGGCCGGTCGACAAAGAATCTGGAGATGTTCATTTCAAAGCCCTCTCCGGGGTGAACATGGATGCAAACTCCCTCTCCGGCGGGTGAGGCGCCGCCGGCGGGTCATATTATTTCGGGTATCGGCCTTCCCCCGCAGGAGAAGGCGGGATCTTACTGAGCGGTCGCGACCTTCTCTTCCATCTGCGGAACGACGACGGCACCGGGACGGATGCGCTGCAGGCCGTTGACGACGATCTTCTCGCCGGCCTTCAGGCCACTTTCGACCACCCGCTGCCCCTCAGTCAAAGCGCCGAGCTGCACCTGCCGGTAGGCGACCCTGTTCTCACCGTCGACGACGAAGACGAATTTCTTGTCCTGGTCGGTGCCGACGGCGCGGTCGCTGATGACGATCTTGTTCTCGGCCTTCGGCTGGCCCATGCGCACGCGCACGAACTGGCCGGGGATGAGGCGTCCGCCCGGATTATCGAAGACGGCGCGCACACCGATGGTGCCGCTCGATGCGTCGACCTCGTTGTCGATCAACTGCAGCTTGCCCTTGATCGGCGTGCCTTCGTCGGCGAGCGTGCCGACCTCGACCGGAATCTCTTCGACGGGCGGCAGGGCGCCGTCCGTCTGCGGCAGCTGGGCGAGAGCGCGGGTCACCATCTCTTCGCTGGCGTTGAAGCTCGCATAGATCGGATCGACCGAAACGAGCGTCGTCAGCGCAGGCGAGGCCGATCCGGCCGCAACCAGGTTGCCTGTCGTCACCTCGATCTTGCCGATGCGGCCGGCAACCGGCGCCCGTACCTGAGTATAATCGAGATTGAGCTGGGCAGACTGCAACGCGGCTTGTGCCGAACGCAAGCCTGCCTGCGCCTCGGCCAGCGCGCTCTGGCGCTGATCGAGATCGCTCTGGGAGATGGTGCGGTTATCGGAAAGCCTGCGGCCGCGGTCAAGCTCGGTCTGCGCCAGACTGACCTTGGCTTCGGCCGAAGCCACCTGGCCTTGGGCCTGCGCCACGCTCGCCTGGTAGGGAGCCGGATCGATGGTGAAGAGCAGGTCGCCCTGCTTCACCAGCGCGCCCTCACGGAAAGCCACCGAAAGGATCGCGCCTTCGACACGGGGACGGACCTGGACACGATCGACCGCTTCGAGACGGCCGGAGAAGGTCTCCCAGGCCGTCACGTCGCGGGCTTCGACCACGGCCACCGTCACCGGTACGGCGGGAGGCTGCGCGGGAGCGGAAGCTGCCGTAGCCGTCGTGCTCATCGGCAGCTCGAAAAACAATGCAGCGCCTGAAACGGACGCAATAAGTCCTATGCCGGCGCCCACGAGGGCCCAGCGCTTGCTTCTGGACGTCATCAGTACTCTCCTTGCGGCCCCAGGCCGCCAAAATATCAGATCTTCTTCAATGCAATTGCGGTTGGACGCTTACGTCCTGTAGGAAACGTCCGAAATGGCGGCTGACGTGTTCCTGCCAGTCGGGTGCCTCCCCAGATTTCCCACCATAAATCGAGGGCCAGCCCGTCCCGGCGGGAAGGACATGCTGGCGCACACCGACGCCGGCCTTTTTCAGGCGGGCACCGTAACCGAGTGTTTCGTCGTGCAGAGGATCGTCCTCTGCGGTGAATATCAGCGCTGGCGCGACGCCTGAAAGACGCGAACAGAGGCAGGGGGCCGCGTAGGGGTGGCAGCCGCCACCGCTCAGATAATGGCTCCAGCCGTCCGCCCAGCGCTGTCGCATGCCGATCGCTTCGGCCTTGCGGATCGACGACGTGCCCATGAAGGGATCGAGCAGCGGTGAAATCAGTACCTGGCCGTCGAGCGCATCCGGCATCTGATCGCGCGCCTTGAGCGCCACTCCGGCAGCGACGTTGCCGCCCGCCTCCTCGCCGGCGACGAATAGCAGCGACTTGCGGTCGCCGAGACCAGCGGCGCGCTTGTTGGCGAGATAGGTGAAAACGGAGAAGGAGACTTCCAACGCCTTCGGAAAGAGGTTGCCGGACAGTGTGCTGTAATCGACGGCGGCGACGATGGCGCCGGCTTTGGCGAGACTGACGGCAACCGGCCGGTCGACATTCGTTTCGCTGTCGAGAAATGCCCCCCCATGCAGGTAAAGCACGATCGGCGGACCCTTGCCGTAATCGGCGCCTTGGTAGACACGCGCGGAAACGGGGCCGATGGCCACCTTATCCAGCATCATGTCCTTCCATTCTACCGTCATCGATCCTGTCTCTTTTGCACGCAACCGCCGGGCACACAGCACCTGCCGCTTGCATTTCGTATAAAAAAGATATTGTTATTCAGAACAGGGAATAAGAAGCAATATCGCGATAACACTGTTCCGATTCTCGAATAATGGTGCAACGCAAACTGCGGACTTGAAACCGATGGATCAACTTTCGGCAATGCGCGTCTTCATCCGCGTCGTGGAGACGGGCAATTTCACCCGCGCCGCCGACATGCTCGCAATGCCCAAGGCGACGGTGACCAATCTCATCCAGGGCCTGGAAGCGCATCTGCGCACCAAGCTTCTGAACCGCACCACGCGACGGGTCATGGTGACCACGGACGGCGCGCTTTATTACGAACGCGCCGCCCAGATCATCTCCGAGCTGGAGGAACTCGACGGCAGCCTCTCCAACTCGCAAAGCTTGCCGAGCGGGCGGCTGCGCATCGAGATGAGCGGCGCCTTTGCTGACGCCATCGTCGTTCCGGCACTTTGCGATTTCTACCAACGCTATCCCGACATCCGTCTGGATCTGGGGGTCAGCGACCGCACGGTGGATTACCTGGTCGAAAACGTCGATTGCGCGCTGCGGGCGGGCACGCCCACCGACCAGTCGCTGATAGCCCGGCGCGTTTCGGAGATGGAGCTCGTCACCTGCGCTTCGCCGAGCTACATTCAGAAATTCGGCATGCCCGAACGGCCGGAGGATTTGGAGGCCACGCACTACTCCGTCAGTTATTTCCGCGCCCAGAACAACCGGACCCTGCCCTTCGAATTTCGCAGGGGCAACGAAATGGTCGAGACTACCCCGCGCTGCATCGCCTCGGTCAATGACAGCCGCACCTATCTGACCGCGGCCCTGACGGGCCTCGGCGTCGCGCAGGTGCCGACCTTCATGGCGCGTGAACCGATGCGGCGGGGCGAACTCGTCCGCGTGCTGCCGGACTGGCGCCGCGATCCGGTGCCGCTTTATGTGGTTTATCCACCGAACCGCCACCTCAGCAACAAGGTCCGCGTCTTCGTCGATTGGCTGGTCAAGCTCCTGGTCGAGGCCAAGCTGAACGATTTCTAGAGCATGTCGCGCGGCGGCAAAACAGAGACGGCCCGGAAGGCAAGAGAAACCTTCGACGGGCCGCAAATTTTGAACATCGGACCTGTCGCGCCGCAGACTGGGCGCGGCAGGCTCTGGAGGTTCGGGAGAGAGCGTCAGGGAACTCCACTCTCTCGCGATAAAGTAACTATAGCCACTCCCGACAAGATTGTAAGGGGGAAGACCTACAATCTTCGTTCACATGATTGCGATGACGGCGCCTTCGTCAGATCACGCCGCCATTGGCGCGCAGCGTCTGGCCATTGATCCAGCCGCCGTCCGGGCCGGCGAGAAAGGCGACCACGCAGGCAATGTCCTCAGGCGAGCCGAGCCGCTCCAGCGGGTTCATCTTCGCCATGCGGGCAATGAGTTCCTCCGTCTTGCCGTTGAGGAAAAGATCAGTAGCCACCGGCCCGGGCGCGATGGCATTGACCGTGATGTTACGGCCGCGCATCTCCTTGGCCATGATCGCCGTCAGCGTTTCGACGGCGGCCTTGGTGGCGGCGTAAACCCCGTAGGTTTCGAGCTTCAGCCCGACGACCGAAGTCGAAAAGTTGATGACCCTGCCGCCATCGCGCAGGCGCCGGGCCGCTTCCCTGAGCGTATTGAAAGTGCCCTTGAGATTGACGCCGATCTGGCGATCGAAGTTTTCGTCGTCAGCCTCGGCAAGCGACGACAGCATCATGATGCCGGCATTGTTGACGAGCACATCGACGCCGCCAAAGGCGTCTTCCGCAGCGTCGAACATCCGCCGGACGGCTTCAGCATCGCTGACATCCGCCTTGGCCGCCAGCGCCCTGCCGCCAGCCTGCTCGATCTCTCGGGCGAGGTCTTCGGCCGCGGCCGCACTGCCGGAATAGTTGACGACGACGGTGAAACCGTCTCTGGCGAGGCGTCTGGCAACGGCCGCGCCGATACCACGGGAAGCGCCGGTGACCAGTGCGATCTTGCTGTCTTTGTTGGAAGCCATTGTTCTTCTCCTTCTGCGCCGCAGCGCGTTTTCGATGAGAAGAAGATGAGCCTTTTCCTGCGGCGGATAATCGTGCATTCTCCGCCATCACTATCCGGGAAATACGAACAAAGAAGATGGACAGGTTCGATGCCATGCGTGTGTTCTGCCGCGTTGTAGAGCGCCGCAGCTTCACCCTCGCTGCGGGAGACACCGGCCTGCCGCGCTCGACCGTTACTGACGCTGTCAAGCAGCTCGAGGCCCGCCTCGGCGTGCGCCTGCTCCAGCGCACGACGCGCCATGTCAGCCCGACGCTCGACGGCGAGGCCTATTATCAGAGCTGCCTGTCGATCCTCGCCGACATCGAGAACGCGGAAGGGGCCTTTGCCGGCGCCAGACCGAAAGGCCTGCTGCGCGTCGATGTGCACGGCACGCTCGCGCGCTATTTCGTGCTGCCGAGCCTGCCGTCTTTTCTGGAGAGCTATCCCGAGATCGAGTTCTATATGAGCGAAGCCGATCGGCTGGTCGATCTGGTGCACGAAGGCATCGATTGCGTGCTGCGCGTCGGTACGCCTGCGGACAGCGACATGATCATCAGGCGTGTCGCCATGCTTGATGAGGTCACGCTCGCCTCTCCCGCCTATGTCGCCGCGCGCGGCCTGCCGCAGCATCCGGACCGGCTTGCCGGCCATCGCATGGTCGGCTTCCGCTCCAGCAGCGCGGACGGTCTGCTGCCGCTCGAATTCATCGTCGATGGCACGGTACACAAGCTAAGTATTCCCGCGACCGTCACCGTCAACGCCGCCGAAAGCTATGTTGCTGCAGCGAGGATGGGCCTCGGCCTGATCCAGATCCCGCGCTACCACGCCGAAAAAGACCTGTCCGACGGCACGCTGGTCCACGTGCTCCCGGATTTTCCGCTGACCCCGACGCCGGTCTCCCTGCTCTATCCCCGCAACCGCCAGCTTTCGCCGCGCGTGCGCGTCTTCGTCGATTGGCTGGTGAAGGTCTTCGCTCGACAAAATTCCAAAAACACGCTTTGCTAATATGAGCGCTTGCGGGGAAGGGCCATGGCACTCAGCGATATCACCGTCTATCAGACGGAAGACGGTTTCGTCGTCGAATTCGGCGGTGAAGGCGAAGACAGCATTGCCGTAACGCTGCGAAGCGCAGCCCAACTGACTTCGGAAAATGCGGTCGCGCGCGCCAGGGCCCTGCTTGCGGCAGCAACCGAACCAGCCCATGGCGACGGCGCACGCAGCAAGGATCCGGCCTTGCTCGAAGAGGAGCTGGAGGAAGGTCTGGAAGATTCCTTCCCTGCCAGTGATCCGGTCTCGGTTACATCATCCTCGATCCCGATGCGTGATCCGAATGCCGGCCGCTGACGCGGCCGGCCTCATCAAATGGTTTTGGGATGACGGCGGCGGCAGCGAATGTTATCTGCCTCGGTTATGACCGATGGTGGAATGACAAAGAGCTCGATCGGCGCCGGCGCGCTTGCCGGCGAAGGCCTCAGGGCGTTTTTCGAGCGCGACGCGATCACTGTGGCCCGCGACCTGCTCGGCTGCCATCTCACAGTTCATGGCGCCGGCGGCCGCATCACCGAGACCGAAGCCTATTTCCCCGATGACGAAGCCTCGCACAGTTTTCGCGGCCCGACCAGGCGCAACGGCGCCATGTTCGGCCGGCCCGGGAATGTCTACATCTACCGCATCTACGGCATGTACTGGTGCCTGAACTTCGTCTGTCATCCGGGCTCGGCCGTGCTGATCCGGGCGCTCGAGCCGGAAACGGGAATTGCCGCCATGACGGAGCGGCGCGGCACCGATATGCTGACGGCGCTCTGCAGCGGCCCGGGCAAGCTCTGCCAGGCGCTCGGCATCGATATCGAAATCAACGACAGGCCGCTCGACCGCCCGCCCTATGCGCTGACACCGTCTGCGCCGGTGCCTGTCGTCTCGGGAAAACGCATCGGCATCACTAGAAATGCCGAAGCACCGTGGCGCTTCGGCATTCAGGGATCGCGATATCTCAGCAAACCGTTTCGCTAAGCAATTCCAGCAAAAGTGTGAAGCGGTTTTGCCCGGAAGCCGGCTTTCCCAGGGATTGCGTAAACGCTTGAAGTCTATTCCATGACCGCGCTGTGGTCGACGGCGGGCGCCGCCTTCGGCTTGCGCAGCAGCAGCGCCAGCGGGATGACCGCGAGCGACATCAGCATCAAGAGCTTGAAATCGTCCATATAGGCGATGATCGTCGATTGCAGGGTGATGATCTCGTTGAGCGAAGCACGGCCAGTGGCCGTCAGGGGGCTCAACCCTTGCGCCGCCATGGCGTTGAAGGCGTGGTTGAAAGGCGTCACATAGGCCGCGATCGACTCGTGATTTCTCTGCGTGTTCTCGACGATCAGTGCCGAGACGATCGAGATGCCGACCGCCGAACCGATGTTTCGCGACAGATTGTAGAGGCCGGTGCCGTCGCCACGCATTTGGGCGGGCAGCGTCGCGAAGGCAATCGTCGTCAGCGGCACGAAGAGAAAGCCGAGGCCGGCGCCCTGGATGAAGCCGACCGAGACGATCGTCCATTGCGAAACATCGGGCGTCCAGCCCGTCATGTCGTACATCGCCCAGGCGGTCAAGCCGAGGCCGAGCACCAGCAGCAAGCGCGTATCGACCTTGCCGATCAGCCGTCCGACAATGAACATGCAGAGCATGGTGCCGAGCCCGCGCGGCCCCATGACGATGCCGGCGGTGATGACGGGATAGCCCATAAGCGTCTGCAGATAGGGGGTCATCAGCGCCAACGAGGCGAGATAGGTGACGCCAACAACGAAGATGAAGATCATGCTGACCGTGAAGTTCTGGTCGAGAAACAGCTTCGGATTAACGAAGGATTTCTCTGCCGTCAGCGTGTGCACCAGAAGCAGATAGAATGCCGCGGCGCAGACAATCGCTTCGACCATGATCTCGCCCGAGGAAAACCAGTCGAGCTGTTCGCCGCGGTCGAGGAAGAGCTGCAGCGCGGCGATGAACAGGCTCATCATTCCGAAACCGAACCAGTCCAGCTTGGCAAGCAGATCCCGCTTGGTCTCGGTGACGAAGACGACGATGCCCATGAAGGCGAGCGCGCCGATCGGCACGTTGATGTAGAACACCCAACGCCAGCTGATATTGTCGGTCAGCCAGCCGCCGATGACCGGGCCGAGCACCGGCCCGACCATGACCGAGACGCCGAAAAGCGCCATGGCCGAACCGCGTTCCTCGACAGAATAGATGTCGAGAAGGATGCCCTGGGAAAGCGGCACCAGCGATGCGCCGAACAGGCCCTGCAACAGGCGGAAGGCGACGATCTGGTTCAGCGATTGCGCAAGGCCGCAGAGAACGGAGGCGGCCACGAAGCCGGCGATGGCGACGAGCAGCACGCGCTTGCGGCCGAATTTCGCGGCGAGGAAACCGGAGGGCGGCGTCATGATCGCCGCCGCGACGATATAGGAAGTGAGCACCCAATTGATCTGGTCGGCGGAGGCAGACACGCTGCCCTGGATATAGGGCAGCGCCACGTTGGCGATCGTCGTGTCCAGCGCCTGCATGATGACGGCGAGGATGACGCAGGCCGTGATCGCGCCGCGATTGGCGACCGAGGTCGCCGGAGATGCCAGAGCGTCACTCATGGTCCTCGCCCTGAGGCCGGCCCAGAAGCGTGTTGACGAAGTCGGGCAGGCCTCTGATATGGCCGGTATCGATGTCGACGACCGTGCTCATGCCGACGCGCAGCGGCGGCTTGCCTGCGGCATCCTCGATGCTGACGCGCATCGGAATGCGCTGCACGACCTTCACCCAGTTGCCGGTGGTGTTCTGCGCCGGCAGCAGCGAGAAGCTGGAGCCGGAGGCCGGGCTGATGCTCTCGACCTTACCCTTCCACGTCACGCCGGGATAGGTGTCGACGTAGATCTCGGCGGTCTGACCTGCTTTGACATAGGTCAGCTCGGTTTCCTTCGGGCTGGCGGCGATCCACAGATGATCGGTGGCGACAAGCGAGAAGGCCTGCTGCGAGGCCTGCAGGTAGGAGCCGACCTGAAGCGCGTTGACATTGGTGACGATGCCGTCGAACGGCGCCTTGACAACACTGTGGTCGAGTTCGCGCTGGGCGTTGTCGACCTGCGATTTGGCCTGCAGATAGAGCGGGTTTTCCTCGACCGGCTGGTCGGCGCTGCCGCCGAGCTGGGCGAGCGTCGTTGCTGCTTCCGCCTTGGCGACGGCAACCTTCTGCTGAGCGGCCTCCAGATTGTGCTTGGCCTCGTCGTAGGCCGACTGCGTCGCGCTGCCGTTGTTGACGAGGGCCTGCTGCCGGTCGAACTGATCCTGGTAATAGGGGAGATCGGCCTGCGCCTGGGTGATCTCGGCGAGAGACTGCTGATAGCTCGCCTTGAGGTTCATGATCTGGTTGCGCTGCGCGCCGAGCTGCGCCTTGGCGCCGTCGAGCGCGATTTTGAAGGAATCGGCCCTCAGGCTGAACAGCACCTGCCCCGCCTTGACCGCCTCGTTCTCATGCACGTCGATCTGATCGACGATGCCGGAGACATCGGTGGTGACCCCGACCATGTCGGCCTGGATGTAGGCGTTGTCGGTCGACATCACCTGGCCGCCATTGACGTAATAATAGCCGCCGACGACGAGCGCCACCGGCAGGAGCGCGAACAGGATCGGCCGCGTGAGACTGCGCCGGCGGCGGACCTTGCTACCGCCAGGCGCAGCCACGGCAGCAGCCGGCGCTGAATTGGATGAAGGCGCTTCGGCTACCGTTTCCTGCTGTTTCGCTTCATTTTCTTCAACAGGTGACTTGGCATTGGCGTCGGCAACGACGCGGAGGGGAGATTGATCAGCCATCGTTCATCTCATTCTCGTCAACCGGGGTCCTGCATGCCTGGACCAGGTTGGTCTTCATTACGGACAGGATGTGGAAAAGCTGCTCGCGCTGCTCAGCTGAGACCCCGTCCAGTGCCTCTGCGCGGGTGACATCGCCAAGTTCGCGCATTTCGGCGAGCAGGGGATGCGCCTCGTCGCGCATGTAGAGCAGCCAGATCCGCCGGTCGGTCGGATGCTGGCGGCGTTCGATGAGCCCACGTTCGGCGAGCTTGTCGAGAATGCGCACCAGCGTGATCGGCTCGACTTCGAGAATCTCGGCAAGGCCGCTCTGGTGGATGCCCTCGTTGTTCGAGAGATAGGCGAGCGTCTGCCATTGCGACCGCGTCAGGCCGAGGCATTTCGCGCGTTGCTCGAACCGCTTGCGCAGCAGCCGTGCGACGTCGTGCAGAAGGAAACCGAGTGTGGGCGTGGCGTTCATGGAAACCTATGCCGGATATTTATAAGCATACTTATGATATGGCCACATATATTGAGCACAGATGCCTGCACAAGAGCGCAAGCCGGCGATTCCGCAACCCCGGCCAAAATGCCGCAGGCCGCGGCCGGGCGCTTGCCGTCCCTCACAGCTTTAGGCTCGAACGGTAGCCGTGGCATCGCCCGGCCCTAGTTTCAGGCAAAGAACCACCCGCTGAAATGGCCTGGAGGGCCCATGGCGTTCTTCGAAAGCATGCTGACGCTGCTCTTGGTGGCGATCATCTTCCTGCAATTCTCCAGGAAGTTCCGTGTTCCTTATCCGACCATGCTGGCGATCGCCGGCATCATTGTCGCTGCCTTCCCATGGGCTCCGGAGGTGGCGATCGATCCCAGGCTGGCGCTGGCGCTTTTCATCGCACCCGTACTTTTCGATGCCGCGTACGATTTGCCGCCGAGGACGTTGAGGCGCAACTGGCTGCCACTCTTTTCGCTCGCCGCAATCGCCGTCATTTTGACGGCCGCGGCCGTCACAGCCGTCGGCGTCGCAATGGCCGGCCTGCCGCTTGCCGTGGCCGTCGCACTCGGCGCTATCGTCGCCCCACCGGACGCGGTTGCGGCGACCGTCATGCTCGACCGTTTCAATCTGCCGCGCCAGACCTATGTAATCCTCAAGGGCGAGAGCCTGCTCAATGACGCAGTCGCCCTCCTCATCTTCAGCGCCGCAGTGGCGGCCGCCACCAATCCCGCCTTCTTCACCGGCATTCTGGCAGAATTGACGCTGGCAGCGCCGGGCGGTCTCATCCTCGGCTATCTTCTCGGCCGTCTCTACATGATCGTTGGTCTGAAGCTCGCCGGCACGCTCGGCGGCACGCTGCTCGAGTTCGTCGCCACCTTCGGCACGTGGATCATTGCCGAGCGACTGCACCTTTCGGCGATCCTGGCGATCGTCGCATATGCCATGGTGATCGCCCGCTACATGCCGGAGCGGCAGACGGCCCGGCATCGCATTCATTCCTATTCGGTTTGGGAAGCCGCGGTTTTCCTGCTTAACGTGCTCGCCTTCCTGCTGATGGGCTTGCAGGTCCGCCAGATCGTCCTCGATCTCGATCCCGGCCGCCTGAATTTTGCCATGACCTTGGCAGCCGCGGTCTTCGTCACTGTCATTGTCGTGCGCCTGGCCTGGGTGCTCGTCTATAACCGCGCCATCACCTTTCTTGCCGAGCGCGGTCTCACGACACAAGCCGCTCCCACGTTTGCCGCGAGCCTACTTGCCGGCTGGTGCGGCATGCGCGGTCTCGTAACATTGGCAACTGCGCTCGCCCTGCCGATCGACTTCCATGATCGCGATATCATCCTGCTCAGCGCGCTGGCCGTCGTTCTCGGCACGCTCATCGTCCAGGGATTGACGCTCGGGCCGCTGATCCGCTTCCTGAAATTCGATCCGGACACATCCCTGAACCGCGACATCACCAAAGCCCGCGTGGCATTGATCGACGCGGCGCTTGCCGAGCTTGAAGGTCAAGACAAATCGACCCGCATTCTGCGTGACGTCTATACCTCCGAGCGCGAGATCGCCGCCGACGGCAAACACCCGCGCGAGGTCAGCAGGCTCGACAAACAGCGCCGCAATGTCATCGGTGCGAAACGCCGCAAACTGGCCGCGATGCGCCGCGCCGGCGAGATCGACGACGACGTCTTTCATATGCTGGAACAGGAGCTTGATTGGGCTGAGCTTGCCGTTCTGCCGCCCGGTCGAGATGAGATCGTCGAAAGCTGATGCCGTTCCATGAAGTTCACGGATTCCGGAAAAGCGAATAATTGGCATTTGCTATTTTTTGTCGCTGCCGCTTATATCCCGTTCCATAGCGTTTCGATTTTCCATTGTGCATCGCATACCGGCTTTCCCTTCCAACGATTGAACGCCGGGGAAATCACGGGAGCCCGAGGCTTTCGTTCAAAGCAACAAGACATGAATAGCATCACTTCATCTTAAGTTCGGTGGCAGTCGATCGGCCGCCGCGATTGGAGGGACCGATATGACTTTCGCGCTTCGACGGAAATTGTTGCTCGCCTGCATCGCCACGTTCATGCCTATGGTCGCGATGGCGCAGGGCGCACCGTCCGCCCCTCCCCCTGTCACGGTCGCGAAGCCGGTGGTGCGCGATGTCATCGACAATGACGAATTCATCGGCCGTTTCCAGCCGGTCGACGAAGTCTCCGTGCGTTCGCGCGTCGGCGGCTACCTGCAGGAAGTTCATTTCGAAGATGGCGCCCTGGTCAAGCAGGGCGACCTGCTCTTCGTCATCGACCAGCGGCCGTTCGTCACCGCGCTCAGCCAAGCGAAGGCCGCGCTCGAAGCGTCGCAGTCCACCCTTGTTTTCGCCGACGCTCAGTACAAGCGCGCCCAGTCGCTCGCTTCGAGTGGCAGCCAATCCGCACAGACGCTGGACGATCGCCGCCGTGAATTCGATTCCGCCCAGGCCAATGTCCGCGGCGCTCAGGCCGCCGCCGACCGCGCGGCGCTCGACCTCGAATATACCGAGATCAGGGCGCCACTGAGCGGCCGCATCGACCGCCGCCTGCTCTCGACCGGCAATCTCGTGCAGGCCGACCAGACGGTGCTCACCACGATCGTCTCGCTCGACCCGATCGACTTCTATTTCGACGTCGACGAGCGCCGCCTGCTGAATTTCGCCGACACCGCACGCAAGCAGGGCAAGGATCTGCAGCTCGGCGGCGGCGGCGTCGATGTATCCGTCACGATCTCCGACCCCACCGCCAAACCTTTCATGGGAAAGCTCGATTTCGCCGAGAACCGGGTCGACAATGAGAGCGGCACCATCCGCATCCGCGCCCGCCTTGCAAATCCCGACCTCGTCCTGCAGCCGGGCCTGTTCGGCCGTGTGCAGGTCGCAGCCTCCAATACCTACAAGGCCATTCTCGTTCCCGATGAGGCGATCGGCTCGGACCAGAACGAACGCGTCGTCTATGTCGTCGACGCGCAAGGCAAGGTTTCGACCAAGCCGGTGCGGCCCGGACCTCGGCTCTACGGCTATCGCGTCATCCGCGAAGGTCTCGACGGCACCGAGACGATCATCGTCAACGGCCTGATGCGGGCGCGGCCGGGTTCGACCATCACGCCGCAGATGAGCGAACTGCCGCAGGAGCGGCAGGACACGCCCCCCGAATCCGCAAACGCGGAGAGCGGACAATGAGATTCGCCCATTTCTTCGTGGACCGGCCGATTTTTGCGGCCGTCATCTCGATCCTCTTTCTCGTCGTCGGCGGCATCGCCTATACGCAGCTGCCGGTCTCTCAATATCCGGAGATCGCGCCGCCGACCATCGTCGTGCGCACCTCCTATCCGGGCGCCGACCCGCAGACCATCGCCGATACCGTTTCGACCCCGCTCGAACAGCAGATCAACGGCGTCGAAGACATGCTGTACATGTCGTCCTATTCCAGCGCCGACGGCGCCATGTCGCTGACGATCACCTTCAAGCTCGGCACCGATCTCGACAAGGTGCAGGTGCTGGTCCAGAACCGCGTTTCCATCGCGCTGCCCCGTCTTCCCGAGGAGGTTCAGCGGCTCGGCGTGACCACCGACAAGAGCTCGCCCGACCTGATGATGGTGGTGCACCTCCTGTCGCCGTCGCATCGTTATGACCAGCTTTACGTCTCGAACTATGCCCGCAACCGCATCCGTGACGTGCTCGTGCGCCTCGACGGCGTCGGCGATGTGCAGATCTTCGGCGAACGGCAGTATTCGATGCGCATCTGGCTGGATCCGGAAAAACTCTCCGCCTATGGCATGACCTCGGATGACGTCGTCTCCGCCCTGAGGGACCAGAACGTACAGGTCTCCGGCGGCAAGATCGGCGCGCCGCCGGTGACCGGCAGGAACGCCTTCGAATATACGGTGCGAACGGATGGGCGTTTCTCCGATGTGCGCGAGTTCCGCTATGTCATCGTCAAATCGACGGGGGCGGGCCGGCTCGTACAGTTGCAGGATGTCGCCCGCATCGAACTCGGCGCGCAGGACTACGTCACCAACAGCTACCTCAACAACGACCCTGCGGTCGCTCTCGGCATTTTCGCCCGGCCGGGAACCAACGCTCTCGATACGGCCCACCAGGTCCAGACGCTGATGAAGGATATCTCCCAGAGTTTCCCGGAGGGCCTGGAATATCGCATCGTCTACGACACGACCGAATTCATCTCGGATTCGATCGATGAGGTCTACAGAACCATCGCCGAAGCGGCCATCCTGGTGGCGATCGTCGTTCTCGTCTTCCTGCAATCCTGGCGGACCGCGATCATCCCGATCGTCGCCATCCCAGTGTCGCTGATCGGCACCTTCGCTATCCTGCTCGCCTTCGGTTTCTCGCTCAATATGCTGACGCTGTTCGGCCTGGTGCTCGCCATCGGCATCGTCGTCGACGACGCGATCGTGGTGGTGGAAAACGTCGAGCGCAATCTGGCGCGCGGCATGACGCCGAAGCAGGCGTCACACGTGACGATGGACGAAGTCGGCACCGCTGTGGTGGCGATCTCGCTGGTGCTGATCGCGGTCTTCGTGCCGACGGCCTTCATTCCGGGCATATCAGGTCAGTTCTACAGGCAGTTCGCCGTGACGATCTCGGTCACCACTGCGATATCGGCCTTGAACTCCCTGACGCTTTCGCCCGCCCTTGCCGGCATATTGCTGAAAGCCCACGATCACGAGACGAAGCGCAAAAGCATTGCCTCACGCCTGGGCACCGGTCTTGCAAACGGCTTCAATCGCGGCTTCGACCGGATGAGCTCCGGCTATTCGTGGACCGTCCGGCACCTGGTCGGCAGCTGGATAGGCTTGACCTGCTCGATGCTCGCCTTCGCCGGCCTGCTCGGCGCGACCTGGTACATGACCACCCGGGTGCCCTCGGGTTTCATCCCGACCATGGACCAGGGTTACGCGATCGTTGTGGTGCAGCTTCCGGACGGCGCCTCACTGGCGCGGACTGATGCCGTCGTCAAACAGGTGGGCGACATCGCCCGAACCGTGCCCGGCGTCGGCAATGCCGTGCAGTTTGCCGGTTTCAGCGGAGCGACCTTCACCAATGCCTCGAATGCGGGGGTCGTCTTCGTTCCGTTCAAATCCTTCGCCGAACGCGAGGAAGGCGGAGAAAACGCCAACAAGATCATCGGCGAGCTCTTCGGCAAGCTGCAGAGCATCCAGGAAGCCTTCATCATCGCAATCCCGCCGCCATCCGTGCGCGGCGTCGGAAACTCCGGCGGCTTCAAGATGCAGATTTCCGATCTCGAAAATCCCGACATGACGCGCGTGCTGGGCCTTGCCCGCCAGATGATGGGGGCGGCGGCAACGACCGAAGGGCTGACCGGCGTCTTTACGACCTTCTCCGATGCCAGCCCGCAATATTTCCTGTCGATCGACCGCGACAAGGCGCGCTTCCTGAACGTGCCGATCCCCAATATCTTCAACGCGCTTTCGATCAACCTCGGCGTCGCCTACGTGAACGATTTCAACGCGTTCGGCCGCGTCTACCAGGTTCGCGCCCAGGCCGACCGGCAATACCGCATGGACAGGGAGGATATTCTCGCCCTGAAAGTACGCTCGGCGACTGGCGCACTGGTTCCTCTCGGAACCCTGATGGACATTCAGGATTCCAGCGGCCCGGCGCTCGTCCAGCGCTACAACATGTATGTCTCGGTGCCGCTTCAGGGCAATCCGACGCCCGGCACCTCGACGGGCGACGCGCTGAAGAAGATGGAGGAGCTGGCGGCCAAGATCCTTCCGCCGGGGACGACCTTCGAATGGACGGAACTCGCCTATCAGGAAACACATACCGGCAACACCGCCGTCTACATCTTCGCCCTCTCCGTCATTTTCGTCTTCCTGGCGCTGGCGGCCCAATATGAAAGCTGGGTTCTGCCACTCGCGATCATTCTCATCGTCCCGCTTGCCGTGCTCGCCGCACTGATCGGGGTCTCGCTGAGAGGAATGGACAACAACGTCCTGACGCAGATCGGCCTGATCGTCCTGATCGGCCTTGCGGCCAAGAACGCCATTCTGATCGTCGAGTTCGCCAGGCAGGCGGAAGAGGAAGGAAAAACGCCAGTGGAGGCCGCCATCGAGGCGAGCCACCTTCGCCTGCGCCCAATCCTGATGACGGCATTCGCCTTCATCTTCGGCGTTCTGCCGCTCGCCATCGCCACCGGCCCCGGCGCCGAGATGCGCCAGTCGCTCGGCACCGCCGTCTTTTCGGGCATGCTCGGGGTGACGCTCTTCGGCCTGTTCCTGACGCCGGTCTTCTATGTCGTTCTGCGCGGCTGGCGCCGCAGCCGGCCGGCTGAAAGGCCGGTCGAAGCCGCCCCGGCCCAAAGCGAGACGGTCTGATCACGGTGTCATACAGCCTCCCGGTGGGATGATGTCAGGTGGAAAACAGATGCACCCGGCCCTGCCAGAACCGGGCAACGGTCAGCCTACCGCTGCGAAAGGCGCGCGTATCGAGATTGAGCCGCCTCGGGCGAATGTCGGGCTCGTCGCTGGGCGTGTGGCCGTGGACGACGAGTTTCGGCAAGGGAACCCTGCTTTCAAGAAAGCGGTGGCGGATGAGGACCAGGTCCTCATCCGTCTGTGCGGAGAGCGGCAGCATCGGGTCGATGCCGGCGTGCACGAACACCACGCTCGGTGTGTCCAGCATGATGGGCAGCGCTCGCATGAAATCGAGATGCGTATGCGGCAGAGACTGCCGCAGAAAGGCGTCGAGCTGCACGCCGGAGGGAAAGACGAGCGGCAGATGCTCCGGATCGAGGCCATAGGATTTCAGCGATTCCGCTGACCCCATCCGCATCCAGTCGTCATAAGGGAGCCAGCCGTCGACATAGTCGAGCATGGCGATCTCGTGATTGCCGGCAAGGCAGATGCGGTCGAAACCATCAGGCGGCGGCTCCATGAGGTGAGCGATGACCTGCGCCGATTCCAGACCCCGGTCGATATAGTCACCCAGTGTCACGATCAGCTTTTGCCCGGGCAATCGCGCGCCATCTTGCAGGATCGCCTCCTCAGCTTTTAAAAGCAGATCGTAGCGGCCGTGAATGTCGCCGATCGCATAAGTTGGAATCTCGGCGATATCCAGCGTCAGACGCGGTCTCGGCTGGCGCCCCATTTTCCAAACCTCGCTATGGCGAGCAAGTGCTTCACCCATCATGTTCCTCAATTGGATAGCCCCGGTTAACCATAAGTAGAGTGGAGGGCGAGGCGATCAAGTTGGTGAGAAAATTCGAAGCGTCCGGTTTTTCTGGAAAAACCGTTCTTATCATTCGAAGGAAAATCCCTCAATCCTGTCATCCTTCGAGGAAAGAGTGAGCGATGGGAACGTTATCGCAGTTTCAAGACCGTCTGAGGCCGCCGGCCCGCCGCATCGAAAACGAAGAGGAGGCCGTATCCACGGCTCGCAACCTCGCCGACACATTCCGTCATCAGGCAAACGAGCGCGATATCAACCGCATCCTGCCTTTTGCCGAGCTCGACGCGCTGTCGATATCGGGACTGACGGCAATCTCTGTTCCGCCCGAACATGAAGGGCTCGACGTGTCGAACGCCCTGCTTGCCGAAATCATCGCGATCATTGCCGAGGCCGACGCCTCGATTGGCGAGACACTGGAAAATCACTTTTCCGTACTGGAAACCCTCCGTACCCAGGCGGCCGAGGATCTGAAAGCATCGCTGTTTGCCCGTGTGCTGCTCGGCGACCGCTTCGCCGGCGCAACCGTCGCCGACGGCAGCGAGCTGTCGATCGACGGACCGGGGTACCGTTTGAGCGGGCGGATGCGGCCGGCGCCCGGTATTCTCTATGCCGATTGGATTGCCGCTGCCCTCACACTTCCGCCCGACCGCCCTGTGACGCTCTACCTCAGCCGCAACAGCGGGGACGTGCAAGTGGTCGATGATTGGGACGGTTTCGGCCAGCGCACCAATGGATCGGCAACGACGCTCGCCGGCGCAGTGCATGTCGATGCCGGCACGATCGCGCCGGCCCCGTCGTCCGGTTCGACGGGCGTTTCGCTCGGCCTGCTGCTCAAGGCTGGAGTGGCCCTCGGCATCGCGCGGGCCGCCTGGGCCGACCTGATGACAGCCATTGGCGATCATACCGTCTCCCGCTCCCGGCTCGGCGAACACGCCGTCGGCATCGAAATCACGGCGGCAGCTCTGGAGCGAGCGGGCCGCAAACTCGATATCGCCCAGGTCAATCCTGTAGAGGCTGCGATGGCGGATGCCTATTTTTCCGCCTCGGCGGCCGCGATCACTGCCGGAGAAACCGCCCTCAACGCCGCAAACGCACTGTTCGAGCTCGCGGGCGAAGCGTCAACCGGCATAGGCCTTAATCTCGACCGCCATTGGCGCAATGCACGCATCCACGCGCTGTCGCTGCCTCGCGATCGATTGCTGGACCGCGCCGGCGACCATATGTCGAGATGAGCCCTGAACGACACAGCATGGCGCTTTAGACCGTATGAAATCGAAACGTCTCAGCTGGCGGCGGAGATCGGCAATTCGTCCCCGGTGTCTTCAATGCGGCCGCCGGCTGCGACGAATTGGTCGAGGGTCATATTGTCCAGAATGGCGGCGATCGCATCCCGAACATCGGTCATCGAACGCCGCACCTGACAGGTTTCCGGGTCGGCGCAGTCGTCGCAGGCCTCGTAAGCCGTCCGGCTGGCGCAGCGGATCGGCGCCAGCGGCCCATCGAGCGTGCGGATGACATGGCCGATGCGGATCTCGGAAGCCGGCCGCGAGAGAGAATACCCGCCGCCAGGCCCCTTTTTTGAACGCAGGATACCGACATTGCGCAGCTCGAGCAGGATCGTGTCGAGAAACTTCTTCGGAATATTGTTGCGCGCCGCGACGTCATTGATGAAGGCAGTCTCGCCCGGCGCCAGGCGCGCCAGATCGACCAGTGCCTTCAGGCCGTATTTTCCCTTCTTCGTCAGCATTGTCGTCGCCTTTTGAAAACCGCAATATTTGCCCGTCAATAGCAGGCAAATAACGTCGAAAGCGTGAAGATACAACAAAATAGCTAATTTTTATAGCTTGTATCGGCAACGTCCACGGCCGGCTGGCAGTCATGCGAAGAACAGGCTTGCCGTGCTGCTCATTGCGCCAGCTTCGATCAAATCGTCTTCAGCATGCCGCCATCGACGAAATAGGTCGATCCGATGCAGTAACTCGCCCTCTCCGAACTCAGAAAGACGAAGACGTTCGCCAGTTCCTCCGGCGTGCCGAAGCGTTTGGAGGCAGCATGCTCATTGGCAACGCTTTGCAGGTACCCTTCCCAGTTTCCGCCGCTTTCGGCCGTCAGCTGCTTGGCGGTCTTGATCCAGTCGGGCGTCAGGATCAGGCCGGCATTGATGCAGTTGACGCGGATATTGTCCTGGATGAGCTCGGTCGAGAGCGTCTTTGAAAACATCATCAGCGCCGATTTGCTGACATTGTAGATCGGTTCGTACCAGAGCGGCTGGACGGCGCAGATCGAGGCATTGTGCAGGATCACCCCGCCGCCTCGCTTCTTCATCTGCGGTGCGATGCCGCGCGCAAGCCTCACGGCGGCCATCACGTGCAGGTCCCAATAGGCCTGCCATTTCTCATCAGGCGCCTCCATGACGGTCTCGTTCGATCCGGTGCCGGCATTATTGATGAGGATATCGGCGCCACCCTTTTCGGCAGCCGCGGCAATGATCGCCTCCGTTCCCGCAGCCGTCGCGACGTCGGCGGCGACGGCGGTGGCGCTGACGCCGAATTTCTCGGCAATGCGGGCGCCCTCCGCCTCCAGCCGTTCGCCGCCACGCGCAGCCAGCACGAGGTCCACGCCCTCAGCCGCCAGCCCTTCGGCGATCGCCAGTCCGATGCCGACCGACGCACCCGTTATGACGGCGATCTTACCCTTCAATCCCAGATCCATGTCTTCCTCCGAAGCGCCGGCGATCCCGGCTCGTGGAAGCAAGTGTTCCGCCAATGAATCCGGGCGTCAAGCACCCAAACGCCTCTTGCGGCGGTCTCCGTTCTGTCGCAGCCTGCATCCGCACCGGGAGGAGTTTTCATGCGACGTTATTCAGCCTGTATAGAGTGGCTGTTTGCCGAGGACGGCGACAGCTTTCCCGACCGCATCCGTCGCGCCCATGCTGGCGGCCTGACGGCGGTCGAATTCTGGCGCTGGACCGACAAGGATCTGGACGCGATCGAGGCGGCGTTGAAGGAAACCGGCCTTGCCGTCACCAGCCTCGTCGCCGAGCCGATGATCGCGCTGACCGATGCCGCCAACCGGAAGGCCTGGCTGAAAGGCCTTGCCGATTCCGTCACAGTCGCCAAACGCCTCGGCGCGCCGGTGCTGATCGCCCAGGCAGGCGACGATCTCGCCGGCTTCAGCCGTGAAGAACAGCGCCGGGCCCTCAGCGAAACCTTGAAACCAGGTGCCGATATCCTGAAAGGCAGCGGCGTGCGGCTCGGCGTAGAACCTCTCAACATCCGTATCGATCATATCGGCTACTTCCTCGATTCAACCCGCGAAGGCCTCGACGTCGTCGATGACGTCGCCCGCCCCGAGATCGGCATCGTCTACGACATCTACCATTCCGCCGTGATGGGCGAACGCACCGAAGACGTGCTGGACGGCCGCCTCGACCGTGTTTTCCACGTCCATGTCGCCGATCATCCCGGCCGCAACGAACCGGGTTCCGGCGGGATAGACCTCGCTCGTCGCCTCGACTGGATCTTCGCCAACGGCTATGCCGGCGCCGTCGGTCTGGAATACCGGCCGACCAAGCCCGGCGCGGACGCAGTCAAGGCTGCCATTGCTGCGCTCGGTGGTTAAACCCCGGGGACATCGACGCTCGCCGCCGCCTTGCAAGGTCCGGCCGAGCGGCGCTCGATAATGCGCGAGGCGATCATGATGCGCCTCGCCGGCATGCCCGGCAGGCGTGGATTCTCGATCCGCTCAAGCAATAGCCGCAGCCCCACGGCCCCGCATTCCTGCCCCTCCATCCTCACCGTCGTCAGCGCCGGCGAGATCAGTGACGCCGGCGAGTAGTCGCCGAAACCGACAACCGAAATATCGTCCGGAATGCGGTACCCCTGCCCAAGCAGTTCGGAGACCACGGTCAGCGCTAACCCGTCATGGGCGCAGAAAAAAGCCGTCGGGCGAATGCCTTTGTCCACGAGCGCCCGGAACGCCGTGCCGAAGCCATTCTCTTCGTCGAATTGCATAACATGGAGCGCAACATCAGGATAACGTTCGGCGATTTCGCGAGCGCCGTAATGGCGCTCCTGACGTCCCCGCAGGCCCGGCATGCCATAGACGTACACGATGGACCGGTGGCCGAGTCCGACTAGATACTCCACCACCGCCTGCCCTGCCTCATGGTCGGTGCCGCCGACATGGTCGACCTGCTCGAGCGCATCGACCCAGCCGAAACGCACGATCGGAACGCCGGTGGCGCTCGCCGCTGCCACGGCCTCACGGGCATGCGGACCAACGAGCATCAGGCCATCACAGCTGCGCGCCAACTCTTCCAACTGGCCGACATCATGGGTCCAGCGCACGCGCAGCGTCATGCCAAGCCGATGAGCCTCTCGCTGCACACCGTTCTGCACCTGCATATAGAGCTCGCTGTTGACGGCATCGAGATCGTGAAAGACCACCGCAACCTCGCCGGCAGCACCATGCCCGGCGGGCTTGGTGTAGCCTAGGCGCTGCGCCGTGTCGCGGATCAGCGCGCGCGTTTCCTCGCTGACACCGCTCTTGCCGGCGAGCGACCGCGAGACCGCAAATTTCGACAGCCCGACCTCTCGCGCGATCGTCTGCAAAGTAACCCGGCCCCTGCTTCCCACGTGGCACCTCGCCCTTCGATTGATAGGCGCTGGTTATACCAACTGCGCCTGTATGCCAAATTTTCTCACTAACGTGAACATAACGCTTTACCTAACAATATCCAAATGTAATCTTTCCCTCATCCCGGCCCCACAGCAAAAATAATGATAATGGCACGGGTTTTTGGAGGAGATCCCTATGATCAAGCTGAAACGACGTGCGTTTCTGGCCGGGACGTCGGCCGCCCTGATAATGCCGGCCCTGCCGGTTTTCGCCGCTGACTTCAAGGAAGCGGATGTCCTGAAAGCGAAAGTGTCGAGCGGCGCCCTGCCGGGTCTCCAGGAGAGGCTTCCCGAAAATCCGCTCGTCGTCAAACCGGTTGAAAGCATCGGCAAATACGGCGGCGACTGGAACATGGCGCTAGTCGGCGGCGGGTCGCTGTCGATGCTGTTCCGCTACCAGGCCTATGAGCCGCTGCTACGCTATACGCGCGATTGGTCTGGCGTGACGCTGAATGTCGCCGAGTCCTTTGAGGGCGATGCCGACTCCAAGGTCTATACGATCCGCCTGCGCAAGGGCATGAAATGGTCGGATGGCCATCCCTACACCACCGCCGACATCAAGTTCTGGTACGATACTGTTTTCACCGACAAGCGCGTCGCCTTTGTCGGTCAGGATCATTGGAAATCCGGCGGTAAGCCGGCCAAGCTGGAGATCGTGGACGAGCAGACCTTCAAGGTCATCTTCGACAAGCCGAACGGCCTGTTCCCGCTGCAGGTCGCCTGGGCAAACAACGATCAGACGACGCGCACGCCGAAGCATTATCTCGAGCAATTCCACATCGATTACAATCCGAAGGCCGATGAACTCGCCAAGCAACGCGGCTTCGAAAGTTGGATCGCGTCGTTCCAGGCGGCCGCCGGCTTCCAGGACGACAACGCCTTCTTCCTCAACTCCTCGAAGAAGCCCTGCGTGCATGCCTGGGTGTTCACGATCGCGCCAGGCGAAAACACCGAACGGGCTGTTGCCGAGCGCAATCCATACTATTGGAAGGTTGATAGCGAGGGCAACCAGCTGCCCTATATGGACCGCATCGTTTACCAGATGGTCGCCGACCCGCAGGTTCTGCTGCTGAAGGCCATGCAGGGCGAGGTCGACCTGATGGACCAGTACATTGCCACGCCGAACAACAAATCGGTTCTCTACGATGCGCGTGAGCAGGGCGGCTATGATTTCTACACGCTGACTTCGACCGAAGCCAATGTCATGAATTTCATCTTCAACCTGAACCACAATGACGAGACCAAGCGGAAGCTCTTCCGGAACAAGGATTTCCGTGCCGCACTCTCGACCGCACTCGACCGGCAGTCGCTGATCGATGCGGTGCTCGTCGGCCAGGGGGCGCCTGCCCAGCCGTCGATCAAGAAGGAAGATCCGCTTTACAACGAGCAACTCGCCACGCAGTTCACGGCCTATGACGTCGACAAGGCGAATGCCATGCTCGATCAGATCGTGCCGAAGCGCGACGACCAGAACTTCCGCCTCGACGAAAAGGGCCGCCGCCTGACGATCATCTTCGAGATCGACCAGGCGCGCGCCGTCTTCCTCGATCTCTTCCAGCTGGTGATCCCGATGTTCCAGGCGGTCGGCATCGATGCGCAGATGCGCACGATGGACCGTTCGCTCTGGGAGACGCGCGTCCGCCAGGGCCGTGATTTCGATGCGACCGCCCATCAGTTCGGCGCAAATGGCGGCGTCGCCGCCATGCTCGACCCGCGCTACTACGTGCCGACCGATGCCAACGCCATGTACGCCCCGGCCTGGCAACTCTGGTATCGCGACCGCACCAATGCCAATGCCGAGGAACCGCCGGAAAGCACGAAGAACCAGCTTGCGCTCTACGACAAGCTGAAGACGACTTCCGACCCATCGGGCCAGCGCGAGGTCATGAAGCAGATCCTTCAAGGCGCCGCCGACAATTTCTATGTCTTCGGCATCTCGCTGCCGCCCGACGGCTACGGCATCGTCAAAAACAACATGAAGAACATCACGAAAACCATGCCGAACTCCTTCGGCTGGCCGACGCCCGCTCCGACCATGCCGGAGCAGTTCTACAAGGTCTAGAGCAGTTCCAGGAAAATGCGAAGCGGTTTTCCTGGAACTGCGTTAAGACAAAAACTCAGAGCGATTGCACGACTGGTAAGATTGAACCGCTCTGATGACCTTTTTCCATGATGCCTTCTCAGGCGCCGGCCCCTCCGGTTGGCGCTGAGGCGCTCTCTTTTGCCAATGATTGGATGAAGACGATGCTCGACGCCAGGAGACAGAACACCCACACGCTGAGGACGCCGGACTGGTTTAAGACCGCGACCCGCTGGACCCAGCTGACCTTCGTGGAAGACGACCCGGAGAAATACGACCCGGCCTTCTGGATCGATGTCTTCAAACGCACGAAATCGAACGCGGTCTGCCTCAGTGCCGGCGGCTATATCGCCTATTATCCGAGCGAAGTGCCTTACCACTATGTCAGCAAATATCTCGGCGACAAGGATATCTTCGGCGCGCTCGTCGATGCCGCCCGCAAGCTCGACATGCACGTCATGGCCCGCGTCGACCCGCATGCGGTCCATGACGATGCCGCCAAAGCCAATCCGGAATGGGTGATGATCAATGCCGACGGCACGCCGCGCCGCCACTGGGCCTATCCCGATGTCTGGGTCACCAATGCTTATGGCGACTACAACACCGTCTTCATGCCTGAGGTGGTCAAGGAGATCGTCCGCAAATACGATATCGACGCGGTCTTCGCCAATCGCTGGCAGGGCCACGGCGTCGATTACAGCGAAGACAGCGCCCGCCGCTTCAAGGACATGTTCGGCTATGCCCTTCCTGCAAGACCCGATGCCGAGGATCCCGCCTGGCAGGCCTGGGTGCAGTGGCGCCGCCGCGTGCTCACCGACATGATCGCGCAGTGGGACGATGCCGTCAAAGCGATCCGCCCGCATGCGAGCTTCATTCCGAACATGGGTGGCGCTTCGCTGATGGAATTCGATCTCTCGGTCATCGCCAAACACTGCCCCTTCCTCGTCGTCGACCATCAGGGCCGCAAGGGCCTTGAGCTCGGCTGGTCGGCAGGCCGCAATGGCAAGCGCATCCGAGCCACCTTCCCCGACCGCCCGGTCGTGCTGATCACCTCGATCGGCCCCGAGGAGGAATATCGCTGGAAGGATGCCGTCACCTCGGGCGAGGAGATGCAGCTCTGGATCAATGACGGCACCGCCCACGGCCTCTACGCCTGGTTCACCAAGTTCAACGGCGTCGTGCCTGACAAACGCTGGGTCGAGCCGGTGGCCGACGCATTCGCCCTGCAGGCAGCCATCGAGCCGGTGCTGGAAAGCATGAAGCCGACCGCCGAAATCGCCGTCATCGATCCCTCGACGACGCTGCGCCACTGGGCGCCGGAAGAACGGCATTCCGCCGAGAAGCACGACCTCGGTTTCTACCATGCCCTCGTCGAGGCCCGCCTGCCCTTCGAGCTGCTTTCGGACCAGGTGCTGACCGACGAGAGCCTCGATCGGTTCAAGCTCATCATCCTTGCCAACGCTTCCTGCCTTTCGGATGCGCAGAACGCGGCGATCCGCGCCTATGTCGATCGCGGTGGCAGCATGATTGCCTCTTACGAGACGTCGCTGCGCGACGAATTCGGCAAGAAGCGCCCCGACTTCGGCCTCGCCGACGTGCTGGGTGCCAGCTACGTCTCCGGCCCGCGCGGCATCGTCAAGAACACCTATGTCGCACTTTCCGGCGATCACCCGATCAACCGGGGCTTCGACGGCGCCGAGCGCATCATGGGCGGCACTCGCCTGATCCACGCCGTACCGTCGGCCGATGCGAAGGCGCCCTTCCTCTACGTTCCCGACTTTCCCGATCTGCCGATGGAAGAGGTCTATCCGCGAGAAGAACCAAAAGGTGCTGCCGTCATCGCCCGCGAGACTGGCAAGGGTGGCCGCACAGTCTATATTCCCTGGAATATCGGTGAGATCTTCTGGGAGGTCTATGCCGTCGATCATGCGCGGCTCCTCGCCAACGCCGTCCATTGGGCACTCGGCAAGACACCACGCGTCACCATCGAGGGCAAGGGCGTCATCGATCTGGCGCTACGCGAAAACGGTGAGGGCATGGCAGTCAGCCTCTTCAACCTCACCAACCCGATGATGATGAAAGGCCCGATCCGCGACAATTACCCTCTGGCAGCGCAGACCATTTCGGTGGAGATTCCGGAGGGCCGATCGGTGGCGAAGGCATGGCTCGTCGTTGCCGACCGCGCCGCAAGCTTCAGCCTTGCGAACGGCCGTGCGCAGGTGGAGGTGCCCGGTATCGACCGGCTGGAAGTCCTGCATCTCACCTGGAAATGAAGTGACAGGCGACGGAGGAGCGCTTTCGGCCTGAAGGGCCGACGGCGCGTGAAGATCCGGGGGAGGCGCGTCACAGCGTTCCCGACGGGAGGAGAAACGTTTCGATGCTTGGCTATATCTTCAAGCGCGTACTCTACATGATCCCGACCTTGTTCGGCATGTCGCTGATCTCATTCCTGATCATCCAGCTGCCGCCAGGTGATTACCTGACCTCGATGATCGCCACCATGAGCGACAGCGGCCAAACCGTCGATCCCGCTCAGATCGAGCGGCTGAAGGAAATCTACGGCTTCGATGACCCCTTCTATGTCCAATACCTCAAATGGATCTGGGGCATCGTCAGCCGCGGCGACTTCGGCTACTCCTTCGAGTGGGGTCAGCCAGTCTCCGGGCTGATCTGGGCGCGTATGGGCTCGACGCTGGTTATCTCGCTCTTGAGCCTGCTCTTCGTCTGGATCGTGGCTTTGCCGATCGGCGTCTATTCCGCCGTCCGCCGCCACTCCGTCGGCGACCATGTCTTCACCTTTCTCGGCTTCATCGGCCTTGCGGTGCCGAACTTCATCCTGGCGCTGACGTTGATGTACATCGCCTATAAATTTCTTGGCCAGAGCGTCGGCGGGCTGGTCTCGCCGGCATATGCCGAAGCGCCCTGGAGCTTTGCCAAGGTCGGCGATTTCCTCGCCCATCTCTGGATCCCGATCATCATCATTGGCGCGTCTGGAACGGCAGCGATGATCCGGATCCTGCGCGCCAACCTGACCGACGAACTGCACAAGCCCTATGTCGTTACGGCCCGCGCCAAGGGACTGCCGGAATACAAGGTGATCCTCAAGTATCCGGTCAGAATCGCGCTCAATCCCTTCGTCTCGGCGATCGGCTGGGTGCTGCCGCATCTCGTTTCGGGCGTGACGATCACTGCCATCGTGCTGAACCTGCCGACCGCTGGTCCCCTGCTTTTCCGCGCGCTGATCTCGCAGGACATGTACCTCGCCGGCAGCTTCATTCTGCTTTTGAGCGCGCTGACCCTTGTCGGCATGCTGCTGTCGGATCTGCTGCTGGCCCTGCTCGATCCACGCATCCGGTTCAATTGAGGGCGAACGCGATGAGCACGCACGAGACCTTCGGAAATCATGCTGGTCCGCTTCACACTGTTGCCGATGGCCCCTCGATCAGCCCATTGAAACAGGGCAAGACCGTCTCGACCGCAGCGATCGGTCCCTGGCGGCTGGTCGCTGGCAAGCTGATCCGCCAGAAGGTGGCGATGGTGGCCGGCGTCATTATCCTCTGCCTCTATCTGGTCGGTCTGTTCGCCGAATTCCTGGCGCCCGCTTTGCCGATGACCTCGCGGCCGCAATACACCTATGCCCCGCCGCAGGGCTTCAGCTTCTTCGTCGAAAAGCCGGACGGCAGCTCTGAGTTCAATATCCATGTGAAGGGCTACAAGGTCGAGATCGACAAGGTGGCGCTACGCCGCACCTTCGTCGTCGACGACACCAAGGTCGTCCCGATCGGCTTCTTCGTCAAAGGCGCGGCCTACGATCTCTGGGGCGTGATCCCGATGAACCGGCACCTGATCGGCCCGCTCAACCAAAACGACCCGATGTACCTGCTCGGCGCCGACCGGCTCGGCCGCGATGTCTTCTCTCGGCTCGTCTACGGCACCCGCGTATCCATGTCGATCGGCCTCGTCGGCGTCGCCATGTCGCTGATCCTCGGCGTCGTGCTCGGCTCGATCTCCGGTTTCTACGGCGGCTGGGTCGATACGCTGATCCAGCGCGTCATCGAGGTCGTCAGTGCAATGCCGACCATCCCGCTGTGGCTCGGCCTGGCGGCGGCGATCCCGCTGACATGGTCGCCGGTCAATGTCTATTTCGTCATAACGATCATCGTCTCGCTGCTCGGCTGGACCAGCCTGGCGCGTGAAGTGCGCGGCCGGTTCCTGGCGCTGCGCAGTGAGGATTTCGTCGTTGCCGCCAGGCTCGACGGATCCAGCGAGACCAGGCTGATCTTTCGGCATATCCTGCCGTCACTGACAAGCCATATCCTTGCGGTCGTCACACTGGCCGTACCGACCATGATCGTCGCCGAGACCTCTCTTTCCTTCCTCGGCATCGGCCTTAAGCCGCCGGTCGTCAGTTGGGGCGTGCTGCTGCAGGACGCCCAGAACATCCGCACCGTCGCCACCGCGCCGTGGCTCTTGATCTGGCCGTCGCTCGCAGTCGTCATCGCCGTCCTGTCCTTCAATTTCTTCGGCGACGGCCTGCGCGATGCCGCCGACCCCTACGACAATTGAGGAGGAAACCATGGCCGACCTTTCAAAAGACGTCGTTCTCTCCGTCGAAAACCTCTCGATCGATTTCAGGCTGCGCACCCACATCCTGCACGCCGTCGAAAATGTCAGTTTCGAGCTGAAACGCGGGCAAACGCTGTGCCTCGTCGGTGAAAGCGGCTCCGGCAAGAGCGTCACCGCCCGTTCGCTGCTGCAGATCGTCGACAGCCCCGGCAGTATTGTTTCCGGCCGCATCCTGCTCAGGGACGGCGACGGGGCCACCGGAAGTAACGGCATCACCGATATTGCCGTCTTGAAGCCGTCCGATCGGGCGATGCGGGCCATCCGCGGTCGCCGCATCGGCCTGATCTTCCAGGAGCCGATGAGTTCGCTGTCGCCGGTTCACACCATCGGTTCGCAGATCATTGAGGCGGTGCGCCTGCACAGTGATCTCGATCATCGCGCCGCCCGCGAAAGGACCGTCGAACTGCTGCGACAGGTCGAGATCCCGAACCCGGACAAGATGGCTGACCGCTACACCTTCGAATTCTCCGGCGGCATGCGCCAACGCGCCATGATCGCCATGGCGCTTGCCGGCAATCCCGACATTCTCATCGCCGACGAGCCGACGACAGCCCTCGACGTCACCACCCAGGCCGAAATCCTCGATCTGATCAAGCGCCTGCAGGTCGAACGCGGCATGGCCATGCTGCTCATCACCCATGACATGGGGATCGTCGCCGAAGTGGCCGACGATGTCGCCGTCATGCGCTTCGGCCGCATCGTCGAGCGCGGACCCGTCGATGCAATCTACCATGCCGCCGAACATCCCTATACCCGCCAACTGCTTGCCTCGACAGTCAAGCTCACGCATCATGTCGATGGCAAGCTGCCCGCCATAGCACTGTCGCCGGCGGCACCGCAGCCGATCCTGTCCGTCCGCCACCTCAGCAAGATCTATGGTTGGCACGGCAAGGCCAACACGTTGCGCGCCGTCGACGACGCCAGCTTCGATCTCTATCCCGGCGAAAACCTCGGTATTGTCGGCGAAAGCGGCTCCGGCAAGACGACACTCGGCCGGCTCATCCTGCGCACCGTCGAGCCGACCTCGGGCAGCATCAGCTATTGCGGCAAGGACGGCGGCGAGATCGACGTCACCAAACTCACCAAGCGCGAACTCCGCACATTCCATCGCGAAGTCCGCTTGGTTTTTCAGGATCCCTTCGCCTCGCTCAATCCGCGCATGACTGTCAAGGAGGTGATCGGCGATCCGCTTGTTGTCAACGGGCTGGCAAGGGGCAAGGCGCTGGCGGACCGTGTCGCCGAACTGATGCGCCTTGTCGGCCTCGACCCGATGGGGATGGAGCGTTATCCACATGCCTTCTCCGGCGGCCAGCGCCAGCGCATCGGCATCGCTCGCGCGCTTGCGCTCGACCCACGCATCATCATCGCCGATGAGGCGACGTCCGCTCTCGATGTCTCGATCCGCAGCCAGATTCTCGACCTGCTGCTCGATATCCGTCAACGGCTGAACCTAAGCTTCATCTTCATTTCGCACGACATTTCGGTGGTGCGTTATTTCTGCGATCGTGTCGCCGTCATGCATCGCGGCAAGATCGTCGAACTCGGCGAGGCCGAACAGATCTGCACCGCTCCTGAGGGGGCCTATACGAAGAGCCTCATCTCCGCCGTTCCCAATCCCGACCCTCGCGACAAGCGCATGCTGCACCGGCATCGTTTCGTCGCGTCTGCCGATATCTAAGGACGATCCCGTGCAGAAATTTTCCGCCAACCTTTCCTTCCTCTACCAAGACCTGCCCTTTCTCGACCGCTTCGCCGCTGCTGCAAAGGACGGCTTCGGTGCCCTCGAATATCTGGGCCCCTATGCCGAACCCAGGGAGAAGGTTGCCGAGGCGCTGAAGGCAAGCGGCCTGAAACAGGCGCTCTTCAACGTGCCGTCCGGCGACTGGGCCGGCGGCGAGCGCGGCATCGCCTGCCTGCCGGAGCGTGCAGAGGAGTTCCGCGATGGACTCGAGCAGGCGCTCGACTATGCCGCAGCGCTCGATTGCCGGCAGGTGAATGTCATCTCCGGCCTGGTGCCAAAAGGTGCGGACCTTCAAACGCTGGAAACGGTGCTGGTCGGCAATCTGAAATATGCTGCGAAACGTTGTGCCGACGCCGGCGTCACCCTGCTGATCGAGCCGATCAACCTGCGGGATATTCCGGGTTTCTTTCTGTCGACCACCACCCATGCGGAGCGCATCCTCGACAGGGTCGGTTCCGACAACCTCTATATCCAGTATGATTTCTACCACATGCAGGTCATGCAGGGCGATCTGATCCCCACCTTCACCCGACTTAAGGAGAAAATCGCCCATGTGCAGATCGCCGACCATCCTGGGCGCAACGAGCCCGGCACCGGCGAGATCAACTACAATTTCATCCTCTCCGAACTCGACCGCCTCGGCTACGACGGCTGGGTCGGCTGCGAGTACAAGCCGAAATCCGGCACCAAGGATGGCCTCGGCTGGATGAGATCCTATCTGAAGTCAGCGAGGGCAGCATGAGCATCGGATTTATCGGACTGGGCGTCATGGGCCGCCCGATGGCGGAGCATCTGATCGATGCCGGCCACACGCTGCATCTGAACCGGGTGAAAGAGACCTCGCAGCATCTTGTCGACAAGGGCGCCATAGCCGCCGCGAGCGCCAGGGTGGTGGCGCATGCTTCGGACATCGTCATCCTGATGCTGCCGGATACATCAGATGTCGAGGCGGTCCTCTTCGGCGAACACGGCGTTGCCTCCGGCCTTTCTCAGAGCAAGCTCGTTATCGACATGAGCTCGATCTCCCCGGTCGCCACCAAAACTTTCGCCAAACGCATCGAGGCCCTCGGCTGCGATTATCTCGATGCTCCCGTTTCCGGCGGAGAGGTGGGTGCCAAGGCTGCCTCTTTGACGATTATGGTCGGTGGCAAGGAGCAAGCATTCGAACGTGCCCGGTCGATTTTCGAAAAGTTGGGCAAGAACATCACCCATGTCGGAGGTAACGGCGACGGGCAGACGGCCAAGGTCGCCAACCAGATCATCGTCGGCCTGACGATAGAGGCAGTTGCCGAAGCGCTGCTCTTTGCCAGGAAGGCCGGCGCCGACCCGGCCAAGGTGCGCTCGGCGCTGATGGGTGGCTTTGCCGCTTCCCGCATCCTCGAAATGCATGGGGAGCGCATGATCAATCAGACCTTCGAGCCCGGCTTCCGTATCCGCCTGCACCGCAAGGACATGACGCTTGCCGTCGATGCCGCCCGCGCACTCGATCTGTCGCTGCCGAACACTGCCGCCACGCAACAACTGATGAACGCCGCGGTCGCCAATGGCGACGGCGAACGCGATCATTCCGCCCTCATCCGCACCCTGGAACTCCTCGCCGGAGGACCGCGCTAGATCAACGCTTTTTAGTATAGCCGGCCATCTTCGACTGCCTACTGCCGGAGCCTTCTTTCCGGACGGCGAAGCCATGTCCGGACATCGATAGAGAAGGACAGGACAATGCTGAACAAAGATATCCAACTGCCCTACGGCGCCGTCTACTTCCGCAAATCCAATCCGCCCCGTGAAGATTGGGAGCGCGACTACGCCACGGCCGGGCAAGACGGCCTCAACATCTTCCGCCACTGGTTCATGTGGAGCGCAATCGAAACCGCCCCCGGCGTCTACGACTGGGAAGAATATGACCGTCAGATGGACCTTGCGGCGGCACACGGCATCAAGACCGTTATCGCCGAGTTGATTCATGCCGTGCCCGACTGGGCGGTGCGCAAATACGCTCATGCATTGCAGGTCAATGCCGACGGCACCAAACTCGGTTCCTATATGGGTGTGTCGTCGGCGACCGGCGGCTTCTCCAACAATGGTGGCGGCGCCGGCGCCCTGACGCTGAACTGCCCGGAAGTGAGGGAAGCAGCGGGCAGATTCCTGACCGCGCTCGCCACCCGCTACAAGGATCATCCGGCGATCTATGGTTACGACGTCTGGAACGAGTGCAACTATTCCGCGGACGTCGATTACAGCCCCTATGCAAAGGCTGTTTTTCGCAAATGGCTCGAAAAGAAATACGGCAGCCTGAAGGTCCTGGCCAAGGCCTGGTACCGCTACAGCTATGCCGAATGGGATGACATCGAGCCGCCGGCGCACATGGCACCCTATCCTGAATGTATCGACTGGCTGCAGTTCAAACGCGACAACTTCTACGATCAGATGCAATGGCGCATCGACACGATCCGCGCCGTCGACCAGAAGAACACCGTCCTTGCCCACGGCATATCCGGCGCAATTCCCAACATGGCTGCCAACGGCTGCGACGACTGGCTTGCAGCCTCCAAGGTCGAGGTCTACGGCTTTACCTGGATCCAGGCGCGCAAGGGGTCGGAAGCCTGGAAGAACTGGTACGGCGTCGACATCAACCGCGCCGCCGCGCGCGGCAAACCCTTTTGGCACGCCGAGCGCCAGGGCGGCCCGCTCTGGCTGCAGCCGCAGGTGATCGGCCGTGACAAGGAGGATGGCCGCGTCGCCGAGCCCGAGGATATTCGCCTCTGGAGCATGACCTCACTTGCCGGCGGCGCCCGCGGCGTGATCAATCTGCGCTGGCGCCCGCTGCTCGACGGTCCGCTCTTCGGCGCTTTCGGCTCCTACGGCATGGACGGCTCGCGCACGCCGCGCTCCGACATGGCAAGCGCCATGGCGAGATGGGCCAATGACAAGGCGCAGGCTCCCCTCTGGGAGGCAAAGCCCGTGCGCGGAGAGGTCGGCATCCTCGTCGTGCGCGAAACGCAGGAGTTCGATTACCTCCTGAACCACGACCGCACGGAAAAGCCCTATCCCGAAGCGATGTGGGGCGCTTATCGCGCCTTCCTCGAAACCGGTACGCAACCGGATTGGGTGCATATCGACGACCTCGCGGACTATGATTTCCTCTATTTCCCTTATCCGATCATGTTCACTTCAGAGCAGGCGAAACGCCTGAAAGCTTGGGTCGAAAACGGCGGCACACTGATTGCCGAGGCATGCCCCGGCTATTTCGGCGATCGCGGCCATGTCGGCACCGTGCAACCGAACATGGGCCTCGACGAGGTCTTCGGCGCACGCGAGGAGGAGGTCGAATTCATGCCCGATATCGGAGACCGCACCCATTTCGATCTCGACGGCGCGGCGGTCCACGGTGGCGGCTTCCTACAGTCTTATCGGCTGACCGGCGGAACGGGACGTGGCCACTTCACCGACGGTCGTCTTGCCGTCGTGGAAAATGCTTATGGCAAGGGTCGCACGCTGCTGATCGGCACCAATCCTTCCGTTGCCTATTACCGCACACAGGGGAAGGCGAACGGCGCTTTCTTCGCTGAGCTATTGAGATGGAGTGGGAAGAAGCGCCACGTGACGCTGTCGAATGCCGCACTCTTCGCCCGTATCCACGAGGGTGAAAAAGGCAGCTTCCTCTGGCTCGTCAATCCGACGAGAACCACGCAGAAGACGGAGTTGACGCTCGCCCGAGGGACCCTTGCGCAAGGCCGGGCCGTCTGGCCCGTCGGCCATATCGGCCACGGTGGCATCGATGTGCCGGCACGCGATGTGCTGATCCTTCCGCTCGATGGTTAGAACCGGACCATTTTAGGCACGCTCGGCCTACAAACCTCAATCCTGTTCTAAATTAATAGTCAGAGCGTGATGTCGTCGGAAACCGCTTACCCTTTTCGGCATCATTCTCTGAGATTTCAGGATGCGGATGAACTGGCTCCCTCGGCAAAGGCTTCAAGCTCGGGGTCCAAGTCGACCTCGACGATATTGTTGAAGACGGCGGTGGCCAGCATGATGCCGGCAAAGGCGACGAGATCGACGAGCACCTTGGTCTCGTAGCGCAATTTCAGCTTCGCCCAAAGTTCGGTCGGAACGGCATTGGAATCGGTGACAATCGCCTTGCCGAAATCGTCGAGGAGTGCCTCTTCGTCGGAAAACTCCAGCGCGTCGGGGTTGAAGCCCTTGTTGATCAGTGCCCTGCGGAAGAAGGTGACGGCAATCTTCGATCTGGCTGCCTTCGAGATCGCATGCGAGAAAATCCAGATCGCCCGGTCGCTGATCGCAGGATCGAGTTCGGCGCGCAGCGTGAACCACTCGGCATAGATGCGATGAGCCGCTGGCGAATGCAGCAGCGTCCGCTTCATGTTGGTCATGCGCCCGCGCAGCCTGACTTCCTCGTCATGCGCCGCACGAACCTCTGGTGAAGCGGTGTCGTAGTCGATCTGCGGGAGGTGGCTCATCGGGTCCGTTCTTTCCTTGTGCACAGAAGCTACAGAGTGCAGAAGATATCTGCGGCGGTACCGCGGCGATCCACTTGGCCGCCGCCGGGCTCCCGCCTAGACTGGCGAAATCGAAAGTGGAGGCAAGGCGTGAGCGACGACCACGAGCATCATCATGTCAACTGGCGCGAACACGGCGTCAAGGTCATTCCCGGCAATTCGCTCGACCCGAACACCGCGCAGACGCCGGGCATGAACCGTGCGACCGCAATCAACCATGCGCGCGCCGGCGCCGAGAAGATCTGGGCGGGCACGGTGACAATCCATGCCAATGCCAAGACCGGCGCCCACCATCACGGCGATCTCGAAAGCATCATTTACGTCGTCAAGGGCAAGGCCCGCATGCGCTGGGGCGAGCATCTCGAATACACCGCCGAGGCCGGCCCGGGCGACTTTATCTATGTCCCGCCCTATGTGCCGCACCAGGAGATCAACGCCAGCCGCGACGAGACGCTGGAATGCGTGCTCGTCCGCTCAGGCCAGGAACCGGTCGTCGTCAATCTGGATATCGAACCGGTCGAGAGACCGGAAGACGTTCGCTGGATTGATCCCATTCACCGCTGACGCCGGTCAGGCGTGAACGGCGCCGGCGCTGTTCATGGCAGGGTTCTCGATAATCCGGCCGGTATCGGCGGCATAGAGATGGATCGCATTGTGGTCGATCGCGATGCCGATCGGATCACCCGATTTCACCGTCACGGCCTCGGTCAGCGCCACAGCAAAGGGCAGCCCGTCGAAATCGGCATGAACGACGCGGCTTGCGCCGAGCTCTTCGATGAAATCGGCCGTTGCCACCAATGCGCCGGGCGCATCCGGGGCTACCAACCGGGCCGCCTCGGCGCGCATGCCGAGCACGACGCGCTTGCCTTTCAGCAGCGCGGCCCGTTCGCGTGGCAGCGCGATTCTGCGGCTCTGTTCGTAGACGAAGACGCTATCATCGTTGATCGTGCCTTCGAGCAGGTTCATCGCCGGCGTGCCGACAAAACCGGCGACGAAGCGCGACACCGGATGATGATAGACCTCTTCCGGCGTGCCGACCTGCTCCACCCTGCCGCCGTTCATCACCACCAGCCGGTCAGCCAGCGTCATCGCCTCGGTCTGGTCGTGCGTGACGAAGATCGAGGTGGCACCGAGGCGCCGGTGCAGGCGGCGGATTTCGGCACGCATGGCGATGCGCAGCTTGGCGTCGAGGTTCGACAAGGGTTCGTCGAAGAGGAACACCTTCGGCTCGCGGATCATCGCACGGCCCATGGCGACGCGCTGGCGCTGGCCGCCGGAAAGGGCGGCAGGGCGGCGGTCGAGGAAGGGTTCGAGGCTGAGCGCCTTGGCGACCTCGGCAATGCGACGGCTGCGCTCCGCCTTCGCAACACCGGCCACCTTCAAGGCGTAGCCGATGTTCTCGGCGACCGTCATGTGCGGATAGAGCGCATAGTTCTGGAACACCATGGCGCAGCCGCGCTCGCGCGGCTCCAGCTGGTTGACGACGCGGCCGTCGATGGCGATTTCGCCGCCGCTGATTTCCTCAAGCCCGGCGATCATGCGCAAGAGCGTGGACTTGCCGCAGCCGGAGGGGCCGAGAATGACGATGAATTCGCCGGACTGGATCTCCAGATCGACGCCATGAACGACGGGATGCTTGCCGTAGCTCTTCTTCACATCACGGATTGAGATCGGTGCCACAGGACTGTTCCTTCACTTCTCGGTGGAGATGAGGCCACGCACGAACCAGCGCTGCATCAGGATGACGAGCACCAGCGGCGGCGACATGATGATAAGTGTGCCTGCCATGGCGACGTTCCAGTCGGGCAGGCCGAATTCGGACGGGATGAGGGTCTTGAGCTGCGTCACCGCAATGCCGAAATTCGGATCGGTGGTGACAAGCAGCGGCCAGAGATACTGGTTCCAGGCCCAGACGAACATGATGGTGAACAGCGCTATCATGTTCGACCGCGACAGCGGCAGCAGTATGTCGACGAAAAAGCGGACGGCACCGGCGCCGTCCATCTTCGTGGCCTCGGCGAGCTCGTCGGGGACGGTCAGATAGAACTGGCGATAGAGGAAGGTGCCGGTCGCGGTGGCCACCAGCGGCGCCACCAGTCCCGTATAGGAATTCAGCAGGCCCCATTCGAGCTTGATCTGGATGCCAGACACCCAGGCGACGAGCCCGGTAATTCCCGTGATGTCGAGGATCGCCTGGAACGGCGCCAATGCATTCGCCGCAATCGAATAGGTCGGCACGATGCGGACTTCGAGCGGCAGCATCAGCGTGATGAAGATGATCCAGAAAATCAGATACCGGCCACGGAAACGGAAATAGACGATCGAAAAGGCAGCCAGCGCGGAAAGGATGACCTTGCCGGCGGCGACCGACGTGGCGAAGATGATGCTGTGAAGCAGCTTGTTGCCGAGATCGGCGCGCACCCAGGCTTCGTGCGCGTTTTCCCAGAAATGCGAGCTCGGCATCAGCGGCAACGGCACATGATTGACCGTCTCCAGATCGAGTGTCGATGCGATGATGACGATGGCGAAAGGCAGAAGCGCGATCACCATGCCGAGCGCCAGAACCGTGTAGCAGACGAAGTTGAATATCGGCGTGCGTTCGATCATGTCAGCGACCTCACTTGTAGTGCACGCGCCGCTCGATGAAGCGGAACTGGAAAATGGTGAGAAGGACGACGAGCGCCATGAGGATGATCGACTGGGCGGCGGCCCCCGAATAATCGAGCCCCCTGAAGCCGTCGAAATAGATCTTGTAGACCATCAGTTCCGTCGCCCGCGCCGGACCGCCCTGAGTCATGACGTCGACGATACCGAAGGAATCCTGGAAGCTTTCGGTGATGTTGATGACGAGCAGGAAAAACAGGGTCGGCGTGAGCAGCGGCAGCTGGAGATCCCACATGCGGCGCAGCGGCCCGGAGCCATCCATGGCCGCGGCCTCGATCAGCGAACGCGGAATGCCCTGAAGCGCCGAAAGGAAGAAGATGAAATTATAGCCGATATATTTCCACGAAAAGGCGACGATGACGGCGATCATCGCGTCTTTGCCGTCGAGCGCCGGGTTCCAGAGACCGGGCCACACTTGGTTGATAACAGACAGGAGGCCTGCCTCCGGCGCCAGAATGAAGCGGAAGGCGAGCCCGAGAGCGGGAGCAGCGATCGCATAAGGCCAGATGAAGACCGACCGATAGATTTTGTGGCCGCGCAGTTCACGATCCGTCAAAAGCGCCAGGATGAGCGCAAACCCCATTGCAATGATCGTCGAGCTAAAGGCGAAAACCATGCTGCGGCTGATCGATTCCCAGTAGATCGGGTCGCTGAGCAATTGCTTGAAATTGTCGAAACCGACCCAGGCATTGCCGCCGCCCCATGGCTGCTCGAGCGTGAACGCCCAATAAAGCGCCTGCGCGCTCGGCCAATAGAAGAAGACGAAGATCAGCAGCAGCATCGGAAACGCGAAGAGCAGTCCGATCGTCGTCGAGGAGAAGGTGACGCGCTTTTCCATGGGGTGGTCGTTTTCGGCCTGGTTTGGTTTAGGCGCGGGCGGCGACTTCGCCTCCGCAGCCGGTATGAATGTATAAGGACGCCCCCAGTCCGCAAGTGGACCGGGGGCGGCTCATATCGGTTGATCAGGGAAGCTGAACGTTCTTGTAGGTCTGCTGGAAGCGGCGCAGCAGTTGATTCCCGCGATCGGCAGCGCCGTCGAGCGAAGCCTGGATATCGGCGTTGTTGACGAAGATTGCCTGCAGACCGTTGGCGATCTCGGTGCGGACCTGCAGCAGGCCGCCGAGGCGGATGCCATGCGGAACCGTATCGTCAGCAGGCGATGCGGTCAGGCTCTGAATGGCGAGCTCGCGGCCGGCATAAGGAGCCTTGTCGTAGAAACCCTGCTTCTTCAGATATTCAAAGCCGGAGTTACGAACCGGAATATAACCGGTGACGGTCGACCAGGTCAGCGCTTCTTCCGGCTTGGCGATGAAGTTGAAGAAGGCAGCGGCAGCCTTGTATTCGGCATCGGTATGCCCCTTCAAGACCCAGAGCGAAGCGCCGCCGACGAAGGAACTGTGACGGGTTGCATTGCCGTAGGTCGGGAGCATTGCCACGCCCCAGTTCATGCCCTGCTTGGCGGTACGGCCGATATTGCCATGGTCACCGACGGAGGTCAGGATGACTTGGCAGTCGCCGGCAGCAAAGGCTTCGACGAAGGTCTGGCCGACGGCCTTGTTCTTGATGACAGCGAGCTTGTTGTCGTACCAGGACTTGAGGTCCTTGACGTAGCTGACGAGAAGCGGGTTCTTGTTGAACACCAGCTCGGCGTCGAGACCTTCGAAGCCGTTCTTCTTCGTCGCGATCGCTTCGCCGTTGACGGCTTCAAATTGCTCGATGTACTGCCAGACTTCGTTGTTGGAGATGTCAAAACCGAGAGGGCAGGCATAACCTGCGTCCTTCAGAGCTTTGAAGTCTTCACCGGCTTCCTGCCAGGTGGTCGGAGCATGGTCCTTGCCGATCTTGGCGAAGGCGTCCTTGTTCCAGTAGAGCAGAGCAGTCGATGAGTTGAAGGGGAAGGAATACATCTCGCCCTTCGACGTCGCATAATAGTTGGCGATCCCGGAGAAGTAGTCTTTCCAGTCGACCGTGTAGCCCATGTCGGTCATCAGCTGGTTTGCCGGGTAGAAGGCGCCGGAAAGCATGATGTCGAGCGTGCCGGCGTCGGAAACCTGGGCGATTGTCGGCTGCTTGCCGGCGCGGAAAGCGGCAATCGTGTTCTGCAGGGAAGCGTCGTAGCTGCCCTGGCTGGTGCAGACGACTTCATAATCGGTCTGCGACTGGTTGAAGCGATCGCACTGTTCCTGGACACGCTTTGCGATATCACCGGAATTGCCGAACCAGAAATCAATCTTGGTCTTTTCGGCGGCGGCAGCGGGCCCAGCAAGAACCGCTGTGGCGAGAAGGGCGCGAACGGCGCCGAGAAGCTTGGCTTGCATGAGAACCTCCAACGTAGAAAGGGGCGCGCTTTAAGCGCACGCCCATTTAGCTGGTTCAAATTGCCGCCGCCAATGAATATTACATGACATGAAATGTTAAAAATCTAGTCGTCACAAAAGTGACATGCAATCGTTATTCACAGCTCCAAGAGAAATATTTCGAGAATATTTGGAAAGACATTAAATATATTTCAAGCTTTCCGCATCTGCTTTCGAAGAGTTGTAATTTTTCAACGCCTTCAATATCTATCTGTATTGCGAAAGAGCACCCCTATTCCAGCAGCCTTTGATAACGAAACTTGCGAAAAACATGGGCATTTTTGCCGTTGCACTGCTGTGCAACGCCCGGTTTTGGCCCAAAATCACAGGGAATCCTTCAAGATTGCAGCAAACTGCGGATCGAATGCACGGCTGATGGGTCCGGCTGCCGCCCCGAGCGCCACCGACCAGGGATCTGCCATGCCGGGCTGCAGCCGTGGCAGCATCCGGCCGCGCCTCTCGGCGATCGAAGGCAGCAGCGGGCCGATCGCCGCGATCAGCCTGTTCACCAGCGCTTCCGGTGCGCTGCCGCAGAGGATCACCGTCTGCGGATCGAAGACCGTTTCGATGAGATGGATGCTCCAGCGCAGGTCCGCCGCCGCCGCCTCGATCCAGCCTTCGATGCTTGGATCCCCGCTGGAGGCGAGTTCATTGATGCGCCCATGGAGATCGGGATCGGCGGGATCGGCCGAGAGATGCTGGTAGAGCGAGGCGAGCGAGGCACGGTGTTCGAGCGGTGTCGTTTTACCGTCGGCAAAGAGCAGCGCCATGCCGATCTCGCCGGCATTGCCGTTGGCGCCGCGATAGAGCTCGCCGTTTAGGATCAAACCGGCGCCGATGCCGTAGCCGACGAACAGGCAGACGGCATGGTCGATGCCGTGGGCGGCTCCCACCATGCGCTCGGCGGTCGCAGCCGCTGCCGCATCGTTCTGAAGACCGACATCGAGGCCAGTGCCGTCGCTCAGCGTTTCAAGGAGCGGAAACTTCTGCCAAGCCTCCATCATCCAGGGATCGTCGCCGCTGCCTTCCATGCCGAACGGGCCAGGCATTGCGGCGCCGAGCCCGACCAGCCGTTTTTCCGACTGCTGGACGATACCGGCAAGCCTGGAACGCACGCCGGCGACGAGATCGAGAATGACCTTCGTTCCCGTCGACGGACCTCCGGGCGGCAGCCCGGCTTCTGCGCGTACGAGAACGCTGCCGACGAGGTCGACGGCGACCGCCCGCGTCACGTGCCGGTCGATCTGGAGGCCGATCGCGAAAGCACCTTCGGGCACCAGGCCATAAGGCGTCGAGGGCTGGCCCCTGCCCTTGCGCACAGCCTCCTGCGAACTGACGAGGCCATCGCGCGCGAGTTCCTCGATGATATTCGACACCGTCTGCTTGGTCAGCCGCGTCGCCCGCGCCAGATCGGCGCGCGAGAGCGCACCGTTGATCCTCAAGGCATCGATCATCACGCGCCGGTTATGAGCGCTGGTGCCTTCGTGATTGGTGCCGCTCTTGGCTCGGATCGGCCTGATGTCGTTCATGTGTCAATTGCCTCTTGACTCCAGTAGAATGTTGGCGAAGTAATAAGTCAAGACATTTGACTTAATAAGGGACCGGAGAGTTCCAGGGAACGCAGGAGGCCGCGAAGGGCCTCCACCGACGCTCCGAGATGATGACCAGGCGCGCTTTTTTTCACGCGTGCCCTCTCGAAAACCGATGGCGGCGAAACCGCCCTCGGCCATGCGTAAATTTCAAAAACTGGAGGCTGCAATGCTGAAATCTCTCAACAAGACGCTTCTGGGTGCGGCCTTGATCGGCGCATCCTTTGCTCCGCATGCTTTCGCCGAAACGACGCTGAACGCGCTCTTCATGGCGCAGGCCGCTTACAGTGAGGCCGACGTGCGCGCCATGACCGATGCCTTCGGCAAGGCGAACCCCGATATCAAGGTCAATCTCGAATTCGTCCCCTATGAGGGCCTGCACGATAAGACGGTGCTGGCCCAAGGTTCCGGCGGCGGATACGACGTCGTCCTCTTCGACGTCATCTGGCCTGCCGAATACGCCACCAACAAGGTGCTGGTCGACGTCTCATCCCGTATCACCGACGAGATGAAGAAAGGCGTGCTGCCGGGCGCCTGGACCACCGTGCAGTATGACGGCAAATATTACGGTATGCCGTGGATTCTCGACACCAAATACCTCTTCTACAACAAGGAAATCCTGGAGAAGGCGGGCATCAAGGCGCCACCGAAGACTTGGGACGAACTGGCCGAGCAGGCAAAGACCATCAAGGGCAAGGGTCTGCTCGCCACGCCGATCGCCTGGAGCTGGTCGCAGGCCGAGGCCGCCATCTGCGACTACACCACGCTCGTCAGCGCCTATGGCGGCGATTTTCTGAAGGACGGCAAGCCAGCCTTCCAGAGCGGCGGCGGTCTCGATGCGCTGAAATACATGGTCGCGAGCTATACATCGGGCCTGACCAACCCGAACTCCAAGGAATTTCTGGAAGAAGACGTCCGTAAGGTCTTCCAGAACGGCGACGCCGCCTTCGCGCTGAACTGGACCTACATGTACAACATGGCCAACGATCCGAAGGACAGCAAGGTCGCGGGCAAGGTCGGCGTCGTGCCGGCTCCGGGCGTGGCCGGCAAGAGCGAGGCTTCGGCCGTCAACGGCTCGATGGGCCTCGGCATCACCTCCGCCAGCAAACACCCCGACGAAGCCTGGAAATACATTACCTTCATGACCTCGCAGGCGACGCAAAACGCCTATGCCAAGCTCAGCCTGCCGATCTGGGCCTCTTCCTATGAGGACCCTGCAGTCACCAAGGGCCAGGAAGAGCTGATTTCCGCCGCCAAGGTCGGCCTCGCAGCCATGTATCCGCGCCCGACGACGCCGAAATATCAGGAGCTGTCGACCGCGCTGCAGCAGGCGATCCAGGAATCCCTGCTCGGCCAGTCCTCTCCCGAGGATGCGCTGAAATCGGCGGCCGAAAACAGCGGCCTCTGAGCCCGGCATGACCCGGGCGGCGCCCGCCGTCGCCCGGTCTCCAGAACCTGTGAATGAAAAGGGTTGCCTCGATGTCGGGCACTTGGCTGACAACCCGCGCGTGGCTTTTGATGCTGCCGCTTCTCGTGGTAATGATCTCGGTGATCGGCTGGCCTCTGGTCGATACCGTCAGCCTCTCCTTCACCGATGCCAAACTGGTCGGCACCGAGGGCAGCTTCGTCGGCATCGACAATTACGCCAAGATGCTCTCCGGCTCGAATTTCCAGCGCACACTCATCACCACAGCCTGGTTCGCGATTGTCTCGGTCGCAGCCGAAATGGTGATTGGCGTCCTTGCGGCCCTGCTGCTGAACCAGCAGTTTCGCGGCCGCACCGCGCTGCGCGCCCTGATGATCCTGCCCTGGGCGCTGCCGACCGTCGTCAACGCCACGCTCTGGCGGCTGATTTACAATCCTGAATATGGCGCGCTGAACGCCGCGCTGACCCAGCTCGGCCTGCTCGACGCCTACCGCTCCTGGCTCGGCGAACCCGGCACGGCGCTCGCTGCCCTCATCGCCGCCGACTGCTGGAAGAACTTCCCCCTGGTGGCGCTGATCGCGCTCGCCGCACTCCAGGCCGTGCCGCGCGACATCACCGCCGCCTCGCTCGTCGACGGCGCCGGCCCCTTCGCCCGCTTCCGCTTCGTCATCCTGCCCTATCTCGCCGGCCCGCTGATGGTGGCGCTGGTGCTGCGCACGATCGAAGCCTTCAAGGTGTTCGATATCATCTGGGTCATGACCCGCGGCGGACCGGCCAACAGCACCCGCACGCTGTCGATCCTGGTCTATCAGGAAGCTTTCTCCTTCCAGCGCGCGGGCTCGGGCGCTTCGCTCGCCCTGATCGTCACGCTGCTGGTGACGCTGCTCGCTGCCGGCTACGCGGCCCTGGTGCGCAAGACCGCCGGGAGTGCCAGCTGATGGAACGCCAAAGCCCGCTCTTCTCAGTCTTCATTCATCTCTCAGCGCTGCTGCTTGCCGCCGTCATCCTGGCGCCGATCCTATGGCTGTTCATCATGAGCATCTCGCCGGCCGCCGACCTTGCGGCAAAGCCGCTGCGCTGGTGGCCGCAAGCCGTCGATTTCTCGCGATACCAAGTGCTGCTGTCGACGCTCGAAAACAGCGCCGGCGCCGCCTTCACCTCGTCGCTGCGCAACAGCGTCGAGGTGGCCGGCATGGCGACGATCGCCGCCATCGCGCTCGCCATTCCGGCCGGCTGGGCCGTGTCACGTACGCCTTCCGTCGGCTGGTCGCTGTCGATGGTAATCGCCACCTACATGCTGCCGCCGGTAGCGCTCGCAGTTCCCCTCTATATGGGCCTCTCCCATCTCGGCATGCTGAACAACGTCTTCGGCCTCGCCCTCGTCTATCTCACCATTCTCGCGCCCTTCACCACCTGGCTGATGAAGTCGGGCTTCGATTCCATTCCGCGCGAGATCGAATCCGCCGCGATGATCGACGGTGCCGGCCTGTTCCAGACGCTCCGGATCATCACCTTGCCGCTCGCCGCCCCCGTGGTCGCGACCTCGAGCCTTTTTGCATTCCTGCTTGCCTGGGATGAATTCTTCTATGCGCTGCTCTTCACCTCGGACCAGCGCGCCAAGACGCTGACCGTCGCCATTGCCGATCTCGCCGGCGGCCGCGTTTCCGATTACGGGCTGATCGCGACGGCAGGCGTGCTCGCCGCCCTGCCCCCGGTGCTGATCGGTCTCGTCATGCAACGCGCCCTGATTTCGGGGCTCACCAGCGGCGGCGTCAAGGGATGAAGATGACAACAAAAAGAAACCGGCCCGCCGGGCTTGCGGCGATCGACCGCGAAATGGCCCACCAGCACGCCGATGCGATCGCCTCCTATGAAACGGCCGGGCCGATGGCAGCAAAGGCCGCCGCCTCGCTTGAGAAAACCGGCCGGCTGCTCCTGATCGGCATGGGCGGCTCACATGCCGTCAATCGCGCCGTCGAGCCGCTCTATCGTGGTCTTGGCATCGATGCCGTTGCCCTGCCACTGTCCGAGCAGCTCGGCCAACCGCTTCCGATCGCCGGCAGAACGATCTTCGTCACCTCGCAATCGGGCGAAAGCGCTGAGATTGTGCGTTGGTTCAGCGAGACCGGAGGCACGTTGGAAACTTTCGGCCTGACGCTGGAAGCCGGCTCGTTCCTGGCAAGAACCGCCCCGTCGCTCCTTGGCAGCGGCGGCACCGAGCTTGCCTTCGCAGCCACCCGCAGTCTGACGGTGACTTTTGCTCTGCATCTGGCAATCCTTTCCGCGCTCGGCGAAGATCCCGCAGCCGCGCTTGCTGTCCTTGAAGCGCCTGAAGACCACGAGATCGCCGCCGCCCTCGCCGCACTCGAAAACGTCGCGACCATCGTCACCTCGGGCCGCCGCCTGCAAGGTGTTGCCGAAGCATTGGCGCTCGGATTGACCGAGCTGTCGCGCCGTCCGTGCTTTTCTTTGGAGGGCGGTCAGCTCCGCCACGGTCCGATGGAGATGCTCGGGCCGGAGATCGGCGTTGTGCTGTTCCGCGGTCAGGATGAAACCGCCGGCCTGGTTACAGCAATGGCACAGTCCGCCGTCGAGACCGGCGCCCCCGTCATCCTGTTCGATGCCTCCACAGAAGCTGCGGTCACCGGAGCAGTGACGATCCGCTTTGCTCCAGCAACAGGTCTTGCCGCGATCTTGGCCATGCTGCCGACGGCCCAGCGACTGATGATCGGCTTTGCCGAAACCCGCGTTGAGAATGCCGGAACACCGATCCGTTCAACCAAGATTACCCGGAGCGAATGAATGCGGCCGCTTGCAGTCATCGGCAACGTCAATGTCGACCTGATCCTCGGGCCGGCTGCCCCTTGGCCGAAAGCCGGGACGGAGATCATCGTCGACCATGACGAGCTCAGGGTCGGCGGCTCCGCCGGCAACAGTGCGCTCGCCTGGCAGGCGCTCGGCATCGAATTCGAGATCGCCGCCAATATCGGTAGTGATCAGTTCGGCCGCTGGCTGGCCGAAGCCTTCGGCCACCGTTCCGAGAAGTGGCCGGTGCGCCCTGAACAAACGACCCTCTCCGTCGGCATCACCCATCCTGGCGGCGAGCGCACCTTCTTCACGACGCGGGGCCACCTGCCGCGCTTCACCCTGGCCGATGTCTTCGCCGTCATCGACGGCGCAAGGCTTCGCGGCGGCTACGCACTTCTCTGCGGCGGCTTCCTGACCGACGATCTGACGCGCCAATATGACGCCTTCTTCGACTGGGCCGAGAGCCATGACATCGCCGTCGCCCTCGACACCGGCTGGCCGCTCGACGGCTGGACCGAGCAGAATTGCGCTGCGACACGCGTTTGGCTGTCCCGCAGCCGCATCGCGCTGCTCAATGAGGTCGAGACGACGACGCTTGCCGGCATCGCCGATCCGATCGAAGCCGCACGGCACATTAGCTCGCATATGCCGCAAGGTGCGATCGTCGTCGTCAAACGCGGCCCCGATGGCGCAATCGCGATCGGGTCTGACGGCCAACTGGTTTCGGTGACTGCGCCTATTGTGACGGTGGTCGATACCATCGGCGCCGGCGATGTCTTCAACGCCGCCTTTCTCGCAGCACTGGCAAAGGACGAGCCTTTGATATCTTGCCTGAGGGCGGGAACCGAGGTCGCCTCGCGCGCCGTCTCCACCCTTCCCCGCAGCTATGGCGACACGAACTCTCGTCAGGAGCCACAGTCATGAGCGCCCTCGATATCGAAAATATCTGCAAGACCTATGGCGACGTCGAGACGCTGAAAGGCATCGATATTTCCCTGGAAAGCGGCGAATTCCTCGTGCTGCTCGGTTCCTCCGGCTGCGGCAAGTCAACGCTCTTGAACATCATCGCCGGCCTGGCCGAGGCGACGAGCGGTGATGTCAGGATCGGCGGCCGCTCGGTGCTCCGCGTGCATCCGAAGGACCGCGACATCGCCATGGTCTTTCAGTCCTATGCGCTCTATCCCAATCTGACGGTGCATAGGAACATCGGCTTCGGCCTGGAAATGCGTAAAGTTCCGGCGCCGGAGCGCGACAGGGCCGTGCGCGATGCGGCATCGCTCCTGCAGATCGAAAATCTGCTCGATCGCAAGCCGAGCCAGCTCTCCGGCGGCCAGCGGCAACGCGTCGCGATCGGCCGTGCCCTGGTGCGCAAGCCGGAGGTGTTCCTCTTCGACGAGCCGCTCTCCAATCTCGACGCCAAGCTGCGCATGGAAATGCGCACCGAGATCAAGCGCCTTCACCAGATGCTGAAGACGACAGTGGTCTATGTCACCCATGACCAGATCGAGGCGATGACGCTAGCGAGCCGCATTGCCGTCATGCGCGACGGCCGCATCGAACAACTCGGCACGCCTGAAGAGATCTACAACAGTCCGGCGACGCTCTATGTCGCCACCTTCGTCGGCGCGCCGCCGATGAACCTGCTCAAGACAACCGTCCGGGATGGTCGACTGGTGCTCTCTGGTTCCGGTACCAGCCTGCCTTTGCCCGTCCGCTTCGGTAAGGCGGCGGCCGATGGCCGCGACCTGATCCTCGGCATCCGCCCCGAGTCCCTTCGCACGGCTGGATCCGGGGCTTCGCTCGAGGCAACTGTGGAGGTTGCGGAGTTAACCGGCCCGGAGCTCGTCGTCACCGCCCTGGCGGAGAACCAACGGCTGATGGCCTGCCTGCCGCCGCGCACGCTGGTCCCCGGCGACGAAAAACTCACCCTCTTCGTCGACGAGGAGGCGATGCATCTCTTCGATGCACAAACCGGTCTCAGTTGCCTCCGCGAGCAATAGAGGGGTCAAACGGTCGTTCGCTCAATTCGCCGCGTCGGCCGGCTTGCGCTTGTAGACGTGGATATAGTCGACGAGCAGGATGGAAGGGTTCGGCGTTTCATCGATCGGCCAACCCGAGCCGAGCGCCAGGTTCACCAGCGGGTAGAACGGCATGTGGAACTCCTTCGGCGTATCGAAGCTCCAGAGGTATTGGCGATCGAGATAAAAGGTCGTCTTGTCGGCCTGGATATCGACGCCGTAGGTATGATACTCGCTGTTCAAAATTCCGTCCTGGACGGTCTTCCAATAGCCGCCATTGGAATTCTCACCGCCATGGGCCTGGCGCCAGATATGAAAACCCATGCTGAACTCGTAGGGCGCGCGTCCATAATATTCCAGCACGTCGATCTCGGCGGTGTATTTTGACCGGTCGAGCCCGATGAGCCAGAAGGCCGGCCACACACCCTTGCCCGGCGGCAGCTTCATCCGCGCTTCGAAATAGCCGAATTGCTGCGAGAAGCCTTCGCCTTTCGGGTTGACCGCCGAGAGCAGGCCCGACCGCCAAGTTCCATCCTCCCCCTTGCGCGCTTCGATCTTCAGGATTCCCTGATCGTTCGCAAACGGGAAATCGGGCGCCGGATCCGTGAAGCGGGCGTCGCCGAAGTCGCCGTTCCAGGGCGTGTGAGCGATCCAGCGGGAGCTTCTCTCTCCCCACGCCGAGACATCGAGGCCGTCGAAATTCTCCTCGAAGGTCAGCTGATAGGCGTCCATGTTGATCGGCTCCTGGGCGACACTAGGCCGGCTCGGCAACGCCCCCAGTCCGAGAACAACGAGCAACCCAAAACTCTTAGAAGATATGCCGTAACGCATTGCGCTCCTCCGAAACCACTAAAACAATCGTTGGGCTGCACGGGTCTTTTTCATGAAATGACAACTCTGCTCCGTCGCAGCACGAGCCTGTGAACGACGATGGTCTCGATGCCGTCGGGCCTTCCCAGAACCTGCCAGAGCAATAGCGCGAAGACCCAGAAGATTGTCGCCGCCGCCGCGCCGCAAAGCGCCAGGCTGACGATCAGGCTGAAGCCGGTTGGCATGGCGGCGAGATTCGGCTCCATCCAGAGCAGGAAAGCGATCATCGGCAGGCTCGCGGCCAGAGGCCTGCAAAAGGAATTCAGCTGCGCAGCAAAACTCGCCCCGATCAACCGCCGAGTGATGATGAGCGTCACGGCATAAGCGACGAGAACCGCCACAACACGCGCGCCAAGCGCACCCGCCACCTGAAAATAAACGATACCCAGGATGGTGACCGGGACTCTGACTGCGAACTCGGCAAACATCCGCAAGGCGAGGGAACGGGTCTTGTCCATGACCATCGCCAATGCCGGCACTATGTTCGTCGGAAGACCGAGCAGGCTCAGCAGGCACAGCCATTGCAGAATTGGTGCGGCGGATGCCCATTTCTCGCCGACGAGGATACGCACCGTCGGCTCGGCCAGAAAGGCAAGTGCAATGAGAATGGGCGCCGCGACGAAGGTGATTGCACCCGTTGCCTTCAAATAGGCGGCAACCAGGTTGCGACGGTCCTCGACAGTGGAGAACGCCGCCATCAGCGGACGCAGCAACGGGCCGACAAAGGTCTGATAGGGAATGCCGGCGATATTGTCGGCGACGCTGAAGGCGCCAAATGTCGACAGCCCGGCAAAACGCGGCAAAAGCAGTCGGTCGAGCTGCCAATTAATCGCGCTCAGCACCTGCGACACGGTATTCCAGCTGATCATGTCCTGGAAACGCTTCCACTCCGACAGGCTGAACTTCGGCCGCATCGGCGCAAAGACATAGGAGGTGATCATCGCCGCCGTCGGGCCGGCGACCGCCCCGGCCGCGAGCCCCCAATAGCTGCCCGTCGCCACCGCCACCCCTGCCCCGAACAGCAGCGTCGATCCCTTGGTGATGAGGTCGAGCGCGAATTCGCGTTTGAAATCGAAACGCTGCATGAAAAGGACCATGCGCGGACTGATCATGCTGCGCATGGCCGGCGCGATCGAAAGCACCGCGACAAGCGCAAAAAGTCGGGAATCGTCGTAGATCACGGCCATCGGCCAGGAAATGATCATCATCAGCAGGGTGATGGCCAACCCTCTCAGCAGGCTCAACGTGAAAGCCGTCGCAAACATCTCGTCGGAAGGGGACGGCTGACGCATCAGGGCCTGCGTCAACGGCAGATCCAGGATCGCCTCGATGATGACCAGAACCGATGTCGCAATGGCGACCAATCCGAAATCCGCGGGACTCAACAACCTTGCAAGGACGAGAAGACTGACGAAATCCAGCAGTCGCGCGAGGAATTTTCCGCTGATCGTCCAGATGCTCGCCGTCGCCGTCCTCTGAGATAGGCTTGACATGATCTGTCTATTCCTCGTCGGCAGATTGAGACGGTTTCGATCGCGGCAGCAAGATAGGCAGCTCCAGTCTTGTCCTCAGACCGGTCGTCTATTGAAGACGTCGACCGATCGGTCGGCATGGGTGGAGAGCTGTTGCTCGATGAGCCCGGCCATCCGATCGCGGAAAACCGCCGAGGAAAACTTCAGCGAATGCGCGCGGATGGCTTGCGGATCGATATCGTCCTCCACCTCTTCGAACGCCGCGATGGTTTCCAGCAGGGCTTCAGTGGTTTGCTGAGCGAAGCGAAAACCGACCTGCGGCGAAGATACCGTTTCCCTTGCGCCGCCGGCGTCGAAAGCAAGCACCGGCCGGCCCGATGCCATGGCTTCTACCGGCAGGATGCCGAAATCCTCCGTGCCTGGAAACAACAGGGCACGGCATCGCGAGAGGTGATCACGCAGAACATTGAACGGCTGGTGGCCGAGGAATTGGACAGTCGGGCCGGCGATCGATTTCAGATGAGGCAACTGTTCTCCCTCTCCGATCACGATGAGCTTACGCCCGGTCTCGGTACAGGCGCGAACGGCGATATCCGGCCGCTTATAGGCCGTCAGCTGGCCGGCATAGAGATAGAATTCGCCCTTCCCCTTCCCGACCGAAAAATCATCGGTGGCAACCGGGGGGTGGATGACGATGGAATCCCGATCGTAGAAGCGGCGAATGCGGTTTGCGACATAGTCGGAATTGGCGACGAACACGTCGACGCGAGAAGACGTCGTCACGTCCCAGGCACGCAGCATCGGCGCGGTGACCGACATCAAGGCCCGTCCCATCCACGGCAGGCCATGGCGGTAGACGTGGAACTGATCCCAGATGTAGCGCATCGGCGAATGGCAGTAACAGACATGGAGAGCGTCGGCGCGTGTAATGATGCCCTTGGCGGGCCCGGATTCGCTCGACAGTACGAGATCGTAGTCTTGCAGATCGAATTGCTCGAGCGCGAAGGGCATCAGCGGCAGCATTTTGGTGTAGTGCCGCTGCGCCCCGGGTATCTTCTGCAGAAAGGACGTGTGGATGTTCCGCGTCTTGAGAAAATCGCTGATGCGATCCCGGTTGCAGACGAGGGTGAAAATATCAGCCTGCGGAAACATGCGGCACAATTCTTCGACAACCTTTTCGCCGCCGCGCATTGAGACGAGCCAGTAATGCACGATGGCGACGCGCAGTTGCCTGGTTTCCTTGACGCTTCCCGCCTCGGCCACGCGTCTTTTCGCCATCACGGGCGCGTCGCCGAGAAATGCCCTTGCGTCGGAAAGAGAGGTTGTTGCTTTAAAGGTCAACGGAATACTCCTTGTGTCGCCACACCATCTGTCAGTTCGCGAACCGCATTCGTCGAAAGCAGGCTGCAATATTCGGCAAGGAGAGCGTCGCGCCATTCCTCATGCGTCGAGGCGAGATCTGGCGACATCAGGAAGGCCCGTTCGCTCATGGCGCGGATTTCGTGCCTCGGCATTTGGCTAAATCGCGTCAATGTGTCGGCAAAGGCAGCTTCATCAGCCGTGTCGCAGGCAAACGCGATACCGGCTCGTTCCATTTCCTCGGCGAGAAAGGCGCTGCGCGACATGATGACCGGCAGACCGCTCCTGGCCGCTTCGATCGCCACGAGGCCGAAAGGCTCGGGATAACGCGATGGCATCAACAGGGCGCGCGCCTTGCGGATGGTGGTGCCGATCTCCGCATGCGATTGCCAGCCGACGGCCCTGACGTGATCGCCGGAAGCGGCGACCAACGGCATCAGCGGGCCGTCCCCGATCACGCAGAGCCTGGCGCCGGCTCTGCGTGTGGCGGCCACGGCATCCTCCACGCCCTTTTCCGCGTCGAGCCGCCCGATGAAGACAAATTCGTCGTTCGCCTCCGCCTCGACACGCTCTATCGACAAGGGGGCGACGGGATTGCGGATCGTCGTCAACCGCTCGGGCCGATAGCCGGCGCCGACGAGAAACCCAGCCATCTTCTCATGCAGCAAGATGATCCGGCCGAAATCGGCCTCAGCCCTCAGCAGCCGGAGGATATTCGAGCCGCGGGCGAGCCGCCACAATTTGTGCGAATAACTTCTCTTGTCGCAAGCCGTCGCAATGCAGCCGGCACCGTGCGGACGCCGAAGGCAGATCTCTTGCGCCTGGTAATCGAAAAAGGCGCCATTGGGACAGGCAGTGAAGAAGTCATGCGCGTGAATCACGCATCGTCCTGCGACCGGAGCCAGTGCCCTGAAAAGCGCGGGGGACAGGATCTGATGCCAGCCATGGACGTGATAGACGGTATTCGCCGTATCCTTCGCGGCAATCCAGTTCGCGACCATGCGGGCAGCCGCACCATTGTGAATGCCGGTCACGAAAGCCTTCGCACGCTCGGCGCTAAGCAGGTCGCGGCTGTTCAATCCGACCATGGCGACCCCGAGAGCAGCAAGTTCCGCATTGGCGGCGTCATCCCCACAAATATAAGTCACGGGAATATCCAGGCCGCGAAAAAGCTTGGCCGAGAGCACCGCCAGCCCCGTCGCGCCGCCCCTGGCCACCGAGTAGTCGTCGATGACGACCACGCGATCAATCCTCGTCGTGCCGCGGCCGGCAAAGCGGCTGACATTTGCGGCGGATCGGAGGGCCCCAGGAAACGACGGGCTCATCACTTCGCCGAAAACGCGCCATTCGCACAGGCCTCGAGCGCCTTGCGGTTAAGTATTCGGATCTTGCCCTGCCCTCCGTCGACAATCTTGCATTCCCGCAGGCGCCGCAGGCATTGATTGACCTTCTCGCGGGACGCCGGCAGCGTTGCGGCCAGATCGTTTTGCGAGATGATCACTTCGTTGCCACTGTTTGCGGCATCTTTTCCGTAAACAGCCGAGAGCCGCAGCAACGTGCTCGCCAGTCTTGCCTGAAGGGTCGACGCCGCGTTGGCGATGATCCTATCTTCAAGCTCCGAGACACGCGCCAAGGCCCTTGAGAAGACTTTTTCGCGGAAGCACGAATCGCTAGCATACATGTCGCGCAGCAGCCGGCCTTCGAAGAAATGCAGCTCGCAATTGGAACTGGCTCGGTATTCGAGGTTCAGTGTCTGCCGGCGCAAGACTTCAAGCTCGCCGATCAGACCTGTTTTCGGAATGATTTCGACGATGAATTCCCTGCCGTCGGGCAGCATCGTACTTGCACTGACCAACCCCGAATGCACGCGCGCGAACATATCGACAAGGACCCCGGCCCCGGCAATGATCTCGCCACGACGGAAACGCCGTACGCTCGAGCGGCAGGAGAGGAATTCGTCATCGATGACGATGCGACTGTTGAGGTGAATTCCGCCGCTGGCCGAGATCGCGCCTTTGCTGATGCCGATCCTGCGATCTGATGCATGTGTGATCCCGTCCATGCAATTCACTCCTGATACTAGAATGGTCTCTCACTAATGCTGCACTGCATCAATTATATTGGATTATTACGTTAGTCAAATAACATCCGCGCAAATCTAACGTAAAATTTAAGTCTACTTCAGAAAAAATCATAATAGCCACCGGTATAAAATCAAACTTTCTAAAATACACGAGTACCATTGGCCACATCGAACAAAACTGCATATAAAAAGGACTTATTGAATTAAAAACAAGCAGATATTGAAATTCCGATATAAAAATAATGATTGAATTCACACAGAACGACCGACAAAAGCAGATTATAGAACAAATTAAAAGAATTGATGACACGGATCTGTACTCTGAAATCTGTCTGAGATTTCCTAGCATGAAGAATTAATTAAGGATCATGACCTTGGTAACAGACAATCTGGGTGCGGCGCAGCAAGCTTTCAACGGTTGTTGACGGGCAATGTTTTGGAGACCGCGATGGCATGGGAAGCACATAGTTTTGAGGCTTGGTCACGCGTCGAACGGGCCGCGAAGGGTGACGATTCCCCCGATTCCCGGCCTCGTGCAGCGAGCAGGTCGTCGAAGCGTGCGATAGATATTCTTGTCGCGATCACCGCTCTGATCCTGCTCTCTCCGCTTCTGCTGATCGTCGCGATGATCGTGAAACTCTCCGACCGCGGCCCTGTCTTCTATTCCCATACGCGCATTGGCTTCGGCGGAGCGCCGTTCGGATGCCTCAAATTTCGCACGATGAAGCCCGATGCGAGCGCTCAGCTCGCGGAATTGCTGCAAAACAACCCGGCCGCCCGCAGCGAATGGGAAGCGACGCGCAAGTTGAAGAACGATCCGAGGATCACCGCCGTCGGCGATATTCTCAGGCGCTCGAGCATCGACGAGCTTCCCCAGCTGATCAATATCGTGCGTGGCGAAATGAGCCTCGTCGGACCCCGCCCGGTCACAGCCGAGGAACTGCCGCGCTACGGCGAACACATGTGGGCCTATATGGCAGTCCGTCCGGGACTGACCGGTCAATGGCAAACCAGCGGGCGCAACGACGTCAGTTACGAGTACAGGGTTTCTCTCGATGTCCACTATCTCAACAACTGGTCGCTCGCTCGAGACTTCTTGATCATCGCCAAGACCATTCCTGCGCTGTTTTCGCAGCGCGGATCGTACTGAGCCTTCAAAGGGGAGACAGCTAACCGTGCCGGGATCGGAAAATGCGCCGCTCCCACGTCCCCTCCAAGCTACCATCACCTGGTTATTCCTTGATTTCCCATTCCGGATTAGGACGACATGACCTCCAGCACGATCTTCAGCGGTGTCTCTCCCATATCCCTGGCAGCAGCAGCCACAGGCGGCGGGAATTCACCGCTGACCATACGGGATATGCTCTTCTTTTTGAGAATGCGCTGGCACTGGATCGTCGTGACCACCATCGCTTTCCTGGCGATCGCCGGAAGCTACATGCTGACCGCCGAACCGACTTTCGTTGCCAGCACGCAGCTTGTGATCTTCCCCCAGGTGAGCGGCTCTGAAGCACAGAGGGCTTTCGCCGAAGATGCCTTCATCGAAGGACAGCTGGAGATCGCCAGATCGAGCGATGTCGTCGGCGGAACCGTGGCGGCGCTTGATCTCGTTCATGATCCGGAGTTTGTCGATCAGACGCCTTCGCTGCAGGACAGAGCGAAGAATTGGCTGATGGGGTTTTCTTCACAACCGGACACGCCATCGCAGGATACGGCGGGCAAGGGAGCGAGCGAAGCGCGGCCGCAGGCGGAGGAGGAGCGGCTCCACGACTGGGCAACCGCCAAACTGCTGAACATGATGGACATCCGCCGGATCGGAAGCTCGACGATCATCGAGATATCGGCTGCGGCATCGACCCCTCAGAAGGCCGTCGATATCGCCGACACGCTCGCCGGACAATATATCCAGAAGAATATCGCGATGAAGGCCAACGCCGCCCGCCAATACAGCGACTGGCTGGCGAAATTCATAGCCGAGCAACAGCGAGGGCTGGCGGAAGCCGCCAGCGCCTTGGCCAGTTTCACGAGCAATCCGCGCGACCAGTTCAAGCTTGCGGAGTTGCAGAGCGCAACGGACGCGCGCCGCTCTCTCTATGAAAACACCTTGAACCAGCTAACCGAAGCAAAGCAGCGCATTACCTATCCGATGTCCGATGCCACGATCGTCTCGCGAGCCACACTGCCTCTTTCGAAGGCGAGACCGCGCAGCACGCTCATCGCCGCCTTTGCGGCGGCCATCGGCCTTGGCGCCGGTTTCGCACTCGCGATGATAAGACATGCCAGCGACCGCCGGCTCGTCCGCCCGCATCAGATCGCCGAAACCTGTGGCCTGCCCTTCGTCACTGTGCTGGCGACATCAAAGAGGACACGCAACGGCCAGCCGGCATCTTTTCTCGCCACCGGCACGGGCAGCAGTTCACCCGCCTATTCGGTTATTCCAGGCATGACGGAATTGAGCGCAACAGTCGTCGGGCTTCGGCGCAAGCGCCGGATCGTCATCGGAGTGGTCGCCGTCGATCCCGGCAACGGCGCATCGACCATCGCAAGCGAACTTGCCGTGCTGTCGTCGGTATCTGGAGCGAAGACGCTTCTGATTGATGCGGCCGCGCAGAAATCATCGCTCAGCAGGGCGATCGCGCCTCATAGTGCCAGCGGCCTCGTCGACGTCCTCGACAACGGCGACCTCATCCAGACGGCGGCCCTGCCGCTCACCCCGACGCTGAAGTTCCTGCCGCTCGGCAAGGTGGATGCGGTAACACCGGCCATTCGCCTGAGTTCCCGCCGCACGCAATTGAGCTTTGCCGAGCTGAAAAAAGAGTTCGACACCATATTCGTCGACATTTCCGCATTCTCCGCGTCACCGGATGCCAACGCCATCGCGCCGGAGCTGGACGGCGTTCTCGTGGTCGCCTCGCACGGACGCACATCGATCGACGACGCCATGCGCGTCATCGAGACGATGCGGAACGTCGGCGCGGAGATCCTCGGCGCGATTATCAATCACGCTCCGAGGAGCATGCAGCCATGATCGCGCATTCGGCAAAAACGACCAGGCAGGACAGCTTGAGTTCGGCGCCTGTTTCTTGCGACACCGAAGCGACGGCGCGGCGCGCGAGCCGGCCATTGCGGATCGCCGTCGGAATTGCTTCGGCGGGCCGCCCTTCGATCCTGCTGGAAACGGTCGATTATCTCGCCGGCCTGCCCGACCAGCCGCCGCGATTGATCGTCTGCGTACCAGGGATCGACGATGCCGCCGGGCTCGCCGACCGTCTCGACGTGGAAGTCATTATCGGCAGCCGTGGCCTCACCTCCCAGCGCAACAGCATTATCCGGGCGGCCGCGGCCGATACCGATGTTCTGATCTTCCTGGACGACGATTTCATTCCGGCCCCAACCTTCCTGGCACGGATGACAGCCGTCTTTGCAGCCAATCCTGCCATCGCGATTGCCACCGGTGAGGTCCTGGCCGACGGCGTCCTCATTGGGGGGCTCGACATGTCGAAGGCGCTGCAGGTTCTTCACACTGCCGGCGAAGTGTCCGAGCGGGTGACGGATGTCTATAATGCATATGGGTGCAATATGGCAGTTCGCCTCGCCCCCGTCCTCAAACACGCACTGACGTTTGACGAGCAACTGCCGCTCTATGGCTGGCTTGAGGATGTCGATTTCAGCAGGTCCATCGCCCGCTACGGCAGATCCGTGCGCGTTGAAGGCGCCCGTGGAGTACATCTCGGCGTCAGATCCGGGCGACAGCCTGGCCGCAGACTCGGATATTCGCAGGTTGCCAATCCTGTCTACCTGATCCGCAAGGGCACGATCTCGAAAGGCCGGGCGATAGCGCAGATCGGCCGCAACATTCTGGCCAACGCGTCGGGCATAGTGTTCAACGACCGCTTGATCGACCGATGGGGACGTTTGAGCGGCAATTTGCTGGCGCTCACCGATCTCCTTGCCGGCCGCGCCGCACCGTCCCGCATTCTCGAATTCGGCAATCCGCCGTCCCGCGCAATGCCCTCGCCGTCGATCGAAACGAAACGGAGATAGATCAATGCAGCGCACATTCTTGCCCGATCGCGTCATCTCCGCGGCCCTCGCCCTGCTGGTTTTCTGCTGCCTCGCCGGCTGGAGCGTCGCCCACGCGCAAACATTCACCCTCGTGCCGGAAGACAAGGTAAGACTGCGCGTCGTTGAATGGCGTTCAGCGGACTCCCGCTATGCCAGCTGGGAAGCTCTCGATGGTGTCTACACCATCGACGATACCGGCGACTTGTCGATCCCGATCGCTGGCCATGTACAGGCGGCCGGAAGAACAACCGAAGAACTCGCCGCTGCCATCGCCAGCGCGCTCGCGGAAAAGGCGGCACTTCCTGGCAAGCCATACATCGCCCTGGAGGTTGCCGAGCATGCGCCGATTTTTGTGACCGGCACCGTTCAAACCCCGGGACGCTATCCTTTTGAACCGCGGATGACGGTCATGAAGGCCATCAGCATCGCTGGCGGCTTTCTGCGGGAACGCGAAGACAATACTTTCGAGCGCGACCGGATTCAGGCAGCCGGGGCCTATCGAACCGCCGTCCTCAACCGGCGCGACCTCCTGATGCGGCAGGCGCGGCTGCGGGCGGAAATCGCCGGTGAGCAGAGTTTCGAGGTTCCCGCCGAACTCGTCGGAACGCCCGATATGGACAAGCTGAAGGCACAGGAATTGAACCTGATGCGGCTGCGCCGCGTCGATATCGATAGCCAGATCGAAGCGGCGAATGACCTCACCCGCCTCTATGGCCAGCAGGTCGAGTCACTCGAGGCCAAGATCAGCTCGCAAAAGCGGCAGATTGACCTTGCCCAGAAGGAACTGGACAACGTCAACAGCCTGGTAAGCAAGGGATTGGTCAGCAATTCCCGCCAGGTGTCTGTCGACCGCTGGGTTGCGGATGCACAGGGTACCCTGATCGATCTCGAAGTTGCCCTGACCACGGCTCGCCAAGGCCTCAGTGAGGCCGACCGTTCCAAGATCAATATCGTCAACAGGCAGAATAGCGAAAACCAGGAGCTGCTCAACCAGGTCAATCTGGCGATCGGCAGGGCGGCAATCGATATCCAGGTAGCCCAGCTTCTGGGCGAACAGGCCGGCTACGACGCTCAGCTTGCTCAGATGAACGCGGACGCGCCGGGACTTGGCAGAACGCAGAAGAACTACAGGATTGTGCGCCGCAATAACGACGGAACCTCCAGCAACATCGTGGCCGACGAGCAAACCGCATTGCTGCCGCATGATCTCATCGAGGTCGGTTTGGACACCAACCTTCAGGCGTCAACGTCGCCGCTGCAGCCCTCACCCCGGACGCAGAGCTCGACACTCTCGTCATCTGATGTGGCCAGGGATAATCCAACGGGCCGCAGCTGGATATCCCAGACGGGATCGAATTAGGAGGCGATGATGATCAGCGACGACAGCTGGCGGCCTTCGCCTCGTCCATCATATCGGCTTGTCGATGCCGCATTCGGCCAAAGCGCTATTTCAGCTGTTTGCCCGGTTCAGGATTAGAAGCATGTCGATAGAGCCGCTCGGTTTCATCGTTCTCCTGCTTGGCCTGATCACCACAGTCAAAGGAGCGCGCTTTGCCGTGACAACCCTCTGCCTGTTGACGCTGCTGGGAGCCGCGGCGGCTCTGCAATTGCCTGCGCTCGGCGGCAGCAGTATTCAGCCAAGCCATCTTCTGCTCCTGTTTATCGTCGCCGCCACCTTGTTGCGTCCGGTCCAGACGCAAGCGGCGCTGGTTAGCATCGCCTATCCGGGTCCCGGCTTCTGGTTTGCCGCCTACGTCCTGTTTTCCGTCGTGTCGTCGTTTTTCCTGCCGCGCATTTTTGCAGGCGCGACCCTCGTCTACTCCTCTGCGAGAGATGCGACGGGCATGATGTCGACTGTCGCCGCGCCCCTGTCGCCAGGCTCATCCAATCTTAGTCAATCTGTCTATCTGCTTGGCGACCTCGCCTGCTTTGCCGTGGTCGCGGGGCTTGCGAGGCTCGGATATGCGAGTTTCATCGCACAGCAGTTGATCGTCGCGTCCATCGCATGTTTTGCTCTGGCTTTGCTTGATATCGGAACGTTCCTGACCGGCCAGTCCTATCTGCTCGATGTCATCAGAAACGCGAATTATACCATGCATACGGCCGAGACGATCAGCGGCTTCAAACGCATCGTCGGCGCCTTTCCCGAAGCAAGCATTTATGGGACGGTCGCACTGGCCTATTTTTCGTTCACGCTTCTGCTCTGGCTGGAGCGTGTTCGAAGCTGTATGGCCGGTATGGCAACGCTTCTCATCGGCCCGACGATCCTGCTCTGCACATCGACAACCGCTTATATCGCCGGGCTTTTCGTTGTCTGCATGCTCGTGCTGTTCTGCTGCAAACGTATGATCGCAGGATCGGCCAAGACCTCGCACGTGACTTTCCTGGCGATAACTCTCTTCCTGATCCCTTGCGCCATCGTCGCTCTCAGCCTTGTCCCCGATGCGTGGAATTCCATCACCAGCCTCGTCAACACCACCGTGTCGGACAAACTCCAATCGCAATCCGGCGAAGAGCGCACCGCCTGGAACACGCTGGCATTGATCGCATTCGTCGATACGGCCACTTTCGGCGCCGGCCTCGGAACGGTTCGGGCTTCAAGTTTCCTCGCCGCATTGCTTTCCAACGTCGGATTGACCGGCACGCTTCTCTTCGTCGCCTTCCTGCACAGCCTTGTCAGAGCCTCCGGCCGGCACGTCTCCGGCAATCGGGAGACGCATGCCATCGGAAATGCCGCCATTGTGGCATCGATCTCACAGATCGCCTCTGCTGCGATTTCAGGAAGCGGCACCGATCTCGGTCTGCTGTTCAGCACCACGGCGGGTTTGGCTGCCGGTTGTCTGGCCACCCCCTGTGTCTCGCAGCATCGGGTGGCCCGATCTGGCGCAAATCAACTTGCCCCGGAGGCATCGGCATCTCTCAGGAGAGCGCCGGTGTTTGCAACATGATGACCTCAGTCGTGAGTTTCGTTCGAGGCCAAGGGCGGGACGCCGTTGCGGCCATGCGCCTGCCCGGGTGGCTTCGCAGCCAATCGCCCGCGCCGCATCCGTGGAAAGGACGGGCGACCGATCCTGTTTCGCCGTCAGCCCTGCTGGCGCTCGCTGGTGGCTGCGACGTTATCGGCGGCGGAATTGTTCTGTCGCGATCTGGCGCTACGGCGCGCAAAACCGGACAGGAACACGCCCGCCAGATACCCGATCTCCATGAGCATCAGGAAAGCGATACCGGAAACGATCGCCCCGATCAGCGAAGACCCGTCGGCGAAAGCCCCACTGCCGAAGCCGATTGCCACAAGTATTCCGAAAATCGCGAAGGCCCAGGCGCGGATCGAAGCGCCGGCAGCTATCGAAATCACGGCCGCCACCAAGGTGGTGATCAGCATGACGATCCTCCCTCCCTCTGCATTTCGATAAGGCTTCCGGAATCCATCGTCCTGCCGCGGATCAAAATGTCGAAAGGGGGCCCTGTGACAGGCACGGCATTCTTCATGATGAGCGTCTCAACAATGGAACACACAAAAACCGCCAGCGGCCGGATGCTGTTTCAACAAACGAGCGGTCCAGCGATCCGAAATATATACCGGACCAGCCTGTCATACGACAGGTCTGCCGGATCGATCAACAACTGTTCCCTCTATCCTGAAGGGAGCAGTCACTCACTCGCATTGAAGAGTACCGGAAGGGTGAAGACATGAACAATCAATGCGTCGTCTACGTCACGGATGTCGAATATTCATTTCCAACTATCCTTTCCGCGCTTCAGGCTCGCAAATTCGCAAGCCCCGCAAGCGACGTTTGCGTGCTCATGTCTGAACGTCTCGACAATTTCAATGAGTTGAGAGCCCTCCTCACCGCGAGCGGAGTCGAATTGGTCGATGCGACCGACGCGCTGCAAGATTCGCTCGGCAAGCTCGACCCTTCGCATTTTAGGGGGCGCATCAGCGTCAGCACGATGGCCAAACTTGTCCTTTGCGAGATCCTGCCTGCCCATTACAGCCAGATCATCTATCTCGATGGCGATACCCAGATCGTCAGCGATCTCGGCAAACTCGAAAACGCCACCGTGCCTGAGGGCCGGTTTTTCGCCGCCCGCGATTACACGGCAATCCAGGACTTCCTCAACACTGGAAAGGACAACCACTACTTCAATGCAGGGGTCCTGAAGTTCCATCGCAACGGCTGGATCGGGCAGGAAGCGCTTGAGCTTTTCGCCAGCAACCCCGAGGCTTGCGAGGGCAAACATGATCAGGGCGCATTGAACTACGTTCGCGGTTCATCGCTCATCCTCGTGTCCAACCGCTGGAACTTTCCCAAGCAGTTTCTGCATCTGGTGAACATGTCGTCGCTGGCGATCGTCCACTACATGGCGCATCCGAAGCCATGGCATGGAACCTTCTTTCCATGGACTGATCGGGAAAGCCAAGTCTATGTCGATCTGCGGAAAGCCCATCCGATCTACAACGCGCTCTATCGCGGAATAAGCTTCGATCGGAAGATGCTCTATAAATACCGGTCGATGCGGGCACGCATCGAACACGCGATCGAGAGGAACGGCCCCCACCCACGGGTCCAGAGCCTGCTGGTTGGCGATTACGCCGTATGATGACCGCATATTGTTCCCACCAGCCGAAATTGCTCTGCGCTCCGTCTGTCGGGCTTCTCGAAGCAAGCCTAATGAATCCGGGAACGGATAATGTTCAGGATGGAATATGAGTTATCGGGTTTCCGTGGCCAGTATCTCGCATTACGCAAAAGCTCGCCTGCGCCGGTCGCTCAAGGCTCAGCAGGTTCGTTACGACCGGTTGCGCAGCGGCCTCAGGCAGGCGCGTCACGTGGTCATCTGCGTCATCCGTGACGAAGGCCATCGGCTGGAATTTTTCCTGCAATATTATCGTGATCTCGGCTTCGAGCATTTCATCTGCATCGACAACGGCTCGACGGACGGAACGGCCGAATTGCTGTCCGGCTTCGACGATGTCACGCTCCTTTCGGCGCATGGCTCCTACAAGGCGGCAAGGTTCGGAAACGACTGGATCAACGAGGTCATCAACCGGCACTGCCGGGAGAAATGGGTCCTTTATGTCGATGCAGACGAGTTCCTGGTCTATCCGCATTGCGACACCCGCCCGATCGATCAGCTGACCGCCTACATGGAAGCCACTGGCGGCCATTCCCTCCGCTCGGTCATGATCGACATGTACAGCCCGCGTCCGGTTCTCGAAAACATATGTGAACCCGGCCGCAACCCGCTCGAAGTCTGCAACCTTTTCGACCGATCCGGCTATGTCGCACATTTCGACGAACGCAACTGGACAATATGGATCAAAGGCGGCGTTCGCGGACGCATCTATTTTCACGATCGGCTGTGGGACGGGCCGGCGCTCAACAAGATCCCTCTCGTCTATGTGACAGGTGAACGGCTGTTTCTCAAATCATCGCACCAGGTCTGGCCGCTTTCCCTGAATCTGGGCGAGATGCGCGGCGCACTTTGCGTATCCGGCGCCCTTCTCCACTTCAAGTTCCTATCGACCTTCGTGCATAAGGTTTCCGATGCCGCGCATCGTTCTCAGCATACTGATGAATACACCGTTTACTCCTCCGGCAAGGACATGACTGACTTCGTCCATGACGATACGGGCACTTACACGAACTGGAAGGACTTGTCCGATCACGGGCTCATTCAGGGTGAAGGCTGGAAAGATTGGAAGAATATCTCCAGTAGCGAAATCTGAACGGTTCCAGCGCTGACATGCAGCGCACTCGGTGCAGCAACATCCGAAAAGTCATGTTGCGGTCGGCATAAGCCTTTCATCTGGAATAGTCGCCGCGCATCAACAAGGCTCGCGGCGACCGCAAACCCCGATGATCTCTCTGCTGGTCACGCACACTCCCGGATGGGCGGTCGAGAAGCCTATTTCAAAACCGCGCCGGCCAATTCCCGTCTTGTGCCGCGCTGCAGGTAGAGGTTCTCGAGCCAAGTCACCTGTTTCCTCAATTCCAACGCCGGCCTTTCGATGAATCGCCATGAGAAGGCGGCAAAACAAGTGACAATGATGCTGCAGACGATCCCATTCAGCCACCAGTTATGCGCCCAGGGTCCGAGCGCGACGAAGGCCTGCTGGATGGGATAGCCATAGAGGAATACGCCGTAGGAATAGTCGGCCCCCTGAAGCACTCCGAGCTTGCGGGGCGAGGTCAGGCCGAGAAAGACCGTTACATATCCAATAGCCGGAATGGCAACGAAGTCCCCAAAGGAGCTGAACCAATAAGCCCACAATATGACGGCCACAGCAGCGATAAAGATGCGGACATCCCACAGAATCTTGTCCCTATAGAGATAGATGGTCACGCCCACGAGGAAGGCGCCGATCAGCAGATTCCCCGACGCGGTCGTAGGCATGGATGCCCAGTTGCTTTCATGCTTCCAATATCTCGCAAGCCCAAAACCCACGATCAACGCCGTCGTTGCGATGAGCGCGAGCACGCGCCGCCTGACCACGCCGAGCAGGAAAAGCGCGGCAATCGCGACGTAGCATTCAAGCTCGAAGGGCACGGTCCAGAGCTGCCCATTCACCATCGCGGCGTCAGGATTGCTCAGGAACACACCCGGAAGATTGAAGTGAATGTGCCCGGTGGCATTCAGCAGATATGTAAAAAACTGGGGGTCGGTAAAGTAGTTACTGAGGTCATACTCGGTATAGATCGCTCCAAGTATAAAAGCAGCCAGAAACACTTCCACTGCGAGGGCGGGGTAAATCCGGATAAATCGATTGCCAAGAAAAGAGATCAACGTCTTCGACCGCCCGAGACTGCCGGCGACCAGGAACCCGCTCAAGGCAAAGAACATGGGCAGCACCGACTTGATAAAAGGACGCAGGGACGTTTCCCACAAAAACAGATCATCGCCATAGGTGACGCGAGCCGTATGTATCCAAAGCACAGAAAAGGCCAACAGCAATCGCATGTAGTCAAATCCTGTCGGCCGCCCCTTCGCCAGATCAAGCTTTTCGCCGAGAACCATCAGTGACCCTTTCAGAAGTTTTGACGCAATCGCAAGCATCATTGCCGGCTCGGGGACACGTGTCAGTGACCAGAGCTACATCAGGAAAAATTTGAGGGACTGCCCGCTTCGGGACGAATAGCTGACCATCGGTCCAATGGCCCTGTGCTGCCCGAGGCGCCGTTCGATGGTCGGAGACGAATGTGGGCGATCGCGCAGCGAATTGGATGAGGAGACGATGAAACTTCTGGCCGCTCTGTTTTGTATCGTTCTCGCCTTCATCGGACTGGGTTTGATGGGAGGCGGCGCCTTGCTGCTCAGCCTCGGCGGCTCGCCCTATTACGCAATCACAGGGCTTGCCTACCTCATCGCGGCCGTTCTGCTATGGCGCCGCAAGCCATTGGGCGCACTCATCATCCTGCTTGTCGCCGTTTTCACCCTTCCCTGGGCATTGTGGGAGTCTGGCACCAATTTCTGGGGGCTCTTCGCACGCTTGATGTCCCCTATTGCGCTGGCGGGATTTGCGTTTCTTTTTGCACCAGCGCGTTTGCCGACCGCCAATCCGAAGCTCTTCCACGGCAGCGCCCTGCTTGCCGCCATTCTGTTTGTTGCAGGTTTTGGCCTTGCTTTCATGCCGCATGAGGTGATCCGTCCCTCCGTCGATATTCCTGTCTACAAGGCTGTCAGAGGCGACAATTCCCCCTCCGACTGGACATCCTACGGTCGCAGCACGGCGGGTGATCGCTATTCCCCATTCGATCAGATCAATCGCGGCAACGTTGCCAGGCTGGATCTTGCCTGGACATATCGCACCGGAAGAGGCGACGGCGTCGACCAGAACACGCCTTTGCAGATCGGCGATACCGTCTACACTTGCACGCCGACGGATGTGATCGCCGCCCTTGATGCCGATACCGGAAAACCCCGCTGGACCTTCGATCCGAAGGCGTCGGCGCCTTATTGGCAGCGTTGCCGCGGCCTCGGCTATTACAAGATGCCGGAGGAGAGCCGATCGCCCGATGGCCTCTGCAACGAGCGCCTGATACAGACGACCATCGATGCCCGCCTCCTCGAGATCGACAGCAAGACCGGCGCGCCATGCACGGGCTTCGGCGACAACGGCACCGTGCAGCTCTCTCAGGGCATGGGTGAAATCAAGACCGGCTACTATTTCCAGACATCGGCTCCGCTGATTGCCCGCAACCTGATTGTCATCGGAGGCTGGGTCACCGACAATCAGGAGGTCGGCGAGCCGTCAGGCGTGATCCGCGCATTCAACGTGGTGACCGGTGAGCTCGAATGGGCCTGGGATCTCGGCAATCCTGCGATCACCAAGCTTCCGCCAGCAGGCGAGACCTACACCCGCGCCACGCCCAATATGTGGACGACAGCCGCCTTCGACGACAAACTCGGCCTCATCTATGCCCCGCTCGGCAATACCACGCCGGATTATTACGGCGCCAGTCGTCCGGCTTTCGCCGATCAGTACAACGCGACATTGGTGGCGCTCGATGTGACGACCGGCAGGGAGAGATGGAAATTCCAGACCGTGCATCACGATATCTGGGACTATGATCTGCCGGCCCAACCGCTGTTGATCGACCTGCCCGATGGCAATGGCGCCACCGTGCCGGCCATCTTGCAGACCACCAAACGTGGGCAGCTTTTCCTGCTCAATCGCCAGACCGGCCTTCCCCTCGCCGAAGTTCAGGAAAAGCCGGTGCCGCAAACGGGCGGCGCGCCGGAGGAGAAACTGTCACCGACACAGCCTTATTCCGTCGGCATGCCGACGATCGGTGCGGAACGTGTCACGGAGCAGCGGGCCTGGGGCCTGACGATGTTCGATCAGCTGGCCTGCCGCATCGCCTTTCGCAAGATGCGCTACGACGGCGATTTCACCCCGATCGGCACGCATCCCGCACTTCAGCAGCCGGGAAATCTGGGCGGTCTCAACTGGGGAAGCGTCTCGGTCGACCTGGCCAACAACCGCGTCTTCATGAACGACATTCGCGTTCCCAGCATCTTCGCCCTCGTTCCGCGGGCCGATTACGTCGATTTCGCCCTCGTCACGACCGCGCACGGCCCCTCCGCCCCACAGCGCGGCACACCTTATGGTATGACGACCGAGAAATGGACGTCGAGACTGCGCATTCCCTGTACGCAACCACCATGGGGCACGCTGACGGCCGTGGATCTGAACACACGCCAAATCGCATGGCAGGTGCCGGCCGGGACTGCTGAACAGCTCGGACCGTTCAAGATCAAGATGAATTTACCCATGTCGATGGGCCTGCCGACCTATGCTGGCACATCTACGACCGCCGGCGGCGTCGTCTTCTTTGCCGGCTTCCAGGACTACTACATCCGCGCCTATGACGCCGAGAACGGCAACGAACTCTGGAAATTTCCTCTGCCGGTCGGCTCGAGTGCGACGCCGATGACCTACGTCTCACCGAAGACAGGCAAGCAATATGTTCTGGTCTCGATTGGCGGAGCAGCAAATTCGACTGATGTCGGCGACTATGTACTCGCCTTCTCCCTGAAAGACGGGAACTAGCGAGGCAATCACACGAAGCCACCTGGCACCGCTCGATACCGTCAATCCCGGCCGTTGGCCGCTGCACTGCCACCACCTGGACCACATGGCGACGGGGATGATGACGTAGATCGCTTATGACGGCGCGATCTGATCAGCAAGCTCGGGCTCCCGCATCCGGCAAGCTCTGGTAACCCGGGAACCAACCCGCCCATGCAAGGTTAAGGCGATATGCCTCCGAGTTGTTGCCTCGGAAATATCTGGAGCGGTTCAGCTTTTCACGGAAGCGCAGAACCGCTCTAACCTTTTGGATTGACGCGATTCCGGAGGGAAAACGGCTTCGCACTTTTCCTGGAATTGCTTTAACCGCCTTCCGACTCGGTCCGGAGGCCGGAAGGAAGTTAGCGATGCGCGACCACCATAATTCCCGACATGAGGAGATGAGCAGGCATCCCTATTCCATGTTCGCTGTCAACATGATCCTCAGCCTCATCGTCATGTACTTCGTGATGTTCTCGATGATCGACGGCTGGAGCGATTTCCGGAACAATCTCAACATGCTCTACATGGCGCTGACGATGGTGGCCCCGATGGGCATCATCATGCTCGCCACCATGGGCGGCATGTACCGGAACAGGAAGCTGAACGCCGCAATCCATGTCGGCCTTGTGATCCTGTTCGTCGCGGCATTTGCAGGCACTCGCACACAGGCTCTCATAGGCGACCGCCAATTCATCGCCTCCATGGTGCCTCATCATTCAGGTGCAATCCTCATGTGCCGGGAAGCCGCCCTCAACGATCCTGAACTGGTCGCGCTCTGCGCCAATATCTCGCGCGGCCAGCGTGCGGAGATCGAGCAGATGAACGCGATCCGCACGCGCCTGGATCAGGGTGCGCGGTAAGCGCCCACGGATGTCAAGAAGGCAATCGAGACAGCCGCTCCAGCCTCGTCGACCACCATTCAACCGGGAGACGAAGATGGCCTGCAAGAGGAATTTCTCGCCCGTCCATGCTCTACCTTCTCGGCCCCGAGCTTATACCAATGCGCCTATTGGCGGCTTGGCGAATGTTGATTTGGGAAGCAGGATTTGTTGTTTTCTGTCCCGCGTCGTCGGCTTCGCCTGCTTGCAGGCCCCATCGAAAGCGCGCGCTTGGCAAGCGACCTTCGCCACATCCGGACGGACTCGATCTTGCTCCCCCGATGACAATAATCTTGTGAAAAATCCGATACTAGGGCACAATTTGCGAAGGCATCTGAAGTTGCGGCGCAGTCTCGAACCCGGCCGTCTCGCGCCGAGTGGCAGTTCGCGTCGGAGGGTCGGCGTCGATGGATCAGGGGTTCTTTCTTCTGTTCGCTGCGGTATCCGTGATCACGGCCCTGACGGTGGTCCTGGCGCGCAATCCGGTTCACAGCGCATTGGCGCTGATGGCGTGTTTTCTGCAGATCTCGGCAATCTTCGTCTTGCTCGAGGCGCCGTTGCTCGCGGTCATCCAGATCTTCGTCTATATCGGCGCGATCATGGTCCTGTTCCTGTTCGTGATCATGATGATCGATGTGCGCGAAGCGGTGTTGCAGCGGTTCTTGCCGGGCGGCAACCTGCCGGCTCTGATACTGCTCGTCCTGCTCGGGGTCGAGATGCTCGTGCTGGTGCTCTGGAGCGACCGCTTTTCGGTCGTGGAGCCCGTCGCGATGGGCGGCGGCGATGAGGTCAGGCAGCTTGGCACAGCACTTTTCGCCGACTATCTGCTGCCGTTTGAAACCGCCTCCGTAATCCTGCTGGCGGCCTTGGTCGGCGCCATCATGCTGGCGCGGAAGGAGCAGGGATGATGGTTCCGCTCTGGTGGTATGTTGTGCTCGGAGTGGTCCTGTTCGTGATCGGAGCGGCGGGCGTGCTGCTCAGGCGCAATATTCTCGTCGTACTGATGTCGCTGGAGCTGCTGCTCAACTCGGTCAACATCAATTTCATCGCTTTCGGGCGTTACCACGCTGATTTCCGCGGGCAGATCTTCGCGATCTTCGTCATCGCAATCACCGCGGCGGAAGTTGCCGTCGCCCTCGGTATCCTGGTTGCGCTCGTGAGGAACAAATCCACCCTCAAGATCGACGACGTGACGGTGATGAAAGGATAGCGGCTTTGGACCCGGTTGTATCGATCCGGCCGTTGCTTGCCATCGCCGTCGCCGGTCTGGCCGCCCTTGCAGTTCTCCTTTTGAATAACCGCGAGAGACTTCGCAATCTGGTCTCGCCATTGGCCGCGATCGCCATGTTCGCGATTGTCTTGTCGATGGCGCCCACGGTGCTGGCGGGCGGGACGGTCGAATTGCGCCTGTTCGAGATTCTGCCGGGGATCGACTTTGCTTTCCGGGTCGATGCGCTCGGAATGGTGTTTGCCACCGTCTCGTCGCTGCTATGGATCGTGGCGGCGATCTATTCCATTGGCTACATGCGGCATTTGAACGAGCATGCGCAGACCCGGTTCTTCGCCTGCTTCGCCAGCAGTCTTGCGGCCGCCGCCGGGGGCGCCTTCGCCGCCAATCTGTTTACGCTGGTGATCTTCTACGAGGTGCTCAGCCTCGTCACCTATCCGCTCGTCTACCACCACGAGGACGAGGAGGGATGGAGGGGTGGCCGCAAGTACCTCGTTTATCTGATGGGCGCCTCGAAAAGCGCGCTGCTCGCCGCACTGGCGCTGACTTACCATATTGCGGGGTCGCTCGACTTTGTCGCGGGGGGACTGCTGGCGGGGAGCGATGCCTCGGCGGCGCTGCTGACGGTCGTCTATTTCTGCTATCTTTTCGGCTTCGCCAAGGCCGCCGTGATGCCGATGCACGCCTGGCTGCCCGCCGCGATGGTCGCGCCGACACCGGTCAGCGCGCTTTTGCATGCAGTGGCAGTGGTCAAGATGGGCGTGTTCTGCGTTCTGCGGGTGGTGTTCCATGTTTTCGGCACCGGACTAGTGGGTGGGCTGGGTCTCGGCATCGCCACGGCCTATCTGGCTTCGTTCACGATCCTGATGGCGTCGGTTTACGCCCTGACGCGGGACGACCTGAAGGCCAGGCTCGCCTATTCGACGGTCAGCCAGCTCTCCTACATCGTCCTGGGCGCGGTTCTGTTGTCGCCGGTCGCGATGGTCGGCGGGATCATCCACATCGCGGCGCACGCATTCTCCAAGATCACGCTCTTTTTCTGCGCCGGGTCGATCTATTGCGCGTCGGGCAAGCGCAACATCAGCGACATGGCCGGTATCGGCCGCAGGCTGCCCTGGACGATGGGGGCATTTTTCGTCGCCTCGCTCAGCATGATCGGGATACCGCCGACCGCGGGCTTCGTCAGCAAGTGGTATCTGGCGAAGGGGGCCGTGGCGGCGGGAGAGACCGCGTTCCTGGTCGTGCTCCTGGTGAGCTCAATCCTGAACGCCGCCTATTTCCTGCCGGTCAGCTATGCCGCCTTCTTCCAGGCGGAGACGCAGGAGAGCCGCACGACGGTCCGTGAAATTCCACTGGTGACGATTCCGCTGGTCGCAACGGCGATCCTGTCGGTGCTGATGGGCATTTTCCCGAGCTATTTTCTTACCCTGGCAGACGGAGTGATCCGATGATCAAGCGTGTCGTCGACTTCTTTGGTGCCGAGCAATATGCGAGGCGGCGGCGCCGACTGTTCTACCTCGTGCTCGTCCTGATCGTCGTCGCCGACTTTCTGGTCTTCCGCGAGCACGCCGAATATCTGTGGGACAGTCTGCCGGGCTGGTCCGCCGTCTACGGATTCGTCTCCTGTGTCCTGCTTATCTTCGTTTCCAAGTTTCTCGGCCATCGGGTCGGGCTGATGCGGCGCGAGGACTATTATGACTGACTTCATCCATCCGGCTCTGCTCTTTATTCTTGGCGCCCTGCCGATCCCTTTCCTCGGCGGGTGGGTCCGCAAGGCCTATCTGCTTCTGATCCCTGCGCTGGCGATCCTTGCCGTGCTTGCGATGGAGCCGGGCAGCTATGGCGAAGCGCGGTTCATCGGGCAGGAGATCCTGATCGCGAAAGTGGACAAGCTCAGCATCGTCTTTGCCACCGTTTTCACCATCATGGCGCTGATCGGCATGGTCTACGCGCTGCACCTGACGGATGCCGGCCAGCACGTGGCGGCATTCGTCTATGTCGGCAGCGCACTTGGCGTGGTGTTTGCCGGTGACTACCTGACCCTCTACCTGTTCTGGGAGGGCATGGCATTCGCCTCCGCCTATCTGGTCTTCGCGCAGCGTGGTGGGCCGGCGATCCGGGCCGGGTTCCGTTACCTCATGGTCCATATCACCGGCGGCGTCGTCCTGCTCGGCGGCATCATTTCCCACGGGCTCGCCACCGGTTCACTGCTTTTCGGCCCGATCGCGGGGGCCCTCACCAACGGAGGAATGGGGGTCGGCGACTACCTGATCCTCGCCGGCTTCATCCTCAACGCGGCCGTGCCGCCGCTCAATGCCTGGCTGACCGATGCCTATCCGGAGGCGACCGTCACCGGGGCGGTGTTCATGAGCGCGTTTACCACCAAGACCGCCGTCTATGTGATGGCGCGGGCGTTTCCGGGGACCGAGCTTCTTGTCTGGCTCGGCACCATCATGGCGCTCTACGGCGTCATCTACGCCGTGCTGGAGAACGATTGCCGGCGGCTTCTCGCCTATCACATCGTCAGCCAGGTGGGCTACATGATCGCGGGTATCGGCATCGGGACCGAGATGGCGGTGAACGGAGCCACCAGCCACGCCTTCGCGCATATCCTCTACAAGGCGCTGCTGTTCATGGGTGCCGGCGCCGTCATCTACGTTACCGGCCGACGCAAGCTCACCGAGCTTGGCGGGCTTTACAAAACCATGCCGCTGACCGTGGCGCTTTACATGGTCGGCGCCTTCGCGATCTCGGCCTTCCCGTTCTTCTCGGGGTTCGTCACCAAATCGATGGTGATAGCGGCTGCAGGAGCGGATCACCGCGCACTGGTGGTGCTGGCGCTGACCATGGCATCGTCCGGGACGTTCCTGCACACTGGCCTCAAGCTTCCCTATTACATGTTCTTCGGGACGGACCGGAAACTGGAGGCGCGGGAGCCGCCGCGCAACATGCTGATTGCCATGGGCATGGCGGCGGTGCTCTGCATTGCGATCGGGGTGTTCCCCCAGCCGCTTTATGCGCTTCTGCCCTATCCGGTTGATTTCGAACCCTATACGGGTTTGCATGTGATGGAGAGCCTCGGGCTGCTGATGTTCACCGCCCTGGGGTTCGTGCTGTTCCTCTGGGCGCTCGATCCCGAGAACACGATCAGCCTCGACACTGACTGGTTTTACCGCAAGGGTGCGCGGGCCTTCATGTGGCTCGCCGAAAGACCGCTGGCGCGCTATGAGCAGGCGGTGAGCAATGTCTCCGAGACCGCGGCGCTGCCCTTGCTGCGCGGCGCGGCGCGGGCAGGACTCCGGCTCGATCTTGCCGGCGTGGATGCCGTCGTGAATGGCATTGCGCATTCGATCCTGAACGGCGGCGGGCGGCTCAGGCGGCTCCAGACGGGTGTCGTGACCCATTACGTGCTAGCGATGATCGTCGGTCTTATCGCAGCCACCGCCGTCTTCGTCGTGGCGTGGCGATAGGGGGTGCCATGGGCTTCCCGCTGCTCAGCCTCATCATATTCACACCCGTTGTCGGGGCCGCGATTCTGATGTTCCTGCGCGGTGCCGATGCGGTGCGGTGGACTGCGCTCTCTTTCACCGTCCTCGACCTTGCGCTCTGCATCGCCATGCTGGTCAGCTTCGACACCACGACCCATGCCATGCAGTTCACCGAGACGCACCCGTGGGTACCCGCGCTCGGGATCAATTATGCCCTTGGCATCGACGGAATCAGCGCGCTCTTCGTGTTCCTGACCGCACTGTTGGGGTCGATCTGCGTGCTCGCCTCCTGGGTCGCGATCGACAGCAAGGTGAAGGAATTCATGATCTGCCTGCTCTTCATGCAAGCGCTGATGCTCGGCGTCTTCTGTGCGCTCGATCTGTTCCTTTTCTACGTCTTTTGGGAGGCGATGCTGATCCCGATGTACCTCATCATCGGCGTGTGGGGCGGCGAGGGTCGGGTCTATGCGGCGATCAAGTTTTTCCTCTACACGCTGGCGGGCAGCCTCCTGTTCCTGATCGGTGTCATCGTGCTCTATTTCTACGGTGGCAGGACCTTCGATATCCTCGCCTTGACAGAGCAGGACTTGCCGTTCCGGATCCAGTCCTGGCTGTTCTTCGCCTTCCTGATCGCTTTTGCGGTCAAGGTGCCGATGGTGCCGCTCCATACCTGGCTGCCGGACGCCCATGTGCAGGCGCCGACGGCGGGCAGCATTATCCTCGCCGGCGTGCTCCTGAAGATGGGCGCCTACGGATTCCTGCGGTTCTCGCTGCCGATGCTGCCGGAGGCATCGATGTATTATTCGACGCTGATGCTCGCGCTTTCGGTGCTTGCGATCGTCTATGGCGGGTTGCTCGCGCTGGCGCAGGACGATCTGAAGAAGCTGGTGGCCTATTCCAGCATCAGCCACATGGGCTTCGTAACACTGGGGATTTTTGCGCTGAACCTCCGCGGGCTCGAGGGCGGCATCCTGCAGATGTTCAATCATGGCGTGACGACAGGCGCCCTCTTCCTGTTCGTCGGGCTGATTTACGAGCGGACCCATACCCGCAGCATCGCCGACTATGGCGGGTTGATGAAGGTGGCGCCGGTCTACACCACGTTTCTGGCACTGTTTACCCTGTCGTCGATGGCGTTGCCGGGAACGAATTCGTTCGTGGGCGAATTGCTGGTGCTGTCAGGGGGATTTGCGGCCAACCTGGTCTTTGGCTCGGCCGCCGTTCTGGGCGCATTGCTGGGGGCTGCCTATCTGCTCGGCATGTATGGGAAGGTCGCGCTGGGCCCGGCCAGCGCAAGCGCCCGGTTAACGATACGCGACGTGAACGCCCGTGAGATGGCTGCGATCCTGCCGCTGGCCGTCTTCGTGCTCTGGGTCGGGCTCTATCCGAAACCCTTTCTCAACGTCATCGATGCCTCGGTGAAGCATCTGGTGACACATGTGCACAGTAGGGGGAGCGGCCAATGACCGCCGCCGCGCTTTTCCAGTCGGCCCTAGCGAGCCTGCCCGAGATCGTGGTGATCACCGGCGCCTGCATCCTGCTGATCCTGGGACAGTTTGTGCGAAGGGGACAGGAAGATTTCCTTGTCTGGGCGTCGGTCGCGATCATATTGATTGCCGCCTTGGCGACGCTCATGCTGGCGAGCGAGGTACGGCCGGCCTACACGGGCATGTTCGTCGCCGACCGCTTCGCGGTCTTCTTCAAGTTCGTATTCTACCTAGCCACCGTTCTGACATTCCTCCTTTCGCGAAGATATGCCGATATCGAAGGGATCGGGAGCAGCGAATACTATGTCCTGCTGCTCTTTGCGCTTTCGGGCATGATGATCATGGCCTCGGCGACCGATCTCCTGTCGATCTATGCAGGCCTCGAACTGATGGTGATTTGCACCTATGTGCTGACCGGCTTCCTGCGGCGTGAGCGGCGGTCGAACGAAGCAGCGCTGAAATATGTCATCCTCGGCGCGGTCTCGACCGGGATTTTCCTTTACGGCGTTTCGCTGGTCTACGGGCTCACCGGCACAACGCAACTGGACGGGATGGCTGCAGCCGTGACTGGCGATCCGCTCGATCCAGGATTGTTGCTGGCGGTGGTCTTCATCGTCGCCGGGCTGGTCTTCAAGGTCGGCGCGGTTCCCTTCCACATGTGGCTGCCGGACGTCTATGAAGGCGCGCCGACAACGATCACCGCCTTCATGTCGGTAGGCCCCAAGGCGGCGGGGTTCGCGGTGATTCTGCGGGTGTTCCTCAACCCTCTGGTCGCAGCCTCGGACGTCTGGATCATCGTTGCCGTCATCGCGGTGGTGACGATGGCGCTTGGCAGCTTCGTGGCGCTGGTGCAGGATAATTTCAAGCGTCTCCTGGCCTATTCCAGTATCGCCCATGCCGGCTTCGCCATTTTCGGCGTAGCCGCTGGCGGCGCCGATGGGATCGCCAGCGTGATGCTCTATCTGCTGATCTACGCCTTCATGAATCTCGGCATTTTCGGCGCCGTCATCATGATGCGGAACGGCGATTTCTCGGGCGAGGTCATCGAAGACTATGCGGGTTTCGCCAAGTCACATCCGGGGCTGGCGCTTCTGATGCTGCTCTATCTCTTCTCATTGGCCGGCATTCCGCCGACCGCCGGGTTCTTCGCCAAGTTTTACGTGCTGGTCGCCCTCGTCGAGCATGGTTTCGTCATGCTGGCGGTCATCGCAGTGCTGTTCAGCGCGGTCGCCGCCTATTTCTACATCCGCATCGTCATGGTGATCTATATGCACGAGCCGAAGAGGGCGTTCGCCCCGGCGCTGACGCCTCTGGTGGGCGCGACACTCGCCGTCACCGCTGCCGGCACCATCGGCATCGGCCTATTTCCGTCGTGGTTTCTGAAGCTTGCCCAAGACTCGGTCTTTGGCGGGTGAGCGATTGGATTTGCAATGATCACACCGACGGAATAGACTTGAAAGAGAAGGAAGGATTGCCCAAGTCGCTCCGCGGCGTGACCTATTTACCCCGTCGGGATGAGGTCGGTGGGCAACCGGTGCAGTGATATGACTGCAATGGAATTCTTGCCGGTTCTTTTCATGATCGCCGGAGTCGTTCTGGTGGCGGGGGTGACGTTGTTGGTTTCCTCGCTGCTGCGCCCATCCAATCCCTATCCCGCCAAGAACATGCCTTATGAATGCGGCATGGACGCAGCGGGCGAGGCGGCGGCGGGCCGCTTCAGGGTGCCGTTCTTTATCCTCGCGATCCTGCTGGTCGTTTTCGATGTCGAAGCGATGTTCCTCTTTCCCTGGGCCGTCGTCCTGAAAGAGATCGGGCTGGTCGGCTATATCGAGATGATCGTCTTCATATTGCTGCTTCTCGTGGGCTTCGCCTACGCCTGGCTGAAAGGAGCGCTGGAATGGGAGGCGTAAACAACGCGATCCGCGACAGCGTGCTGTTCACCACGGCCGACAGCATCATCAGTTGGAGCCGGAGATCGGCGCTGTGGCCGGAGACCTTCGGCATTGCCTGCTGCGCCATCGAGATGATCTCGGCCGGTTGTGCCCGCTACGATCTCGACCGGTTCGGCGTGGTGTTCCGCCCTTCGCCGAGACAATCCGACGTCATGATCATCGCCGGCACCGTGACCCGGAAATTCGCGCCCGTCGTGCGGCGACTCTATGACCAGATGCCGGAACCGCGCTGGGTGATCGCCATGGGCACCTGCGCTATTTCGGGCGGGGTCTACAACACCTATGCCGTGGTGCAGGGATCGGAAACCTTCGTGCCCGTCGATGTGCATGTGCCTGGCTGTCCGCCCCGGCCCGAGGCGCTGATGCACGGCTTCCTTCTGCTTCAAGAAAAGATCAAGAGGTCCCGGGCGCTCGCCGGCACACCTCTGGATCGGGTTATAGCGTCATGAATGCGGAGCCGTCCCTCAATCGCGCTCCGATCCTGGAGCGCTTCGGAGAAACAATCGAGGACCTCGGCACTGCGCACGGTATCGAAGCCTTTGCCGTTGCGCCCGAGAGGATCGTTGAGTTCTGCCGGCTCCTGAAAGAGCATCCGGCGCTGCAGTTCAATTTCCTCTCGGACATTTGCGGCGTCGATCATTATCCCGAAATGCCGCGGTTCGAGGCGGTCTACCATCTTTACTCGCTGCCCAACAGGTGGCGGGTCCGCATCAAGTGCCGACTTGGCGATCCTCCTGAAGTGCCTTCGGTCACGGGCGTCTGGCGTACCGCCAACTGGCATGAGCGTGAGGCCTGGGACATGTATGGTATCCGGTTCGAGGGACATCCCGATCTGCGCCGGATCTACATGTGGGAAGGCTTCGAGGGCTTTCCGCAACGCAAGGATTTCCCCCTCAGGGGCTATAAGGACAAGTTGAACCCCTTCGGTGCCGAGGGTCCGCCGCCAACACAGCCCGACCTTGCCACCAGGGACATTCCGTAAGGGAGGCCGTTCTACGCCGGAACGTTGAGATGACTGAAGTCACCGAGCTCAGCAGGCCTGAGGGTGAAGCGCTCAATACCAGAGAAGTGCTTCTCAACCTCGGTCCGCAGCACCCCAGCACCCATGGGGTTCTTCGGCTCGTCCTCGAACTGGACGGCGAGTTCGTCGAGCGCGTCGATCCGCATATCGGCTATCTCCATCGTGGCACTGAAAAACTGGCGGAGAGCTTCACCTATACCCAGATTTTCCCGCTGACGGATCGGCTCGACTATCTCTGTCCGCCCTCGAACAACCTCGCCTTCGCGCTGGCGGTCGAGAAACTCCTCGGCATAGAAGCCCCAATCCGAGCGCAATATATCCGCGTGATGATGGCCGAGCTGGCACGGATCTCCGGTCACCTCCTGATCACCGGCGCGCTGCCGATGGATCTCGGCGCCATGACCGCGCTGCTTTACGTCATGCGCGAGCGTGAAATGATCATGGACCTCCTGGAAATGATCACCGGTGCGCGCATGCACACGTCCTTCTGCCGGGTTGGCGGGGTGCGCGAGGATCTGCCTGATGGGTTCTTCCCCAGGATCCGGGAGTTTTGCGACATCTTTCCGAACCGTATCCGCGACTATGAGCGACTGCTCGAAGATAACCGGGTGTTTCTCAATCGCACGAAGGGGATCGGCGTGATCTCCGCAGAGGATGCTGTCGATCTCGGCCTCAGCGGCCCGAACCTGCGTGCTTCCGGTGTCGACTGGGACATCCGGCGCGACGAGCCCTACGAGATCTACCACCGGCTCGATTTCAACGTCATCACCCGTGACGAGGGCGATTGCTATGCACGCTGGCGATGCCGCGTCGATGAGATGCGCGAGAGCATAGGGATCATCGAACAATGCATCAACCAGATGCCTGAGGGGCCTTTCCAGATCGACATGCCGACAATCGCCTTCCCGCTGGACAAGGATCGGGTGCACTGCTCGATGGAGGCGCTGATCCAGCATTTCGACCTGTCGGCTTACGGCTTCAAGGTGCCGAGGGGCGAGGTCTATTCGGCAATCGAGGCGCCAAAGGGCGAGCTTGGCTTCTACATCATCAGCGACGGGTCTCCAAAACCGTTCCGCATGAAGGTGCGGGCCCCCTCGTTCGTCAATCTTCAGGCCCTCTTCGGGGTCGCGAACGCCCGCTATCTGGCGGACATGATCGCCGTGCTCGGCAGCCTCGATCCCGTGATGGCGGAGGTGGACAAGTAGCAAGGATTTGAATGCGATGACCATGCGCGAAAAGATCGAAGAGGCGGCGGCGCGGTATCCCGACCAGCGCTCTGCGATCATGCCCGCGCTCCTGATCGCGCAGGAAGTACATGGCCATCTGCCTGGGCCAGTGTTGGAAGAGGTCGCCGACATTCTCGGAGTCGAGCGGATCTGGGTCTACGAGTTGGCGACCTTCTACACCCTCTTCCATACCGAACCGGTGGGGATGTTCCACCTGCAGCTCTGTAACAATGTTTCCTGCATGCTGTGCGGATCGCAGGACCTGCTAGACCATCTGGAAACAGTGCTGGGGATCAGGAAAGGCGGCACCACCCCGGACGGGCTGTTCACGCTCTCGACTGTCGAATGCCTCGGCGCCTGCGAGATGGCTCCGGTGATGCAAGTCGGCGACGATTACCACGCCCACCTTGATGTGATGCGGATAAACGCACTGCTGGACAACCTGCGGGCGATAGCGGGAGCCGCGAGCGTCGAGCACGCCTCTGCGCGGCTGCCGGGAGAGTAGCGCCATGTTCGAGCCGGTTCTTCTCAAAAATGTCGATGTGGCGGATGGTCATTTGGTGTCGACCTACGAGGCTGGAGGCGGCTATCAGGCGCTGGCGAAGGCGCTGCGCGAGTACACGCCTGACGAGATTATCGACCTTGTCAAACGGTCCAACCTGCGCGGTCGCGGCGGTGCCGGATTCCCGACGGGCATGAAATGGGGTTTCGTGCCGAAGCGCGCCGGCAAGCCGACATATCTGTGCTGCAACGCCGATGAAGGCGAACCGGGCACGTTCAAGGACCGGATCATCATGGAGCGTGACCCACATCAACTGATTGAGGGGCTGGCGGTAAGTGCCTACGCGATTGGGGCTGAAACCGCCTATGTCTACATTCGCGGAGAATATGTGACGGCGATCCGTCGTCTGGAGCAGGCGATCGCCGAGGCCCACGCAAGGGGCTATCTCGGAAAGCGCATTCTGGGCTCGGATTTCAATTTCGCCGTCCACATCCACTGCGGCGCCGGCGCCTATATCTGCGGCGAGGAGACTGCGATGCTCGAGTCGCTTGAGGGCAAGCGGGCGCAGCCGCGATTGAAGCCGCCGTTTCCGGCCGTGGCTGGGCTCTACGCCAGCCCGACTGTAATCAACAATGTCGAGACGCTGGCCTGCGTGCCGCATATCGTGATGCGGGGCGCGGACTGGTTCCGCGGCATCGGCCCGGACAAGAGCCCCGGCCCGAAGCTCTACTGCCTCAGTGGGCAGGTGCGCAAACCCGGCCTCTACGAGTTGCCGATGGGCATACCGCTGCGCGAGCTGGTCGAGGAACATGCCGGCGGGGCCTTGCCGGGACGCAAGATCAAGGCAGTGATCCCGGGCGGGGTCTCCGCGCCGGTCATCCCTGAGCACGGGCTGGAGGTGAGAATGGATTTTGACTCGCTGGCTGCCGCCGGCTCGATGCTCGGTTCGGCTGGCGTTATCGTGATCGACGATAGCACCTGCATGGTCAAGGTCGCCACCAGGATCGTCGAGTTCTTCCACCATGAGTCCTGCGGCAAGTGCACGCCCTGTCGGGAAGGATTGAACTGGGTTGTGAAGGTCCTGCGCCGGGTTGAAGGCGGGGATGGAGCGCCCGGCGATCTGGAGCAGCTGGAGATGCTCTGCAAGGGCATTTTCGGCAATACGTTTTGTGCCTTGGGTGACGGTGCAGCGATGGGATTGCGGGCAGCACTCGCGCATTTCCGAGATGAATTCGTCGCCCATGTCGAGGAGCGGAGGTGCCCGTTTCACTGAAGGAGTGTGCTGAATAAGGGTTGTGAGGAAACCATGCTTAAAGTCACGATCGATGGACAAACGCTGGAGGTTGAGGCTGGCTCGACAGTGTTGCAGGCCGCCCGGCGTTTGGGCATCGATATCCCGACCTTTTGCTATCTGAAGCGTCTGCCGCCGCTGGCCTCTTGCCGCATGTGTCTGGTGGAGATCGAGGGCCTGCGGCGGCTGCAGCCGTCCTGCGCTACTGCGGTCACCGATGGCATGGTCGTGCGGACAAATACGCCTCTGATCGAGGAAACGCGCTCTTCCATGCTCGACATGCTGCTCGCCAACCACCCCCTCGACTGCCCCATCTGCGACAAGGGCGGAGAATGCGAGCTTCAGAACATGGTAATGGCCTATGGGCCCCGCGAAAGCCAGTTCCGCGATGACAAACGTGTGTTCCACTCCGAGGACATTCGCCTGAGCCCGGTTATCATCATGAATGTCAACCGCTGCATCCAGTGCCAGCGCTGCGTCCGGATGTGCGAGGAGGTCGTCGGCGCGGTGGCGCTGGGCACCGTCGAGAAAGGCATGGATACCGCCGTCACCGGCTTCGAGGGCAGTCTGGCGAGTTGCGACCAGTGCGGCAATTGCGTCGAGGTCTGCCCGGTCGGCGCGCTGATGAGCTTCCCCTACCGCTATAAGGCGCGCCCCTGGGATCTCGTAGAGACCGACACGATCTGCCCGCATTGTGGCACCGGTTGCCAGCTGACAGTGGGCACGCGCAAGGGCGAGTTCATGCGGGTGCGCTCGAAGTGGGACGAAGGTGTCAACCACGAAACTCTCTGCGTGCGAGGACGCTTCGGCCTCGATTTCGTTGCAAGCCGGGACCGGATCAAGCAGCCAATGATCCGTCAGGATGGCGCCCTGGTTCCGGTTTCCTGGGACGAAGCGGGGGACTATCTGCGCCGGCGACTGTTGGCTGTCGAAGCCAAGAATGCCGGCGGGCTGGCCTCGCCTCGCCTGCCCAACGAGGTGCTTTATCAGTTCCAGAAGCTGATGCGAACAGTATTCCGGACCAACAACATTGATTGTTCGTCACGCTGGGCCGCGCCCTTCGATACGCTCGGCCCGCTATTGGGAACTTTCTACAGCCGCGCACCGCTGGACGACGTAATCGGCAACGACTGCGTGCTCGTCGTCGGCGGCAACGTGACCGAGGAGAATCCCGTCACCGAATACCTGCTGCGAGACGCCATGCGGCGACGGCAGGCCGGATTGCTGATGCTTTCGGCGCGGCCCTCGCGTCTGGACGCCGATGCCAGGGTGGTGGTTCGCGTGCCGCCGGGCGGAGAAGAGGCAAGCCTTGCGGCGGTGGTAACCGCGCTCATGGCGGCGGCCGGTCAGACCTTGCCGGGCGACTCAATTGCGGACATCGGTGCGACGATCGGCTGGCCGGCAGCGGGCACCGGCGGCGACGGGCCGGATCGTCTCGCCACCGCGCTCAAGGAAGCCCGTAGCGTCACCGTGCTTGTCAGCGTCGACCTCCTGAGATCACCCGAAGCGCGCGCGACGCTGCTGCAGCTCAACAACCTCCTGCAGGGCCTGCGCCTGCTAGGCAAGGGCCCGGCGATGCAGTTTCTCTTCGACCGTGCCAACCAGATGGGTGCCTGGGACATGGGGGTCCTGCCGGCGGCTCTGCCGGGGCTGCGGGCGGTCGCCGATGACGCGGCGCGCGCAGCTCTTGCCCGAAACTGGGACGCCCAAATCCCGTCTGGACCCGGCGCGAATCTCGACGCCATGCTGGAGCTCTGCGTCGGTGGCCGGATGGGCGCGCTCTACATCGTCGGAACCGACCCCCTGGTCGCCTATCCCGACCGGGATTTTGTGACGCGGGCGCTTGGCGCGGCTGATCTCCTGATCGTGCAGGACGCGTTCCTCACGGAGACGGCGGGCATGGCCGAGGTCGTCTTGCCCGCGGCGGGCTATGGCGAGGAATCTGGAACGTTCACCAACAACGAAGGCCGGATCCAGAATGTTCGCAAATTCCGTGAGCCCGTTTTCGAGGCGCGAGGCAATCTGGCGATTATCGACTTCGTCGCCGCGCTACGCAACCAGGCGCTGCGGCCATCGACGCGAGGCGAAATTTTCGACGAGATTGCCCGGCTGGTCCCGGCCTATCAGGGGTTGACGCAGGACGGACTTGGCGCCGACGGCGCATTCACCAGGGCGGTGCCGACATTATCGGCTGGCGTGTTCCTTGCGCCGCCGTCCGTTCCAACAGCAGCCGACCGGCTCATGCTGATCACCGGCGACTGCCTGTTCCACAACGGATATCTTTCCGAACGGTCGGACACGCTGAACACGGTCGCCAACGATCCCTATGTCGCGATGAGCGCGCAGGATACTGCGGAGCTTGGCCTTTCGGATGGCGATCAGGTAATCGTGCGTTCCGGCCAAGGCGAACTGTCGGCGCAGCTCAGGGTCGACAGGCGGTTTCCCAAGGGCCTCGTCTTCGTTCCGGAAAACTATGGAGCCTTGCGTCTCAACAGCCTGCTGCGGCGGGGCGAATATCCATGCGCGGTGGAAGTCCAGAAGGCGCATCCCACTCCTGACGTCGACCGCCCAGGCCGGAGCTGGCGTGGGGTTTGAAGATCTCGAGCGGTTCAGGTTTTCACGGAAGCGCTGAACCGCTCTAACTTTTTGTTTTTACGCAATTCCGGACGGAAAACCACTTCGCACTTTTCCTGGAATTGCTCTAGGATCGGGGCACCGCAAGGCTCCGCGGCAAGCTGCCCGTCCCAGCGTCTTCACATCGAGTTGGCGGCGTCAGTGATACCTGGCCCCGCATATGTAATCCTGCAACTCCTGCTCTGTACGCTGCGCTTCGTCGAGCCTGTGCTTAACCACATCTCCGATGCTGACCACGCCGACCACGTTGCCTCCATCCGTGACCAACACATGGCGCGTACGCCGCTGGGTCATGATCCCCATCGCGACAGGCAGCAAATCTTGTGTCGAACACATCGCCACATTGCGGTTCATGATGTCCGCGACCCGCATCGCCGCCGCCTCGGCCCCGTATTCCGCCATCGCATTGCAGCAATCCCGCTCCGACAGTGTACCCAGGTATTTGCTGTTCGAGCGGCTCACGACGACGAAGCCGATATTGTTGTCTCGAAACAACCTCAGTACCTCCACCATCGTCTGATCGGGGGCGACTGCGATGACACCGACACCCTTGTTCTTCATGATTTCACCGACAAACATCTGAGCCTCCTGTTTGAGCGCTTCGGTTTGATGGCTGGCGCGCGTTCATGTTCGCCGGATATTCCGCCACCAGTTGTAGCCCTGCGTCTCGTTGGTCTCGACAATTACGTCCTTCTTCGTATTGAGGCGCGCGGCAACCACGCCGCCGCCGGTTGCCGCCTTACCCGGCTTGACGAGCAGATCGTCGCGCCCGATCACCAGGTCAGCGGAGGAAAAACTGGAAAATTCGTATTGTTGCCCAAGCGCGATTGCATCCGCCGGGCAGGCGTCCTCGCACAACCCGCAGAACAGACAGCGTGCTGTGTCGATTTCAAATTTGGCCGGATGGCGATTGCCCTTCTCGTCCTCGTACGGGACGACTTCGATGCAGTCGCAGGGACAGATCCGCGCGCAGAGTTCGCAGGCCACGCACTTGATCTCGCCCTCTTCATCACGCTTCAAAAAGTGATGCCCTCGGTAACGCGAGTAAGGCAACCATTTTTCGTTGTCCGGATACTGCATGGTCACGGATTTGGAGAACATGTAGCCGAAGGTCAGAGCCAAGGCGCTCGCCAGATCGGCAAAAAACGTCCAGCCAATCCATGTTCCAACTCTGTCCTGCGCGCGCGACATCGCCGCCTCGCTATGGACCCGTTACGGCCCCTAAAAGTACACCAGTTACAATTATGTTCGCCATCGACAGAGGAAGCAAGACTTTCCATCCGATCGCCATCAACTGATCGTAGCGGTAGCGGGGGAAAGTGAAGCGAAACCAAATAAACACATAGACGAACAACGCGACCTTGAGAGCAAACCACAGGAGCGGTGGCAAAGGAACCAGAACGCCGTTCCAACCGCCGAAGAACAGGATCACCACCAAAACCGACACAAGCAATACGATGGCATATTCGCTGACCATAAAGAAGGCAAAGCGGATACCGCTGTATTCGGTATGGAACCCGGCCCCCAGATCGCCTTCCGCTTCCGCCAAGTCGAAGGGGATGCGCTGCGCTTCGGCCAATCCGGCGACGAAGAACACGAAGAATCCGATCGGTTGGTAGACGATGTTCCAGACATCGGCCTGCGCCCGCACGATCTCGAGAAGGCTCATGGATTGCGCCAGCATGACCACGCCGATGACCGCGAACCCCATGGGGATTTCGTAGCTGATCATCTGCGCGCAGGTTCTGAGGCTGCCCAAGACAGCGTATTTGCTGTTGGAGGCCCAACCGCCGAAGATGACGCCATAAACCTCGATCCCGATCACCGAGAAGACGAAAAGGAGCGCCACATTCATGTTGGAGACGTAGAGCGTGATCCCGTGGCCGAGGACCGAGACAGTTTCGCCGAAGGGGATCGCGACGAACACCACAAAGGGTGGGGCGAGTGCCAGGATTGGCGCCAGTTTGAACAGAAACCGGTCGGCCTCAGCCGGGATGTGATCCTCTTTCGTCAGGAGCTTGATTCCGTCCGCCACCGGCTGCAACAGCCCGTGCCATCCCACGCGCATCGGCCCCATCCGCTGCTGCATGTGCCCGGCAACCTTGCGTTCCAGCCAGGTGAGCGGCAAGGGTAGCAACAGCAGGATCGCAATCAGGAACGCGACCTTCAAGACGATCAGGCCAAGGGCGACGATAAGTTCCATGATCCGGCTACTTATTCATCGGGTTGAAGCGCGCGACGGGGCTTTGGCTCCGCTCTACAATGAGCACTGCGCACACTTGTCAGGCTACATGGTACAACGGCGACGCACCCCATACAATGCCGTCGCTGGGCGTGATGCGTTCTGCATAGGACGTTTTGAGAAGAGTAGCTCGCTGTGCAAGATGAAGGCTTCGCGTTTCCGCCGGTTACACCGCGCCATCTTGCTTATCAAAAACCGCCGAGGCTCTCATGGCTGCCGAATGAAAGTTCCGCGGCAGATCAGTCGGCGTCCGGGGAGTTGAACGCCCAGCAGAAACGCAAAGCTCGTCGAGGGTTATGTCGAGTGCTTCTGCCAAGCGATTTGCATGGGTAAATTTGCAAGTTGAATTGGTCGCGGGGTCAAGATTTGGGGTTTTTGTGTCCGGGCTGCGTCGACTTTGCCTTCTTGCGGGCCGCAGATGAGGCGTCAAATTCTCGAGCTGTTACCAAACAAAAAGCCCGCACGAGGCGGGCTTTTTGGGAAGATTGGTTGCGGGGGCAGGATTTGAACCTGCGGCCTTCAGGTTATGAGCCTGACGAGCTACCGGGCTGCTCCACCCCGCGATATTTCATTCCGGACG
>NZ_JABDWM010000017.1:0-175992 GCF_019685295.1 Rhizobium sp. NLR22b
ATGTCTCGATCGGCCGCGACGTCGAAAGCCAGGTGCTGGCCCGCGCTATCCACGCCCATATCCATCATCGCACCTTCATCAACGGCAACCGCACCGTCGTCTTCCCGGCCAGCCCCGGAAGCTACGCCTCCGAACGCATGGGGTGAGTCGGCCGAGGCCGCGCATCTCTTTGCCGGCAGACAACAATCTCCCGTTGCCTGCCAGCGGCAAGTATTTGATTATCGCGCTTAAGGGGTAATCGAATCATGCTGCGGGAGGGGTGTCATGACCGACGAGGCGCTTGTGGATCGCATGACGCTGCCGCGTCCCGACGTCACCGTTGCTGACGCGGAAGAGATCCTTCTTGCCCATTACAGCCTGTCCGGCACGCTCGCCGAACTCGGCAGCCAGCAGGATCGGAACTACCGCGTCGACAGCGATCGTGGGCGATACGTCCTGAAGATCTGCCATGCCGCCTACGAGGCCCGCGAGCTCGAGGCGCAAAATGCCGCGCTCCATCATCTCAAGAGCCAGCAGGACGCGCCACGCGTTCCGAAGGTGATCGCCACGAATGATGGGCGGGAAATTATCGTCCTTACCGTGCGCGGGCGGGGCTACCAGGTCCGGTTGCTGGAATATCTGGAAGGCCAGGGACTGACGGAGTCGAGATATCTGGCGCCGGCTTCCGTCGCGGCGCTTGGCGCGCTCTGCGCGAGGCTGGCGCAGGCGCTTGCCGATTTCGACCATCCCGGCCTCGACCGCAGCCTGCAGTGGGATTTGCGACGCGCCGGGCCTGTCGCCGTACAGCTGCTGTCCGCCATCACCGACAGCGCTGCCCGTGACCGGATCGCCAAAACCATGGTGACGGCCGTTCGCCGCATCCAGCCCCTGGCGCCGTCGCTTCGGCTCCAGGCGGTCCATCACGACGTCACCGGCGACAATGTCGTCGGGCATCGCGACGCCCATGGCCACACGATCCCCGACGGGGTGATCGATTTCGGCGACATCATCCGCGGCTGGCTGGTCGGCGACCTCGCCGTCACCTGCGCTTCGCTGCTGCATCAGGCGAATGGCGATCCCTTTCACATCCTGCCCGCCGTCACCGCCTATCAGGCGATCTATCCGCTGAGCGACGAGGAGCTGAAGGCGCTCTGGCCGCTGATCGTCGCGCGCGCGGTCATCCTCGTTGCCAGCAGCGAACAGCAGATGTCGATCGATCCCGATAATGATTATGTCCGTGGCAATCTCGACCGCGAGCGGGCGATCTTCGATACGGTGATGTCGGTTCCGTTCGAACTCATGGAAGCTGCGATCCTCAAGGCGGCCGGCGCGGATGTCGCCGCTCCGCCGGCATCGGCATGGCTGCCCTTGCTGCCCGATATCGATCCCGCCACGATCGCCTATGTCGACCTTGGCGTGCGGAGCGCGCATTTTTCCGCCGGCAACTGGCTGAGCGCCGATATGGACTGGCGGCTGCTTGCCCGGGCTGCAAGCGAAAACGGCACGGCGGCGACGCGCTATGGTGAATATCGGCTTTCCCGCGCTGCCCTTGGAAGCGCGAGGGCACAGGCGACCTTCGCCCTGCATGTCGACATCTGCCTTGCCGCAGGAAGTGCGGTCGCAGCGCCCTTTGCGGGCCGTATCGGCTGGAAGGACCAGCATCTGACACTGACGGACGACAGCACGACCCTGCATCTCGACGGACTCGACCCTTTGGTCGAGAATGGCGCCGTGCTTGCCGCTGGCGATCCGCTTGGTTCTGTTTTCGGTGAAGCGTCGTCACTTGGCGGCCTGCGCCTCCAGCTCTGCAGCGTCGCGGGTCTTGAACCCCCGCTCTTTGCCATGCCGCGCGAGGCGGCGGCCTGGTCGGTGCTCTGCCCGTCGCCTTCATCCCTTCTCAGCCCGGGAGCGGATGCGCCGCAACCGGAGACCGGAGAACTGCTCGCCAAGCGGCAGGCCTATCTCGCAAGTGCGCAGAAGAACTATTATGCCGCGCCGCCGCAGATCGAGCGCGGCTGGAGGGAATATCTGTTCGATGTCGAGGGCCGCGCCTATCTCGACATGGTCAACAATGTCACGATCCTCGGCCACGGCCATCCCAGGCTGGCGGCGGCAATCAGCGCCCAATGGCTGCGGCTCAATACGAATTCACGCTTCCACTATGCGGCGATTACGGAGTTTTCCGAACGTCTCGCGGCGCTCGCGCCGGAGGGCCTCGACGCGGTCTTCCTCGTCAACAGCGGCTCTGAGGCGAACGATCTGGCGATTCGGCTGGCGCAGGCCCATAGCGGCGCCCGCAACATGCTCTGCCTGCTCGAAGCCTATCATGGCTGGTCGGCGGCGAGCGATGCCGTCTCCACGTCGATCGCCGACAATCCGCTGGCGCTGACCACCCGACCGGATTGGGTGCATGCGGCCGTTTCGCCGAATACCTATCGCGGCGCGTTTCGCGGACCCGACACAGCGGCGAGCTATCTGGCCGCCGTCAAGCCGATGCTCGAGACGATCGACGCCGGCGGCCAGGGCCTTGCCGGCTTCATCTGCGAATCGGTCTACGGCAATGCCGGCGGCATTCCGTTGCCGGAAGGGTATCTGAAGGAGATCTATACCGAGGTGCGCGCCCGCGGCGGGCTCTGCATCGCCGATGAGGTGCAGGTCGGTTACGGCAGGCTCGGCCATTATTTCTGGGGCTTCGAGCAGCAGGGGGTCGTGCCCGATATCATCACCATCGCCAAGGGCATAGGCAATGGCCACCCGCTCGGCGCCGTCATCACCAGACGGGAGATTGCGCAGTCGCTGGAGAAGGAGGGACCTTTCTTCTCCTCCACCGGCGGCAGCCCGGTCAGCTGCGTCGCCGGCATGACGGTGCTCGATATCATGGCTGAGGAGAAGCTGCAGGAAAATGCCCGCACGGTCGGCGATCATCTGAAGGCGCGGCTTGCCGCGCTGATCGACCGGCACGCGATCGCCGGCGCCGTCCATGGGATGGGCCTCTATCTCGGCCTGGAATTCGTCCGCGACAGAACGACGCTGGAGCCGGCGACGGAAGAGACGGCGGCGATCTGCGACCGGGTTCTCGACCTCGGCATCATCATGCAGCCAACCGGCGATCACCAAAATGTGCTGAAGATCAAGCCGCCGCTCTGCCTCAGTCTCGAAAGCGCGGATTTCTTCGCAGACATGCTGGAAAAGGTGCTCCAGGAAGGCTGGTGATCCATGCTTTCGGGCGTTAACCAAATCGGTCATTTCGAGGCATCTCGATTTTTAACGACGAGGCCCATTGCCGGAATCAGACAGACTTCCTATTTCTGCTGCGGCGATCGAACGAGTTTCGATTCTGTCATGCGAATTTTACGAAGAGCTGATATGTTTCTTTCTGTAAGTTCGGGCCAGGATGGAATGAATTTTTTCGGATCGTCGATATTTTGACACGTTTCGGAATATGTTTCCGACAGGCTGTCGGATAATCTCTACTAAGTTAGTAGATATTGAACGCAGCCTTCACCGGCCCCGGGCTCTTCCGGGACCATCGAGCGCAACGCCAACGAAAGGAACGAGACATGACAGACATCGAAATTCTCGCCACTCTCCTTGGGCGATCTGTGCTTGGCAGTGACCGTCCGGGCGCCCTCTCCCGCCCGAACTGTCGAATGTGACATTCGTCCTCCTTTTAACGGCACCAGACAAGTCAATTCGCCATGGCTGCGCATGCCCGCGCGGCAGGAGTTCTATCTATGAAGAAGCAAGTTATCGAATATGCAGGCGTTCCCGTCGGGATCGTTATCCCCGACGAAGATCGGCTGAAGTTCATCGCCGTGAAATTCCATGTCCACGATCTCGACGAGCAGCGGTTCGGTTCGCCCGACGAGGTGCGGCTGGCCATCCACGACCTGATGACCCGCCGTCATCCGAAGCCGCTTCATGCCTGACGGCATGCGGCCGCTACCGACTTTCGCGGCTCTTCTGATGTGACCGGTCCTGCCAAAGGGCCGGTCTTGTTTTTTGCGGGCAATTGCAGTCCTATCGGCCGGATCAGCGCCACCAGGATCAGCCCTTGCCCGATCTTCTCAATCTGCTCACCGACATCGAAGGCGTTTCCGTCGGCCATGCGACTGACCTCTCGCTGGGATCCGGCGTCACGGTCATCGTCTTCGACGAGCCGGCGGTCGCCTCCGGCGCGGTGCTCGGCGGCGCGCCGGGCGGACGCGATACCGGCCTGCTCGACCCGTCGATGACCGTCAGTACCGTCGATGCCTTTGTGTTCTCGGGCGGCTCGGCCTTCGGGCTCGATGCGGCCGGCGGCGTGCAGGCCGGCTTGCGCGAAGCCGGCCGCGGCTTTGCAGTCGGGCCGGTCAAGATTCCGATCGTGCCGCAAGCGATCCTGATGGACCTGCTGAACGGCGGCGACAAGGATTGGGGTCTTCACTCCCCCTATCGTGAGATGGGTTATGCGGCATTGAAGACCGCGACGAAGGGCGTATTTGCGCTCGGCACCGCCGGCGCCGGCACCGGGGCGACGACGGCCACTTTCAAGGGCGGGCTCGGCTCGGCCAGTGCCGTCAGCAGCGCCGGCCATCGCGTCGCTGCGATCGTCGCCGTCAATGCGCTCGGTTCGGCAACGATCGGTGACGGGCCGCATTTCTGGGCGGCGCCCTTCGAGAAGGACGGCGAATTTGGCGGGCTCGGTATGCCTGCGACCACCGATCACAGGATACGGCTCAAGGGGATGAGCACGCCGGCAACGACGATCGGCGCTGTCGTCACCGACGCGCAGCTGACGAAGGCGGAAGCGCATCGGCTTTCACTTGCCGGTCATGACGGCCTTGCCCGAGCGCTGCTGCCGGCACACCTGCCGCTCGACGGCGATACCGTCTTTGCCGCGTCGACCGTCAAACATCCAAGAAACGACATGGCAAGCCTGATGGAACTTTGCCACCTCGCCACCATCGTCATGGCGCGGGCAATCGCGCGCGGCGTCTATATGGCGAGCGCCCTTCCGGCCGAGGGCGGGCAAATAGCATGGCAAGACCGCTATCCCCAGGGCCGTTGATTGAATAGGGTCGCAACCTGGTGAAATGGCGGAGACACGCGAATGCAGATCCTGGCGCTGAAGTATTTTCGACGAGCTGGTGGGGACCGAATCATGCCGGGTGATGTGATGAACAAGGTTTCGTTTGCGTCTTCGGCGCGCTGCATCAAGCGGCTTTCCCTCGGTGCTGCGTTGTCGGCCGGTCTCGTAGTGACAGCAATGACACCGGCGGAAGCGGCCAAGACCGCCCTCAATCTCGGCATGAGCGTCGAACCAACAGGCCTCGACCCGACGATCGCCGCACCGGTCGCGATCGGCCAGCTCACCTGGCAGAATGTGTTCGAGGGGCTGGTGACGATCGATCAGACCGGCAAGGTCCAGCCGCAGCTGGCGAAAAGCTGGGAAATCTCGGGCGATGGCCTGACCTATATGTTCAAGCTGCGGACCGGCGTCAAATTCCATGACGGCGAGGCCTTCGATGCCGCCGCCGCCAAATTTGCCCTCGACCGCGCCCGCGGTACGGATTCGGTTAATCCGCAAAAACGCTTCTTCGCCTCGATTGCCTCGATCGATACGCCGGATGCCGAAACGCTGGTGCTGCATCTCACGGCCCCGACCGGCAGCCTGATCTATTGGCTCGCCTGGCCGGCATCTGTCATGGTCGCCCCGAAGACGGCCGACAACGACAAGGTCATGCCGATCGGCACCGGTCCCTTCAAGTTCGCCAGCTGGACGAAGGGGGACAGGGTCGAACTCGTCAGGAATGGCGACTACTGGAACAAGGATGCGTCTGCCAAGCTCGACAAGGTGACCTTCCGCTTCATCGCCGATCCGCAGGCGCAGGCAGCCGCCCTGAAATCCGGCGATCTCGATGCCTTTCCGGAATTTGCCGCACCCGAGCTGATGAGTTCCTTCGACGGCGATGCCAGGCTCATCACCAAGGTCGGCAATACCGAACTCAAGGTCGTCGCCGGCATGAACAATGCCAGGAAGCCCTTTGACGACAAGCGCGTCCGCCAGGCGCTGATGATGGCGATCGACCGCCAGACGGTGATCGACGGGGCGTGGTCCGGCCTCGGCACGCCGATCGGCAGCCACTACACGCCGAACGATCCGGGCTACAAGGACATGACCGGCGTGCTGCCCTATGATGTCGAAAAGGCAAAGGCACTGCTGACTGAGGCCGGCTACCCCAACGGCTTCACGTTCACGATCAAATCGCCGCAGATGGCCTATGCGCCGCGCAGCGCCCAGGTGATGCAGGCGATGTTTGCCGAAATTGGCGTGACGATGAACATCGAACCGACCGAGTTTCCGGCGAAATGGGTGCAGGACGTCATGAAGGATCGCAACTTCGACATGACGATCGTCGCCCACGCCGAACCGCTCGACATCGACATCTACGCACGCGATCCCTATTATTTCAACTACAGGAACCCGGCCTTCGATGCGCTGATGAAGAAGGTCCAGGAGACCGCGGATCCCGCCACCCAAAATGCGGTTTACGGCGAAGCGCAAAAGATCCTCGCCGAGGACGTACCGGCGCTCTACCTCTTCGTCATGCCGAAACTCGGCGTCTGGGACAGGAAGCTGAAGGGGTTGTGGGAGAACGAGCCGATTCCGTCGAATGTGCTCTCGGGGGTTTATTGGGAGGAGTGAGCGAGCGGGTTCGGGCGGATTGAGAGGCACGATGAGCAAGGCGAAGCGGGACAGCGATACGCTCAATGCAGGCCGCAGCCCTCGCCATCCCTCATTCCTGTCACAAGCTTGGCGCCGAGGCTACAACGTACTCCCGAAAGCCAACTCGAAAGCGTGGCATGCATGATCGCGCTTCTCCTTCGCCGCTTCACCGGCCTCATCCTCACCCTCGTCATCGTCTCTCTGCTGATCTTCACCGTCATGGATCTGCTGCCCGGCGATCCAGCCTCGATCATGCTTGGCACCTCGGCAAGCCCGGAAACGCTGGCAGCGCTGCGTCACGAGCTCGGCCTCGACCAGCCGCTCGTCCTGCGCTACGGCCAATGGCTGGCCGGCCTCCTGTCCGGCAACCTCGGCAGTTCCCTGACCTACGGCGTTCCAGTTGCCGGACTGATCGTCGAGCGGCTGGCGGTGACGCTGCCGCTGGCGCTGATGGCAATGGTGCTTTCGATGGCGATCGCCCTGCCGCTTGGCGTTCTGGCCGCCTCGCGCCGCGGCCGCGTTTTCGACACGATCGCAACATTGTTTTCGCAGATCAGCATCGCCGTGCCCGCCTTCTGGGTGGCGCTGCTGTTGATCATCCTGTTTTCGACGATGCTCGGGCTGATGCCGGCCGGCGGCTTCCCGGGGTGGGGCGCCGGTCTTCTGCCGGCATTGCAGGCGCTCGTCATGCCGGCCGTCGCGCTGGCGATGCCGCAGGCGGGCGTGTTGACACGCGTCGCACGTTCGGCGGTTCTCGAGACGATGCATGAGGATTTTGCCCGCACCGCGGTGGCCAAGGGGCTGTCAAGCAGTGCGGTGCTGTGGCGGCATATCGTGCCGAATGCGCTGATCCCGGTTCTGACGATGATCGGACTGCAGTTCACCTTTCTGGTCGCCGGCGCGGTGCTGGTGGAAAACGTCTTCAACCTGCCGGGGCTCGGGAGGCTTGCGCTTCAGGCACTCTCCCAGCGCGATGTCATCGTCATGCAGGATGTCGTGCTGTTCTTCGCGGGCTTGGTCATCGTGGTGAATTTCGTCGTCGATCTCTCCTATGTGGCGATCGACCCCAGGATCAGAAAGGCGGTTTGAAACATGGCCCAGATCGTATCTTCCGCCTTTGCCCGCCGCCGAAGGACTGACAGACTTAGCCGGCGAATGAATCTCATCGCGGGCATGGTCATCATTGGCCTGCTGGTCGCCGTTGCGCTGCTGTCGCTCGTCTGGACGCCCTTGCCGCCGGCGAAGATGCAGATCATCCATAAACTGCAGCCGCCGCTTGCCTTCGGCCTGCTCGGCACGGATCAGTTCGGCCGCGACGTGGCGTCGATGCTGATGGCTGGATGCCGGAACTCTTTGTCGATTGCCATCACCGCGGTTGCGATCGGCGGGACGCTCGGCTCGATATCAGGCATCTCCGCCGCGGCGATCCGCGGTCCAGCCGAAACGCTGCTGATGCGCATCTGCGACGTCATCTTCGCCTTGCCACCGATCCTGTCGGCGATGGTGCTCGGCGCCTTTCTCGGGCCGGGGCGCTTCACCGCGATCACCGCGATCGCCGTCTTCATGATTCCGGTCTTTGCGCGGGTGACGTTGGCGACCTCGCTGCAGGCCTGGAGCCGCGATTATGTGACGGCGGCGCGCGCGATCGGCAATACGCGCCTGACCATTTCACTGCGCCATGTGCTGCCGAATATCATCAGCCAGATCATCGTGCATGGGACAATCCAGCTCGGTCTGGCGATCCTGACCGAGGCCGGTCTCAGCTTTCTCGGGCTCGGCATGGCGCCGCCAGCGCCGACATGGGGCCGGATGCTTGCAGATGCGCAAACCTATCTGGCGCTGGCCCCCTGGCTCGCGATCCTGCCCGGCCTTGCCATCGCGCTCACCGTCCTCGGCTTCAACATGCTCGGCGACGGCTTGCGCGATCTTCTCGATCCACGCGAGGCGAGCCGCTGATGTCCCTCCGAAACAAAACGCCTATGGCCGAAACCGATCTTACAATCCGTGAACTCAGGCGACGCTTCGCCGATAAGAGCCTCTCGCCGCTCGAATACTGGCTCTCCCTCGAAGACCATATCGCCGCCTGGGAGCCGTCCATATCAGCACTCTACCTCTACGACCCAGAGGCGGCGCGCGTGCAAGCGAAAGCTTCGACGGAGCGCTGGGCGAAGGGACAAACGCTGGGCAGGCTCGACGGCATCCCGGTCACGCTGAAAGAACTGCTCGCGACGAAGGGCCAGCCGGTGCCGCTCGGCTCCAGGGCGGTGGAACTGAAGCCGGCGGAGGCCGACGCGCCGGCTGCAGCGCGGCTGCGCGAGGACGGCGCGGTGATCTTCGCCAAGACCACCTGTCCCGATTACGGCATGCTTTCCTCCGGCCTGTCGAGCTTTCATCCTCTCAGCCGCAATCCCTGGAACATCGCGCAAAATCCCGGCGGATCGAGCGCCGGCGCCGCGGCCGCGGCCGCGGCCGGTTACGGGCCGCTGCACATCGGCACGGATATTGGCGGTTCGGTGCGGCTTCCTGCCGGCTGGACCGGCACCTTCGGCTTCAAGCCGAGCCACGGGCGCATTCCGGCCGATCCCTATTATGTCGGGCGCTGTCTCGGCCCGATGACGCGCACCGTCGAGGACGCCGCTTTTTCCATGGCGACGCTGTCACGGCCCGACTGGCGTGACGGGACCAGCCTGCCGCCCAACGATTTCGACTGGATGGATTTCGTTGTCGACATGTCAGGCATGAAGATCGGCCTAATGCTCGATGCCGGCTGCGGGTTTGCTGTCGATGATGAGATCAGGGTCGCGGTCGAATCGGCGGCGAAACGTTTCGAGAAGGCCGGCGCGACCATCGTCTGCGTTCAACCGGTGCTGACGCGCGCGATGCTTGACGGGCTCGACACGTTCTGGCGCGCCCGCCTGTGGAGCGATATCGCAGGGCTGGACGAAGAGCGGCGCGACAGCATCCTGCCCTATATCCGGGAATGGGCCAAGGCCGGCGCCGATATCAATGGCGTCGATGCCGTCAGGGGTTTCAATCAGACGATCGAAATGCGCAGGAGCTGCGGACGGCTGTTCACCTCGGTCGACGCCCTGCTTTCGCCGACCAACCCGATCGTCTCCTATCCGGCCGAATGGGCATCGCCGACCAACGATCCGGCGAGGCCGTTCGAACATATCGCCTTCACCGTGCCGTGGAACATGTCGGAGCAGCCGGCCGCGTCGATCAATTGCGGCTTCTCCCGTTCGGGCATGCCGATCGGGCTTCAGATCGTTGGGCCGCGTTTCGACGACATGCGGGTGCTGAGACTGTCGAAAGCTTTCGAGGATTGGACCGGCGGCGTGAGATCCTGGCCGCAGCGACCGATCACTTAGCTAAACGGGCGGCGATAGCCGGTCGGCCGTTGGTACAGCGAGCCGATGCGCTCGACGGCCGCCTCGAAGTTCTCCCGCGCCACCGTCATGCTGTGGCCATTGGCGTGGAGAATGGTTTGGGAATCTTCGAAAATGGCGACGTGGCCCTTCCAGAACACCAGGTCGCCGCGGCGAATTTCGGAGCGGTCGATCGGTTCGCCGAGTCCGGCCGCCTGCATGTCGGTATCACGCGGCGCCAGTCTGCCGGTCATCAGCATCGCCAGCTGGACGAGGCCGGAGCAATCGATGCCAAGGCCGGATCGGCCGCCCCAAAGATAGGGTGTTTCGAGGAAACGGGCGGCGATACCGACATAATCGGCACCCTCGAGAGCGCCGATCGGCTGCACGTGCCTGGCGAAGATCGCCGTGCCGTCCGTCAGCACGACATAGTGATTGCCGCGCACCTCCGCCTCGCCTACGACGTGAACGCGGCTTCCCATCGACAAGATGGCCTGATGCGGTTTGCGCAGTTCCGGCTCCGGATAAAGGAAGGTGCGCGGCACGGTGACGATGTGAGTCGGCGCCGGCCCTGTCTGGGAGAGCGCCTCTGCCTCGAGATAACCGACATAGCCGTCGGAGGCAGCTTTTACCCAGCACCAGCCGTCGGCGCGATCGAAAACGGTCACCTCCTCGCCGAGGAGCAGTTCCGTATCGATGCCGCGGGCAAGTTCCGGCTCAGGGCGCAGGGCGGCGACGGGAAGGGCAACGCGCGCTGCGGCGCCTTCGACGAAGCGCGACGCCTCCACCTTGCCCTGGAGCCCCGCTTCCGCGAGATCCGGCCGATAGGCATGCAGGCGGCGGTCGAGCATCGTCATTCGTGTTCCCTTCAGATCGGCAGCCGGCGGCCCTGATCCCGGACGAGATCGCCGAGCTTTTCCAGGTAAAGCGCACCGCCGACGGTACGTTTGATGATCACATTGCGGCGATCGGCATCGTCGCGCACGCGATCAACCAGGCCCATCTCACCCATCGTATCCAAGGCGCGGGTAATGACCGGCTTGGTGACATTGAGTGTGGCGGCAAGCCCGCGCACCGTGTGGGGCGGCGGCACGAGGTAAATATGCAGCAGGATCGCCATCTGGCGCAATGTCAAATCGCGGTCGTCATGGCGAACCTGATCGAGCGCCACGCCATGCCAGAGCCCCAGCGCCTGCGAGGCGGTCAGTTCGATCGGCACGGCCCCTCCGGAAAATCGTTACGCTAGCGTTTCATTTTCCGGCAGTTGCAATGGACATGCAAGAGGTGGCGGGAACTGCCGCCCGGCAGGGTGAATAAAATTTTAACGATCGGCCGCGAGACGCAGCGCGGGACGGCGGTCATGCGATGCGCCTTAGCATTATCCGGGCGGCGTCAGCGCAGGCTGGTGCGGATATGATGGAAGAGCGCGCGGATTGCCTGTGCTTCGCCGCCGCCCGGCGAATGTGGCCGTTCGGACGGAGCCCAGCCGTAAATGTCGAAATGTGCCCAGCTCTTGGACTTGCTGACGAAACGCTTTAGGAAAAGCGCGGCGGTGATCGATCCCGCCATGCCGCCGGCCGGGGCATTGGTCAGGTCGGCGAATTTGGCGCGGACATCCTTTTCATAGCCGGCATAGAGCGGCAGACGCCAGATCGGATCGTCCGTCTCCAGGCTTGCTTCGGTCAGGTCATGGGCCAGATTGGCATCATCGGTGAAGAAGGGCGGAAGATCCGGACCGAGGGCAACGCGGGCAGCCCCTGTCAGCGTCGCCATGTCGATCAAGAGTTCGGGCTCTTCCTCGTCGGCATAGGCCAGCGCGTCGGCCAGGATCAAACGGCCTTCGGCGTCGGTATTGTCGATCTGAACGGTCAGGCCCTTTCGGCTTCGGTAAATGTCGCCGGGGCGAAAGGCATTGGAGGAGATGGCGTTTTCGACGACCGGGATAATGACGCGCAGATCGACCTTCAGCTTGGCGTCCATGATCATCAGGGCGAGTCCCATGACATTCGCGGCGCCGCCCATGTCCTTCTTCATCAGCAGCATCGAGGCGGCAGGCTTGATATCGAGACCGCCGGTATCGAAGCAGACGCCCTTGCCGACGAGCGTCACCTTGCGATGACCCTTTTTGCCCCAGCGCAGCTCAAGAAGGCGCGGCGCGTCGGCGCTGGCGCGGCCCACGGTGTGAACCAGCGGGAAATTCTGGGTGAGCAGTTCATCGCCCGTGATGACCGACAGTTCCGCCTTGTAATGTCCGGCCAGGGCACGGAAAGCGGCCTCGAGCTGGTCCGGCCCCATATCGTTCGTCGGCGTATTGATGAGGTCGCGAGCAAGAAAGACGCCGGCGAGCTGGCGCTTGATATCGGCGCCGTCGGCATCGCGGGGGATCATCAAGGTCGCTGCCGGCGATTTTTCCGATTTGTAGCGATCGAAACGGTAGCTGCCGAGCCCGAAGCCAAGGGCCAGCCGGTTTGCCGTCAGCGGCGCGGTCTCGATGTGCCATTCGCCGGCGGGCAGCGCACGGGCCAGCCTGCCGGTGATGTAGGGCTGTTCCGACGGGTTGGTGCCCAAGCCGAAAAGCGCGCCGCCGAGATGGCCATCGGCCGTCGGGATCAGCAGGAGCGAGCCGCTTTCGGCCTTGTAGCCCGCCTTGCGCGCCCAATCGAGCGCGATCGGATCGATCGTGCCGGTCTCGATATGGGCAGGGGTGACGGCAAAGATCGGCAGCGTCAAGCCGCCCTTCGTGTTGAAAGGAGTCGGTCTTTCGATGAACTGATAGGGGGCCATGATTGTCCTTCGGCGGTCGCCAGGAATCGTTCCTTAACGGTCTGTTAGGGTTAACAGACTATTGCTGGAGCGAAGATTGCGTCAAACCTTTCCCTGTTCCGCTTCGAGGTCAGGCGCCGATTTCGGAATCAGGAACGCAACATGCCTGCCTCGCGCATCACCATTTCCCTAAATCGCATCCTGCAGGGCGCAGCAGCATCGCTGATCATCCTCGCGCTTGCCGGCTGCTCGACGACGGCCAAGGACCGGATGACGACAGGCTCGGTGCCGAAGCTTACCAAACCGGTCGAGGAGATGGATTCGACCGAACTGCGCTCGGCGACGGACCGAATCGGCCAGGCCTATGAGAAGAACCCGCGCGATCCCGTCAACGGCGTCAACTACGCCAACCTGCTGCGCATGAACGGCCGCGACGCTCAGGCGCTCGCCGTCATGCAGCAGGTGGCGATCGCCAACCCGGGCGACCGCAACGTGCTGGCCGCCTATGGCAAGGCGCAGGCGGCGGCTGGGCAGTTCCAGCAGGCGCTCGACACGATCGGCCGCGCCCAGACACCGGATCGCCCCGACTGGAGGCTGATCTCGGCCGAAGGCGCAATCCTCGACCAGATGGGCCGGGCAAGCGAGGCCCGGCAGCGCTACCGCGACGCACTCGACATTCAGCCGAACGAACCTTCCATCCTGTCCAACCTCGGCATGTCCTACGTGCTGACCGGCGATCTGCGCACGGCCGAAACCTATCTGCGCTCCGCCGCCGGCCAGCCGACCGCCGACAGCCGCGTCCGGCAGAATCTTGCCCTCGTCGTCGGCCTGCAAGGGCGTTTTGCGGAAGCGGAACAGATCGCGCGGCGGGAGCTTTCACCGCAGCAGGCCGATGCCAATGTCGCCTATCTCAGGGGCATGCTCTCGCAACAGAATTCCTGGCAGAAGCTCGCCGCCAAGGACAAGACGCCGGGCGCAGCCGATGGCAGCAACACCAACTGACCTCGTCATTTTTTGCCGGATGACCAGGCCCCTCTCCGCCTGATCTACCTGACGCTGAGGCCCGAAAGAATGAGCCGCAGACCAAGGCCGCCCATCACCGCACTGGCGGCGCGGTCGATCCAGCCCTTGGCATGGAGATAGAGCCGCCGCGGGTGGCGGGCCGAAAAGGCGAGCGCCACGATCGAATACCACCCCGCCTCCACCGCGAACACGCCGACCGGCAGCGCGACGAGGAGATCGAGCGGCACCGTCCTCGGCAGAAGCGCCGCAAAGAGGCTGGCGTAGACGATGATGGTCTTCGGGTTGCTGAGCTGCGTCAGCAATGCGGTCATGAAGCTGCGCATGGGCGCACGATGGCCATGGACGGCATCGGAAAGCTCGATCGGCTTTGCGGCGCCTCTCCAGATATTGACGGCGATGTAGAGGAGATAAGCCCCGCCCGCCACCTTGAGCAGCACATAAAGCCATTCGAATTGCGACAGCAACGCCGTCAGACCGGCGAGCGCCAGGCCGGCGAAAACGACGCCGCCGGCGCCCATGCCGAATGCCGCCGCAAGTCCATCCAGCCGCGAACGCGAGATGGCAATCCTGGAGACGACGACGAAGCTCGGGCCGGGGCTCATCGCGCCGACGGCCAAGGCTGCCATGATGCTGATGAAAATGCCTGCGGAAGACATCGGAACCTCTTTCGGAATCGGATAGCGCTGGGAAAGCGGCGGTCACTTCCGTGCTCCCGACCGCCTCATCCTGTTTATCAGCTATGCCAGCGTCGGTCACGCGGGTCGAAGTGGCCCCTGCGGTTCAGAATCTATCCGCCACCTGGATGCCGGCCGGGCCGAGAATGACGGCGATCAGCACCGGCAGGAAAAACAGGATCATCGGCACCGTCAGTTTCGGCGGCAGGGCGGCCGCCTTCTTTTCCGCTTCGTTCATCCGCTCGTCGCGTCCTTCCTGGGCCAGAACGCGCAGGGCCTGTGCAACCGGCGTGCCGTAGCGGTCCGCCTGGATCAGCGCCTGGGTCACCGAACGCACCAGCTCGAGCTGCGTACGTGCGGCGAGATTATCGAGCGCCACGCGGCGATCCGGCAGGAAGGAGAGTTCGGCGGTGGTCAACACCATCTCCTCGGCAAGCGGCGGCGACTGCTCGCCGAGCTCCTCCGACACGCGACGCATCGCCGCCTCCATCGAGACGCCGGATTCGACGCAGATCAGCATCAGATCCAGCGCATCCGGCCAGGCGCGCTTTATCGAGTGCTGACGCTTGCTCATGCGGTTGGAGATATAGATATTCGGCGCATAAAAGCCGAGATAGGCGATGCCGATGACGGCGAGCATACGCATGGGCATGCCGCGACCAGCAAGGCCGCCGAGACCGAAGACCCAGAAGGCGGCAAGTGCGAGGAAGAGAAATGGCAGCAGGAAGCGCGCGACCAGAAAGGTATTCAGCGCATTTTCCGAGCGAAAACCGGCGGCGCGCAGCTTGTTGACCGTGTTTTCGTCGACGAGCGCCTTGCGCAGGTTGAAACGTTCGACGATCTGGCGGACCGAGCGGTTGTTCTGGTTCCTGAGCGAAGCCTTGCCGGCGCCCGGTTCCATGTTCAAGCGGGCGCGTTCGCGGGCGCGGATCTGCTCGCGCTCGGTCGAGACAGCTTTCATGCGCTTGTTGAGATCGCCGCGCTCGAAGAAGGGGATGGCGATCGTGTAAAAAGTCGCGAAGACGGCGATCGCGACGAAAACAGCGATCAGCATGCTCGGATTGGTCAGCGTTGCGGCAAGATCCTGCGACATGGTGCTTCTCTCCCGCTAGATGTCGAAATTGACCATGTTGCGCATGACGAGGATGCCGATCGACATCCAGACCGCCGAGGCGCCCATGATGAAATGGCCGCGCGGATCGGTGAAAAGGACGATCATGTAGTTCGGCGACGTGAGGTAAACGAGGGTCGCGACGATAAAGGGCAGAGCACCGATGATGACGGCGGACGCCTTGGCTTCCATCGACAGCGCCGAGACCTTGGCCTTCATCTTCCTGCGCTCGCGCAGCACCTTTGACAGGTTGCCGATCGCTTCGGAGAGATTGCCGCCGGCCTGCGACTGGATGGCGATGACGATCGCGAAGAAGTTGACTTCCTGGAGCGGCATTTGGAGTGTCATGCGGGCGCAAGCGTCGGGAATGCTGAGGCCAACTTGCTGGGCTTCGATCACCCGGCGGAATTCGCTCTTCACCGGCTCGGTGCCTTCGGTGGCGATAAGGCGGATCGCATCGTTGAGCGGCAATCCCGATTTGATCGAACGGGTGATGACATCGAGCGCATTGGGGAACTCGTTGAGGAACTTGTTCTGGCGGCGCTTGATCAGGAAACCAATGACCCAACGCGGCAGACCGAGTCCGGCGACGAAAGCGATGCCGACCATGACCAGCCACGACGCGCCGATGATAAAGGCCATGAACAGCAGCACCGAAGCGAAAATGGCGCTGAAGAGATAGAACTGCGTCAGCGTGACCGTCAGCCCGGCCTGCACCAGCCGCGGTTTCATCGACAGGGTCTTCTTGGTCTTTTCGTTCTGGCGCTTTTCCAGATCCTTCAGGTTGTCCTGCACCGATTTGCGCCGCTTCGACATCTCCTGCACCCGGTCGCGGGCAGCCTTGACCTTGGCACGGTCGACCTCGGCCGATTTGACACGGTTGATGCGGCTTGCCGATTTCTTGTCGGCCTCGATCCGGGAAAACAGCAGGGCATAGGCGACCGCCGCGGCGGAGACAGCGGCGAGGACGACGATTGCCAGGACTACCGGATCGAATCCGAACATCACCCTATTCCTTCGATTTCGCTTCCATTGCGTCGAGGGCGGCGGCCAGGCGCTTTTCCTCGTTGAAGTAACGAGCCCGATCCCAGAAATGCGGTTTGCCGACGCCGGTCGACATGTGCCGGCCGACCAGTCGGCCGCCAGCATCCTCGCCTTCGATCTCGTAGCGCATCAGATCCTGGGTGATGATGACGTCGCCTTCCATGCCGATCACTTCGGTGATCTGGGTGATGCGGCGCGAACCGTCGCGCAGGCGCGCTGCCTGGATGATGATATCGACGGAGGTGGAGATAATCTCGCGGACCGTCTTTGCCGGCAGCGAGAAGCCGCCCATGGCGATCATCGATTCGATACGGCTCAGGCATTCGCGCGGCGTGTTGGCATGGATCGTGCCCATCGAGCCGTCGTGACCGGTGTTCATGGCCTGCAGCAAGTCGAAGACTTCAGGTCCGCGCACTTCGCCGACGATGATGCGTTCTGGACGCATGCGCAGGCAGTTCTTGACGAGGTCGCGCATGGTGATCTCGCCCTCGCCTTCGATATTCGGCGGGCGCGTTTCGAGACGCACGACATGCGGCTGCTGCAGCTGCAGTTCGGCCGTGTCCTCGCAGGTGATGACGCGCTCGTCCCGGTCGATGTAGTTGGTGAGGCAGTTCAGCAGGGTCGTTTTGCCCGAGCCCGTGCCGCCCGAGATGATGACGTTGCAGCGCACGCGGCCGATAATCTGCAGCACGGTCGCGCCTTCCGGCGTGATCGCGCCGAAACGGACGAGCTGGTCGAGCGTCAGCTTGTCCTTCTTGAACTTGCGGATGGTCAGCGCCGGCCCGTCAATCGACAGCGGCGGCGCGATGACGTTGACGCGCGAGCCATCGGGCAGGCGCGCGTCGCAGATCGGGCTCGATTCATCGACGCGGCGGCCGACCTGGCTGACAATGCGCTGGCAGATGGAGAGAAGCTGCGCATTGTCACGGAAGCGGATTTCCGATTCGATCGTCTTGCCGCCGACTTCGATGAAGGTCTGGCCGGCGCCGTTGACCATGATGTCGGCGATGTCGTCGCGCGCGAGCAACGGCTCCAGCGGACCGTAGCCCAGAACGTCATTGCAGATATCCTCGAGCAATTCTTCCTGCTCGGAGATCGACATCGCGAAGTTCTTGATGGTGATGATGTCGTTGACGATGTCGCGGATTTCCTCGCGCGCGCTTTCGCCATCGAGCTTGGAAAGCTGCGAGAGATCGATCGTGTCGATCAGCGCGGAAAAGACCTGCTGCTTGGTATCATAATATTCGTCGGTGCGAACCGGTCGCTTGCGCTGCGGCGCCTGCATCGGCGGCGGCATCACCTGCTGGCGCGCGGGTTCGCGCTGGGGTTCGACGAGGACGGCAGGAGAAGAGGCCACGGGGGCGGCGGCCGGGGCCGGCGGCGGAGGAGCAATCGCGCCTCCGGCCTTTCCGAAACCATCGTTTCCGCGTTTTCCAAACATGCCGCTTAATCCGATCTCTTCATTCTGGTCACCTACTTCCGCTTCAGGAGGCCGAGCAGGCCGCCCTTCTTCGCCTTCTTGATGGCGACCCGGCCGGTGACGATGTGCGATATCTGCGAAAAGGTTTCGGCCGTCGGCGACTTCGGATCGACTTCCGAGATCATCCGGCCGCTGTTGGCGGCGTTGCCGAAGAGGTTGATGTCAAAGGGAATGATCGCGATCGGATCGACCTCCAGCGGCTCACAGAAATCCGACGGCGATATCTCCGGGCGTTTCGGCATGCCGACCTGATTGAGGATCAGATGCGGCGGCTTGTCATTCGGCCGCATCTTGCGCAGCGCGTCCAGCATGTTTTTGGTGTTGCGCAGGTTGGCAAGGTCGGGAACCGCCGTGATGACCACCTCGTCGACGCTCGCCAGAACCGAGCGCGTCCATTCCGACCAGGCATGCGGGACGTCTAGCACGGTGACGGGCGCACTGCGCTGCAGGACATCGAGCACCGGCTGGAAGGCCTGGCCATCGAAATCATAGGCGCGGTCGAGCAGCGAGGGTGCGGCAAGGAGGGAAAGGTGCTCGGAGCATTTCGTCAGCAAGCGGTCGAGAAAGACCTCGTCGAGCCGATCGGGCGCAAAGACCGCTTCGGCGATGCCTTGCGCCGGATCCTGATCGAAGTCGATATTGGCTGTGCCATAGGGCAGGTCGAGATCGGCGAGGATCGTCTCGGTGGAGAAAAGATTGGAAATGCCGAAAGCGCAATTATGCGCGATGGTCGAGGCGCCGGTGCCGCCTTTCGAGCCGATGAAGGCGATGCTGCGCCCGAGCGGCTCGGCTTCCGGATCAACGAAGATCGAGGCCATCGCCGTCAGAATGTCGGGCATGGCGACCGGCTGAACCATATATTCGGAAATGCCGTTGCGGATGAGTTCGCGATAAAGCCCGATATCATTGTAGTAGCCGACGATCACGACCTTGGTGCTGGGGTCGCAGACGGCGGCGAGCGGCGCAAGTTCGTCGAGCAGGCTTCCGGAATTGGCTTTGGTCTCGAGGATGATCAGGTTCGGCGTCGGCGCTGCGGCGAACATATTGGCGGCAGCGGCTATGCCGCCGCTGGTGATGCGCATGCTCACCTTCGCCATGCGCCGGTCGTTGGCGCAGCGTTCCATCACATGCTGCAGGGGCTCGCTCTCGCAGAAGGCGTGAACGGAGATGCGCGGCAATGGCCGCATATTTTCCAGATCCGCCATCCGCACCGCCTCTTCGGCGTGACGAAGTTCGCTGGGGTTCCTGATTTCGTATTCGATCGCGCTCATCGTCCCGTTCCGCCTCAGAAGCTGCTGTCGCTGCCGGCAACATCCTCGATCGTCGTTGTCGTCGTCCGGTATTCCTGTATTGCGTTGTTGCGCCGCTGTGCATCGATCGGGGTCATGCCGCGGGGCGCCACCAGGTCCTCCGGATTAGCGATCTGGGCAGCGAGGTTGTTCTGCGAGGCGCAGCCAAAATTATAATAGTTCTGGTTGGCGAGATCGTTCGAGATATCCTTCGGCCACTGGCCGCATTGCGTGGTGATCGCGGTCGTGCCGGTAAAGCTCAGCCGGATCGGCGCGGCATCGCCGGCGCCGGCAGCGGCATAGGAGGTATTGATGATTTTCGAACTTGCGATCCCTCTTGTCGTCAGCTCGGCACGAACTTGGTTGCGCAGCTGATGTGCGGCTGCGGAATTGGGCGAACCTTCCGGCGACAGGACATAAACCGGCCCCGAGGCGCGTGAAATGTAGTTGGCGGCAAAGCCGCGGATGAGATCACGCTGGGCGATGGTCAGGCGGCGGTCGGTCGAGGCGACGGGTATATCCACCGTCTGCTCCGCCTCCGTGACGATGATCGGATGGCGGGCGCGGTAGTCGTCAGGAATCCCGCCTGTCGTCAGCTGGTCATGCGGACCGGCGCATCCGGACAGGATCGCCAGCGACATGACCGCCGCGGTAAAAAGCGCCCTGGAGCAACCGAGGCGGTGTGTCGTCGCATTCATCTGGGCCATCGCCTGATCTCTGTTCTGTGCCATTGCTGCCGATCGTGCCCCGCTCATTTGTAGATGAACCCGATCGAGCCGTGGAACTGCGCGTCGGCCACGGGCGCCTCGCGGCCGCCATAGACCTTGTTCACACGGTTGAGGAAGAAGGTTGCACCGTCATTCTCAGGGCTGAAATTATCATCCGGCCGGTTGAGTTGGTTCCGCGCCACCGGGCGCACCAGATAGGGTGTCGCGATGATGACAAGTTCGGTTTCCTGACGTTCGAAACCCTTCTGGCGGAAGAGCGTGCCGAGCAGCGGGATCTTGGAGACGCCGGGTGTGCCGCCCATCGTCTGGGAAACATTGTCGCGGATGAGGCCCGCCAGAGCGATCGAGCCGCCAGAAGGCAGTTCCACCGAGGTCTCCGCCGAACGCCGCTGATAGGTGGCGTTGCCGCTGCCGGCCACCGGCTCGGAGACGTTCGTCTTGATCTCCAGGCTGATGCGTCCAGACGACAGCACGACCGGTTTGAAGGCAAGATTGATGCCGTAGTTGAAGGGAACGACCGTGACGTTGCCGTCATTGTCGGTCGTCGAATAAAGCTGCTGGCCGCCGGAATTGAAGGTTGCCGCCTGGCCGGATATGGCCGTCAACGTCGGCTCCGCAAGCGTCCTGACGACCTTGGCCTGCTCCAGCGCATTGAGATAAGTCGAAATATCGTATTTGCCGATCGAGCTCTTGAAGAGCGCCGCCAGGCCGCCGCCGACGGTGGCTGTGGCGCTGTCGGCGCTCGGAGTGCCAAGCTGAGCGACCGTCATGCCGGAGGAACTGGAGACGAGGTTGTCGAAGCCGAGCTGCTTCAGCACCTCGCGGCGAACCTCGGCGATCGTCACCTTGAGGGTGACCTGGTCCTCGCCCTGGATCTGCAGGAGGTTGACGACCTGCGACGTCTGGCGGCCTTCGGCAAAGAGCGCCACCGAGCTGTCGCCGCCGGTGCCGGAGGCCGTCTCGGTTCTCGTCGTCGCTTCGCCGCCCTTCAGGAAGACCTGCGCCAGATCGGCCGCCTGCGTCGCATCCTGCGGGGTGCGCACGGTGCCGGTCAGCACGATATTGTCGGAGACGATTTCGACTTTGATGTTGGAGTCGGGAATGAAACGGCGGAGATTGGTTTCAAGGCCGGAGACGTCGCGCTCGATCTCGATGTCGAGATTGACGACCTCCTGCCCGCCGGCGCCGAAGACAAAGATATTCGTCTGGCCGACCTTCTTGCCGAACAGGTAGATGCGCCGGGAAGTGCGGGTAACGGCATCGGCCATTGTCGGATCGGAGACCAGGATATCATGGGCTTCCTCCGGCAGGTCGACGACGACGGCCTTGTTCAGCCCGAGCTTCAGCCGGCGATGGGCGTCGGGGCCGGTCTGCGAGATGCGGACAAGGCTTTCAGCGGCACGCGCCTCACGGACAGCGAAAAGCGGCCCGAAAGAGGTCGGCGCCATGCCGGTCGCGCCGACTGCCAGCGAAAGGCAGCCTGTCAGGAGAAGTTTGGCGCGCCGCGTTGAATTACCCATTTGCACGTCCCTTTACTCCGCCTTCGGCGCTGCGCCGGCATCCGTCACGATGGAGCCCGACTTGATGACCTGAATGATCGCGCTGCCGTTGTCGCCGCTCAGCAGATAGTCCGCCGCACTGGTATCCTGCTCCTGCGCATCGGCGACCGAGCGCAGAGCGAGCGAAAGCCGGTCAGCCATCTGTTGGGCAACGGCGAGAACTTTCGTCTGGTCCGGGGTCAGCTCGAGCGTTGCGGTCGTGCCGACCACCGTCTTCGAACCATCGTCCTTTTCCTGGATCTGCTGGTCGATGGCGAGAACGCGCACATTGCTCAGCACGGTTTCGGTGATCAGCTTGTTGGCCTCGGTACCCTTGCGGACCATGATGACGTCGACGCGATCGTTCGGCAGGATGAAACCGCCAGCGCCCGTTGCCACAGAGATCTCGGTCGCGACGGCGCGTTTGCCGGCCGGCAACAGCGAGGACAGGATGCGGCTGCTGGAATCGGCGACCTTTTCAGGCCGGATCGGCTCGCCTTCGAAGATCGGCAGACGCACGACGGCGCCCTGCAGGTCCTTGATCGCGTCCGGCTTGTCAGCCTCGGTGATGAAGCCCTGGACCACGCCGCCCTGCGGCCAGGGCATCCAGTGCATCGATTTCTCATCGAGCCTTGCCCCGACCGGCAGATTGCCGCTCGAAACGAGGATGTTGACGGTGGGTTCTTTCTTGATAACCGACTGCACCTGGGTGACGACGCCACCGCTGCCGGCCATGCGCATTGCCAGGAGCCCGGCTAGGCCGGCTGCCACCACGGCGACAGCGAGAATTATAAGGCGGGCCGGTTTCATCGATCATTCCTCAGGGCACGATATGTTCGCCCTGCAGAATGCTCAGGAATTGGTGTAATTATGGTTAATGGAATGCTTACATTTTAAGTTAACGGGCATTTAAAATGCGGTTATTTCAGGCTTTCCAGCGCGGCGGTGAAGAGCGGCGAGGACGGGAAGGCCATGAAGCCGCCGATCGCGATGGCGATGCCGTAGGGAATCTTCTTGGCGAGCAGCAGAGAGTTCGGCACCGGCAGGCCGATGGCGAGGATGGTATTCGACTGTGCCCTCAGCAGCAGGATGAGCAGGGTGATTAGGCCGCCGATAATGGCAACATCGGTCATCAGGAAAAGCAGGGATTCGTTCAGGCCGAACCAGAGTGCGGTGGCGGTCAACAGCTTTGCGTCTCCGCCGCCCATCACATTAAAGGCAAAAAGAGCAAAGCATGCGGTAAAGACGATCGCGCCGGCGGCAAGATGCATGCCGATCGCCTGCAGGCCGAAACCAAAAAACGGCGCCAGTGCGAGGAAGGAGACAACAAGGATCAGGGAAATGCGGTTCGGGATCGTCATGGTGAACAGATCCGAGAAGGCCGCCACGGCGAGGCAGAGTGGCAGTATTACAAAGACTGCAGCTGCGATCATGCGTATACCCGATCATAATAAGATGCGAAAAGGCTCACGGCCATTCAGCGCGTGAGCCCGCTCGATAGACCAGCCAGGTCAGATCCGGCCAGAATCAGGGAGGTGCCGCCGCGCGGCGCCTCGCTTAGTTGACCGCCGTGGTGGCGTCATCCATCTTGGTGCTCAGACCGTTGAACGTGTTGCCGATCTTCTCGCCGAGGGTCGTGGCGCCGGCGATGAGCGCTACGGAAATGAGAGCTGCGATCAGGCCGTATTCGATTGCGGTCGCGCCGGATTCGTCCTTCAGAAAACGGCTAAAAAGCTTGGTCATGGGTACTCCTAACTCCAGTTGATGTTCAGCACGTCCGCCAACTGTTGCCGTTGATCGGATGAACAGCAATCTAATGAATGGGCGTTTCCATCGGCTTAAGAAAAAGAGTTAACAGCATGTGAAAGCCGTCGGAGGCTCCTGTATGGTAAGCCTTACGCTATTCATTTCGCTCAAGATTTAATGGTTTTCAGAGGTTAACGAGGGGATTCATCCGGTAATAGCACAGGCGCCGTATCGAGCCGCAATGACACCGACTGGATCCAGTGCCAAATCAGATCAACTTGCTTCACCGCGAAACAAGATGGTGGGTTTAAGGCTTCATTCACCATTTTTTTCCATTCTATGCGCCTATTGCGCTGTGATCGTGAAAGAGGACCCAATGTCATCGAGCGGCAAAACCATTTTCTTTGCCGGTATGATCGCCGTTTCCGGTGTTTCGGGAGTTTCCTCGGCCGCAGACGATGACATGCTGCGCGTCTATATGGATCACGCGCGCGTCTTGAAGCTCGACCGCCCCGTCAGCAAGGTCATCGTCGGCAATGCCCAGGTCGCCGACGCGACCGTCGCCGATGCCAAGACGATCGTGCTGACAGGACGCAGCTTCGGCACCACCAATCTGGTCCTTCTGGACGCCGACGGCAACGCGATCCTCGACGAGCGCATCCTTGTGTCGATAGACGAGGGCAACACGGTGCGCGTCTACCGGCAGACCGAGCGCTCCGTGCTGTCCTGCACGCCCAATTGCGAGCAGCATGCGCAGCAAGCGGCCGCCGGCGCCACGTCACCCTGATCGGCCCGGCCCGGATCTTCTGCCATTCGTTAAAATCGTCGTATCGGCCTGAAACGGAAAATCAACGAACGGACCCTAGTGTGGCAGGCAGAGATGTCGCGCGGGTCCAGGCAATGACGGTAGTTGATCAGAAGACGGATAGGGAGCGCGCCTTCGCGCCGGACCGTTTCTCCCGGTTTCGCGCTGTTGTCCGCTCGCGCGACGGCGCAGCGGCGATCGAATTTGCCTTGCTTGCCATCCCGTACTTCCTGGTGATCTTCGCGATCCTAGAAACCTTCATCGCGTTCGCTGCCGAAGAACTCGTCTCCAACGCCGTCGATACGATGAGCCGGCGGATGCGGACCGGGCAGATCACCTACAATCTCGGCCGTACGACCGACATGAGCCGGACGCAATTCCGCCAGGCGTTCTGCAATGAGATTTCGATCCTGATCAGCTGCTCGACCAGCGAAGCCGCCACGCCGAGCAAGCTTTACCTGGATGTGCAGACATTCGGCACCTTCTCGGCCATCCCGACGACGATCCCCAAGGTTTCCAGTGACCGATATGCCGATATCAACACTGCCGCCTTCAAATATACGCCTGGCGGTGCCGGCACCATCAACATGCTGCGCGCCTATTATCGATGGGAAATCATCACGGATCTGGTCCGGCCCTATATCACGACGATCCGTCCGTCCGACGGTTCGATGCCGACGCAATATCTGATCATCGCAACCTCCGCCTTCCAGAACGAGCAGTATCCATAATGGCGATGCGCAACCCGTTCACCAGACTGGTACAGCAGGCGCGTCGGCTGGCGCGAGAGCGCAAGGGCGCCGGAGCGATCGAATTCGCGATCCTCTTTCCCGTGCTCATCATGCTCTATATCGGCGCTTTCGAGATCACCATCGGCCTCAGCGTCAGCAAACGCGCGACACGCGCCGCTGGTTCGATCGCCGACCTCGTCACCCAGCAGCAATCCGTCACGAAGAGCGCGCTCGCGCAGATGCCGTCGGTCGCAACGGCGATGTTCGTGCCCTACAATTCAACATCGCTGACGCTGAAAATCACCGGAATTTCAATCGACGCCGGCGCCAATGCGAAAGTGCTCTGGTCCTGGGCGCAGGGCGGAACGGCGCCTTACGCCAAGAATGCGCCGGTGAGCGACGTGCCGGCCGATATGAAGATGGCAAACAGCTTCCTCGTTCGGACCGAACTCAGCATCCCCTATACGATGTTCCTGTTCGCGCCGAACTTCATGCCGGATGGGATGCGCACGATTACCATCAGCCGCAGTTACTTCTACCGCCAGCGGCAAGGCGACTCGATCCCCTGCGGAGACTGCTGACCCCCTTCCCACCTCGAATTTGCCAAGGCAGGCGCGGCACTATATGCGTGGGCTTCAGCCTCCGACGGTCCGGAGGCCGGCGATCGGTCCTTTCGGGGGTAAAATGGCGCGCGCCTTTCTTTTCGTTCTCGATTCCTTCGGCGTCGGCGGGGCGCCGGATGCGGCAGCCTATGGCGACGAGGGCGCCGACACGCTCGGCCATATCGCCGAATTCTGCGCGGCCGGTGCCGGAGACCGCGCTGGGCTGCGCAGCGGACCGCTTTCCCTGCCCAACATGTCGGAACTCGGGCTTCTGCACATCGCCCGGGCCGCCTCCGGCCGATTTCCGGCCGGCATGCCCCTGCCGGAAAAGCTCTACGGCATTTATGGCGCCGCCAGCGAAATCTCCCGCGGCAAGGATACGCCATCGGGGCATTGGGAGATCGCAGGGACACCCGTCAATTTCGATTGGGGATATTTTCCGACGGAAGGCGATGCCTTTCCCCCGGAGCTGATCGAGGCACTATGCCGGGAGGGCGACGTTCCCGGCATTCTCGGCAATTGCCACGCCTCGGGAACCGAAATCATCGCCAGGCTCGGCGAGGAACATATCCGCACCGGCAAGCCGATCTGCTACACGTCCTCGGATTCGGTCTTCCAGGTCGCGGCGCACGAAATGCATTTCGGCCTGGACCGGCTGCTTGCCTTCTGCCGCACGGCCCGCACCCTTCTCGATTCCTACAATATTGGCCGCGTCATTGCCCGGCCCTTCATCGGCCAGTCGTCCTCCACCTTCCAGCGCACCGGAAACCGGCGCGATTTTTCCGTGCCGCCGCCGGAGCCGACACTGCTCGACCGGCTCGTCGAGCACCGCCGGCATGTGCATGCCGTCGGAAAGATCGGTGACATCTTCGCCCACCAGGGCATTTCCAGGCTCATCAAGGCCAGCGGCAACGAGGCGCTGATGGATGCGTCGCTATCGGCAATCGACGAGGCCGAGGACGGCGATCTCGTCTTCACCAATTTCGTCGATTTCGACATGATCTACGGCCATCGTCGTGACGTGCCCGGTTATGCGGCAGCGCTCGAAGCCTTTGATGCGCGTCTGCCTGAGGTCCACAAGAAGTTGAAACCCGGCGACCTCGTCGTGCTGACCGCCGACCATGGCTGCGACCCTACCTGGCGCGGCACGGATCATACGCGCGAACGCGTGCCGGTCATCGCCTACGGCCCCGGCATCCGGTCGCGTTCCATCGGCGTTCGCCGCACCTATGCCGATATCGGCGAAAGCATTGCGCACCATCTCGGCATCCCGGGCGGCGCGCATGGAAGGAGCTTTTTGTGACATCGCATTTGAAGAAGGTCGAGCTGCACTGCCATCTGGAGGGCGCGGCACCGCCTGCATTGACCGAGGCGCAGGCGCGGAAATACGGTGTCGACATCAGCGGCGAGCTGCGCGATGGCGCCTATGTCTGGCACGATTTCGCAAGTTTTCTGGAATGTTACGACAAGGTTTCCGAGGTCTACAGGACGGAGGAGGATTATGCGCTTCTGACCGAAACCTATCTAGACGAACTTGCCGGCATCCATACGATCTACAGCGAACTCATCGTCTCGCCCGACCACGGCAAGCGTATCGGGCTCGGCGCCGATGCCTATATAGCAGGCGTCTGTGAAGGCATCCGGCGGGCCAAGGCCAAAACCGGCATCGAGGCCCGGCTGATCGTCACCGGGGAACGGCATTTCGGTCCGGAGAGCGTGATGGGAGCGGCCGAATATGCGGCAAAGGCCGGCAACCCTCTGATAACCGGCTTCAATCTAGCCGGTGAGGAGCGCATGGGCCGTGTGGCCGATTATATCAGAGCCTTCGACATCGCCCGCGATGCCGGTCTGGGCTTGACCATCCATGCCGGCGAGGTCTGCGGCGCCTTCAGCGTTGCCGACGCGCTCGATGCCGTGCGGCCTGCACGCATCGGCCACGGCGTGCGTGCCATCGAGGATGTCGATCTGGTGAAGCGACTTGCCGATCTCGGCACCGTGCTTGAAGTCTGCCCAGGCTCCAATATCGCGCTCAGGGTGTTTCCCGATTTCACCTCGCATCCGCTGCGGCGACTGAAGGAAGCGGGCGTGCGGGTGACGATCAGTTCCGACGATCCGCCGTTTTTCCATACGTCGCTGAAGCGGGAGTATGAACTTGCGGCCGATGTCTTCGGCTTCAGCGACACAGAGATCGACGCCATGACCCGCACGGCGATCGAGGCAGCTTTCGTCGATGAAGAGACGCGCAAGGCTCTGCTTGCCCGGCTTTGAAGATGAGTGTCTTCTTATCCCGGAACCGCTGCACACTTCCGGGCGACAAGCATTGGGGAAGATCGCGGCAAATTCGGCTCCGCTCTTGCGGTCGGGCCGATTTCCGTGAAAGAAACATTCGATAGAAAGAATGAAAGGCTTCCCCATGGACGGCGTCACGGTCATCGATCACCCGCTTGTGCAGCACAAGCTCACCATCATGCGACGCAAGGAGACATCGACGGGAAGTTTCCGGCGCCTGCTGCGCGAAATCTCCACGCTGCTTTGTTACGAGGTCACCCGCGATCTCGAATTGACGATGGCGACGATCGAGACGCCGCTGCAGACGATGGACTCGCCGATCCTCGAGGGCAAGAAGCTGGTCTTCGCCTCGATCCTGCGCGCCGGCAACGGGCTGCTCGAAGGCATGCTCGATCTCGTGCCTTCCGCCCGGGTCTCGCATATCGGCGTCTATCGCGATCACGAGACGCTGCAGCCGGTCGAGTATTACTTCAAGGCGCCGGAGGACGTGGCCGAGCGCCTGATCATCGTCGTCGACCCGATGCTGGCGACCGGCAATTCCTCGATTGCGGCGATCGACAAGCTCAAGGAACGCGGCGCCCACAATATCCGCTTCCTCTGCCTGCTCGCCGCCCCGGAAGGCATCCGCAACTTCCGCGCGGCGCATCCGGATGTTCCGGTCTTCACCGCGGCGATCGACAGCCATCTGAACGAGAAGGGCTACATTATGCCGGGCCTCGGCGATGCCGGCGACCGCATGTACGGCACGAAATAATTTCAGCCTTCCTTTACCAAATCGCAAGACTTTATGGCCCGGAAGGTTCGCTCCGGGCCTTTTTGTTATCGATATTAGCAAGTTCTCAGGATTTGAGGCTTAGCAAGCTGGAAGCATGAGGCCCCGCATGACGCGGGGTTTATACAGGAAGGATTTCTGTTTCATGCTCGTGCGTACCGTCATTTTCGCCAGCGTCGCCGCAGTGCTGGCCACACAGGTACCTTCGCTCGTTGGACGTATCAGCCAACAACCTGCCGACGGTCTCTCCGCCAATTACGTCTCGGCCGACGCCCACCAGTCCGCTGCACCGGCGCCCGCTTCCGGCAATGGTACGATCCGCCTGCAGGCGGATGCGCAGGGGCACTATACCGGCAGCTTCAAGATCAACGGCAAACCGGTGCCAGGGCTGATCGATACCGGCGCCACCTATGTCGCGCTCAATGAGACACTCGCCCGCCGGCTCGGCTACACCGCAAATCAGCTTGACTTCCGCTATGGTGTGAACACGGCGAACGGCCAGACGAAGGCCGCGCATGTGATCCTTGACCGCGTCGAAATCGGCGGCATCCGCGTCCGCAATGTCGAAGCCTTCGTGCTCAGGGACGATGCCTTGACGACCACGCTCGTCGGCATGAGCTTCCTGCAGAAACTCGCCTCCTATTCGGTCGCCGACGGCTCGCTCAGCCTCAAACAGTAAACCGCATCAGACCCGACCTGCAATGACGGGGGCCAATTCCGGCCTGTCGTCAGCAATGCGATAATGCACGGCAAGGGCGGCAACTGCTTTTTCCGCCGCGGCTTCGCAGGCAGCGTGAACGACAGCGATCGGATCGCCCGCATCGACCCACGTGCCGAGCGGCAGGAGGCCGGAGAAACCGACGCGGTGGTCGATGCGATCTGACGGATGGCGGCGGCCGCCGCCGAGATCGATGACGCTGATGCCGATACCGCGCGCGTCGCAGGCGGCCATCCAGCCGGATCGGGCAGCGGGGACTTCTCTTTCGACCGGCGCCCCGGCCAGGTATCTCTCGGGATTTTCGACGAGATCGGCCGGTCCGCCGAGCATGGAAACCATGCGCCCGAAGCTTTCGGCCGCCCGTCCCGACGACAGCGCTCGACGCGCCATCGCGTCGGCTTCCTCGCAGGAAGAGGCAATGCCTGATTTAACCAGCATCTCGGCGGCGAAGGCAAAAACCACGGTCTCGAGTCGCGTGCCGGTCTTCCTGCCCGCCAGGAAGTCCAAGCAGTTGCGCATCTCGACGGCATTGCCGGCGCAATCGGCAAGCGGCTCATTCATGTCGGTGATCAAGGCGGAGGTCTTCACGCCCGCGCCGTTCGCCACCTCGACCAGGGAACGCGCCAGCATCTCCGCCTGACCGCGGTCAGCCATGAAGGCGCCGTTGCCGAGCTTGACGTCGAGCACCAGCGTCTCAAGTCCGGCTGCGAGCTTCTTCGACAGGATGGAGGCAGTGATGAGCGGAATGGAATCGACGGTGGCGGTGACATCGCGCACGGCATAAAGCCTGCCGTCGGCGGGCGCCAAGCTTCCGGTCTGGCCGATGATGGCGAATCCCGCCCCTTTCACGACCCTGTGGAACAGGTCCGAATCAGGGGTGATTACATAGCCGGGAATGGATTCGAGCTTGTCGAGCGTGCCGCCGGTATGGCCGAGGCCGCGCCCCGAGATCATCGGGACGGCGAGGCCGCAGGCGGCGGCGATCGGCGCCAGCATCAGCGAGACGTTATCGCCGACGCCGCCGGTTGAATGTTTGTCGGCGATGGGACGGCCGATATCCGCCCATTGCAGCCTGTCGCCGGAATTGGCCATCGCCAGCGTGAGGGCGACGATTTCCTTGCGTGACATGCCCTTGAACCAGACGGCCATGGCGAAGGCGCCGATCTGTCCTTCGGACAGCTGCCCGTCGGAGAGTGCCGCGATGAAGGAGCTGATATCGGCGGGGTCGAGTTCCTCGCCATCGCGTTTACGCCGGATGATCTCCTGCGGAATCATCTCAATAGCTCGACGCCGCAGCCGCTGCCGGCTGCGCTCCGCTCAGAACCGCCAGTATGTCGTCGAGCAGGCCGGAAGCGCCGAAGCGGAAGGTCGAGGGCATGGCCCAGTCCGGCGCCATGATGGTTTCGGCAAGGCTGAGATAGAGCGCCGCATCGGCCACCGAGCCGATGCCGCCAGCCGGCTTGAAGCCGACCTTGCGCCCGCTCTCACGAATGGCCCGGATCATAATGTCGGCGGCTTCGAGCGTCGCGTTGACGGCGACCTTGCCGGTCGAGGTCTTGATGAAATCGGCGCCGGCTTCAATCGCGAGCTCCGAGGCACGGCGGATCAGGGCCGCATCCTTCAACTCGCCGGTCTCGATGATCACTTTCAGCAGGACGGGGCCGGCGCATTCGGCGCGCACCGCCTTGACCATGTCGGTCACCGCCTTCTCGTTGCCTGATATGAACTTGCGGTAGGGAATGACCAGATCGATCTCGTCAGCGCCATCGGCGATCGCCTCACGGGTTTCGGCGGCGACATCGGCCACCTCCATATCGCCCGCGGGGAAATTGACGACGGTTGCGATCCGCACAGCATGGCCGGCGCCGAGGATATTGCGGGCATGGGCGACGAAACGCGGCCAGATGCAGATCGCGGCGCTGTTGCCGTAGGGCGTCTGCGCGCGGGCGCAGAGCGTGTCGATCTGCGCCTCGGTGCAATCGTCCTTCAAATTGGTGAGGTCGAGAAGGGAAAGGGCGACCGCCGCGGTCTCCCGGATAGAATGGCTAGTCATTTTCGCTTCCTCCCGCAATCATCTCTTTCAATATGGCGGCGAGACGGGCGCCGCCGACGGGCGCCATGTCCTTGGTTTCTTCATGGCTGAGCTCATTGCCGGTCATGCCTGCTCCATAGTTGGTGATAACGGAAGCGGCCGCAACCCTCAGACCCAGCATTCTTGCGATGATCACCTCGGGCACTGTCGACATGCCGACGGCATCGGCGCCCAGGATGCGCGCCATGCGGATTTCGGCCGGCGTTTCGAAGCTCGGCCCGGAAAACCACATATAGACGCCCTGCGCCAGCTCAATCTTGAGCTTTGCCGCTGCCTTCCGAATCGCCGCGGCGAGGCCGGCATCATAGGCATTGGTCATGCCGACGAAGCGATGGTCGCTCTCCTCGCCGATCAGCGGGTTCATGCCGGAGTAGTTGATGTGATCGGTGATTTGCATCACCGAACTGGGCGGCATGTCGTCGCGCAGCGATCCGGCCGAATTGGTCAGGATCAGCGCCTCGACGCCGAGCGCCTTCAGCACCTCGATCGGCAGGCGCATGGCGTTGGCATCGCCCTTCTCATAATAATGCACGCGGCCGGAAAGCATGATGACTGGCTTTCCACCGAGGCGGCCTGCGACGACTTCGCCAGCGTGGCCGGAGACGGCGCTGACGGGAAAGCCCGGCAGGTCGCGATAGGGAATACGGACGGCGCCGTCCAGCTGGCCAACGAGGGAGCCGAGGCCAGAGCCGAGCACGATGCCATGGCGCGGCTTGATCGCGCCGAGCAGGGCGACAAGCAGTTCGACCGTCGCCTTCATCCGAGTTCGGTCTCGAAGCTGAAAGGAAGGAGCTCTTCCATCGTCATGGTCTTCTTCACGCCCGCCTCATCGCAGAGATAGATCTTCGTGTCCTTGGCGGCGAATTCGGAAATTTTCTGGCGGCAGCCGCCGCAGGGCGGGCAGAGCGGCAGCTTCTCGGCGATGACGGCCATTTCGACGATCTTCCTGGCGCCGCCCATGATCATGGCGCTGATCGCCGTCGGCTCGGCGCACCATCCTTGCGGAAAGGAGAGGTTTTCGATGTTGGCGCCGGTATAGACCTTGCCGTCCTCGGCGCGGATCGCCGCGCCGACCGGGAATTTCGAATAGGGCGCATGGGCAAAGGCCATGGCGCCGCGGGCGGCTTCGAACAGGTCGTGGGACATGATCAACGCTCCTTCGTATAGGGCACGCCGCCGGCCTTGGGCGGTATTGCGACGCCGATGAAGCCGGCAAGCAGGATGCAGGTCAGGATATAGGGCAGTGCCTGGAAGACCTGGACGGGCACTTCACCGACCAACGGCACCTGCTTGCCCTGCATGAAGTTCGCCAAAGCATCCAGGAAGCCGAAGAGCAGGCAGGCGAACATCACCGGTACCGGCTTCCACTTGGCGAAAACTAGCGCCGCCAGCGCGATGTAGCCCTTGCCGGCCGACATGTCCTTGATGAAGGCGGCGGACTGGGCGATCGCGAGGTACGTGCCGGAAAAGCCGCAGAGGATGCCGGCGCACATGACGGCGCGATAGCGCAGCCAAGAAACCGAAATGCCTGCCGTATCGACCGCGCCGGGATTTTCGCCGACGGCGCGCAGCCTGAGGCCGAAGCGCGTGCGGTAAAGCACCCACCAGGAGAAGGGCACGGCGAGGAAGGCGAGATAGGTGAGGATATTGTTGCCCGATATCACGCTTGCATAGAGCGGACCGATGATCGGTATGTCGTGGACGGCATCGGCGCCCGGCAGGATGATCGGCGCGAAGCGGGCCTCCGGCGCCAGCTGCGGCGTCCGGCCGCCCTGGCCGAACCAGGCCTGGCCGAGCACGATGGTGATGCCGGCGATGAAGAAGTTGATCGCCACACCTGAGACGATCTGGTTGCCGCGATTGGTGATCGAGGCAAAGCCATGCACCAGGCTGAGCGCCACCGAACAAACGACACCGGCGCCAAGGCCCAGCCAGGCCGAACCGGTGAGATAGGCCACGCAGGCGGCGGCGAAGGCCGAGCCCAGCATCTTGCCTTCCAGGCCGATATCGAAGATGCCGGCGCGCTCGGAAAACAGTCCCGCGAGCGCGGTAAAGATCAGCGGAATAGAGAGCCTGACCGTCGAGCTCAGGACGTTGATGAAGATGTCGTAATAATCCATCGTCCGCTCCTCAGGCTCGCTTCAATTGCTGGTAGATGTGCACCATTGCCGGCCGGAACATGTATTCCAGCGCACCGGCAAAGAGGATCACCAGTCCCTGGATGACCAGGATCATTTCGCGGGTGATATTCGGCATCTCGAAAGAGATCCAGTCGCCGCCCTGGTAAAGGGTGCCGAAAAGGATTGCGGAAAAGATGATGCCGAGCGGATGGTTGCGGCCCATCAGCGACACTGCAATGCCGACGAAGCCGGCGCCACCAACGAACTCGACCTGCAGACGGGCGGACGATCCCATGACGGGATTGAGCGCCATCATGCCGGCGAGCGCGCCCGAAATCAGCATCGCGATGATAACGATGCGCGCATAGGGTATGCCGGCATAGGCAGCCGCGGTCGAGCTCACGCCGAGTGTACGCATCTCAAAGCCCAGCTTGGTGCGCCAGATGAGGATCCAGACAAACCAGGCGGCAAGAAGGGCGATGATGAAGGAGACGTTGAAGGGTGCTGCACCCAATTTGGCACCGAAGATGCTCATGAGCCAGCCAAGCTTCGGAAGCTGCCCACCTTCGAGGAAGGTGCGGGTTTCCGGCGCCATCTTGCCCGGCACGATCAGCACGTGCACCAGCAGATAGACCATCAGGGCGGCTGCGATGTAGTTGAACATGATCGTCGTGATAACGATATGGCTGCCGCGTTTGGCCTGCAGGAAAGCGGGAATGAAGGCCCAAGCCGCACCGAAGATCCCGGCGCCGACAATGGCAATCGGCATCGTCACATACCAGGGCACGTAATGGTCGAGCGCAAGCGCTACCAGCGCACAGCCGAGCCCGCCAATATAGGCCTGGCCTTCAGAGCCGATGTTAAAGAGACCGGCATGGATGGCGACGGCCACGGAAAGGCCGGTGAAGATGAAACTCGTTGCATAGTAGAGCGTGAAGCCGATGCCTTCGCCGCTGCCGAAGGCGCCCTCGATCAGCAGCGAGAGCGCGGCGAGCGGGCTTTCGCCGATCAGCCAGACGACGAAACCCGAGATCAGGAAGGCGACGACGAGGTTTAAAAGCGGGATGAGACCGTAATTAATCCAGTTTGGTAGCGGAACGGAAGCAGTGCTCATAAAGGCCTCACGCGGCAATGCCGGCCATCATCAGGCCGAGGGTCTGTTCACCGGCATCGGGCGTCTTCTCGCCGACGACCTGGCCGGCGAACATGACAAGGATACGGTCTGAAAGGGCGCGGATCTCATCGAGTTCGACGGAGACGAGCAGGATCGCCTTGCCCGCATCGCGCATTTCGATGATCCGGCGGTGAATGAATTCGATGGCGCCGATATCGACGCCGCGGGTCGGCTGACCGATGATCAGCATCTTCGGATCGCGTTCGATTTCGCGGGCGACGACGATCTTCTGCTGATTGCCGCCGGAGAAATTCGCCGTCTTCAGCCGCGGGTTCGGCGGGCGGATATCGTATTTTTCGATCTTCTCCATCGCATCCTTGCGGATCGCTTCGAGATCGAGCAGCGGCCCTTTGCTGTAGTCCGGACGGCGGTGATAGCCGAGGACGGAGTTTTCATATTCCTCGAACTTCAGCACCAGTCCCATATGGTGCCGGTCCTCGGGAATGTGGGCGAGGCCGAGATCGCGCAGGCAGGCGGGGTCGGCCTTGTCGATCGTCTGGCCATCGAGAAGGATTTCGCCGGAGACAGGCTTGCGGATTCCGGCAATCGCCTCCAGCAATTCCGACTGGCCGTTGCCGGCAACACCGGCAATGCCGACGATCTCGCCGGCGCGCACGTCGAAGGAGACGTTGTCGACCATGGTGACGCCGCGATTGTCCTTGACCGTCAGGTTGCGGACGGAGAGCACGGCGGCGCCCGGATTGGCTACGCCCTTCTGCACGCGCAGCAGCACGCGACGGCCGACCATCAGCTCGGCAAGCTCCTCCACCGTCGTTTCCGCCGTCTTGCGGGTGGCGACCATCTCGCCGCGGCGCATGACGGAGACCGTATCGGTGATCGCCATGATCTCGCGAAGTTTGTGGGTGATGAGGACGATCGTCTTGCCCTGGTCGCGCAGCACCTTGAGGATGCGGAAGAGGTGGTCCGCTTCAGCTGGCGTCAGCACACCTGTGGGTTCGTCGAGGATCAGGATCTCGGCGCCGCGATACATGGCTTTCAGGATTTCGACGCGCTGCTGCAAGCCGACCGGCAGCTCTTCGATCAGTGCGTCCGGATCGACCTCGAGGCCGTATTCGGTTTCCAGCCGCTTGAGCTCGGCGCGGGCCGATGCGACGCCCCTGGCCAGCAGCGAGCCGCCTTCGGCGCCGAGCATGATGTTCTCGAGCACGGTGAAATTGTCGACCAGCATGAAATGCTGGTGCACCATGCCGATGCCGGCGGCGATGGCCGCCTGGCTGTCACGGATGGTGACCGGATTGCCGTTGACGCGGATCTCGCCGCTGTCGGCATGATAGAAACCGTAGATGATCGACATCAGCGTCGATTTGCCGGCGCCGTTTTCACCGATGATGCCGTGGATCGTCCCCTTGGCAACGGTGAGGTTGATGTCCTTGTTGGCATGGACGGCACCGAATTTCTTATCGATGCCGACAAGCTCGATAGCGGGCTTATCTGTCACTGCAGGCTCCAAATAAGAAAAGGGCGTATGGCGAAAATCCCCTCCGCCATACGCCCGATCTCGATATTACATCAGGGCGCTGATCACTTCGGGCAAGCGTTGTCCGAGGTGTAATCGTGAACCTTGACGGTTCCGGCGATGATATCGGCCTTGGCCTTGTCGACGGCAGCCTGCATTTCCGGCGTGATCAGCGACTTGTTGTTGTCGTCGATCGCGGCGCCGACACCGTCTTCCTTGACGCCGAGAGCCTGAACGCCAGCGGTGAACTTGTCGTTCTTGGTATCGGTGTAGGCGTTGTAGACGGCGAGGTCGACGCGCTTGACCATCGAGGTCAGGACCGAGCCCGGATGCAGATGGTTCTGGTTGGAATCGACGCCGATCGACAGCTTCTTGTTGTCGGCGGCGGTCTGGAGAACGCCGAGACCGGTGGCGCCGGCAGCCGCGTAAATAACGTCGGCGCCCTGATCGATCTGGTTCTTGGTGAGCTCGCCGCCGCGAACCGGGTCGTTCCAGGCAGCACCCGTGGTGCCGGTCATGTTCTGGAACACCTCGATATCGGCCTTGGCGGCGCGGGCGCCCTGCTCATAGCCACATTCGAACTTGCGGATCAGCGGAATGTCCATGCCGCCGACAAAACCGACCTTGCCGGTCTTCGATGCCATGCCGGCGAGAATGCCGACGAGGTAGGAGCCTTCTTCTTCCTTGTAGACGACGGAGCGGACGTTCGGCTTATCGACGACGGAGTCGACGATGATGAATTTGGTATCCGGGAATTCGGCTGCGACCTTCTCGATTGCCGAAGTCCAGGCGAAGGAAACGGCCACCACCGGATTGAAACCGCGGCTTGCGAAGTTGCGGATGGCCTGTTCGCCCTGCGTGTCGCCCGTCGGCTCGAAGTCGCGATAGGCGATGCCGGTCTCGGCCTTGAACTTCTCGGCGCCGTTATAGGCCGCTTCGTTGAAAGACTTATCGAACTTCCCGCCGGTGCCGTAAACCAGCGCCGGCTTGACATCGGCGGCCAGCGCCGTCGTCGACATGGCAGCCACGGCAAGGAGAGTGAGAAGGGATTTTTTCATTGTGCAGCCCTGTTGTTGCTATTCGTTAGGGGTCCTCCCGCAAGCCCTTTTCGGACATGTCTGCGGAACCACCGACCTCCCCCCGGAGGCCTGGCTGCGCGCATCCTTGCATGGCTCACGGAAAAATTCACCAGAAATTTTTCAGGCGGTAAAGATTTGCAGCGATTGCTGAAAATCAGTTCTTCCCGGCTGATTTTTGGACATTTCCCCATCGATGCTGCAGTTTTTCTAGCCAATCCGCCGGCAGATGCCGAAGCCGCGAGGGCCATAACCGGCCTTCGCCGCAGCGCACCGGCTCAAACCGATCGGCTACGCGATGAAGCGGCCTGACACTTGCGGTTTCTTGTAGCCGATCATCCAAAGAAGCAGCGCGATCACCAGAAAAACCGCAAAGGCCGGCTGCAGCATCAGCCACTGAAAGATGAAGGCATAGAAGCGCGGGTGGATATAGTAGGAAAGCGCGGATTGCAGCGACGTCAGCGTGTCTGGGCTGACATCCTGCCAGGCATCCGACATCGGCGTCATGATCACGGCGGAGGCGGCAACCGACTGGATCGAATCGATGGTTCCGGCAATAACGGCTGCCGCAAGCGCGACAAGACTCGCCAGACGCAACAGGAAACGCATCAATCCCTCCGACGCTTCAATATGCCGGACAATTCCGGCGAGCCCGCGCCATTCTCCACCTTGAGAATTACATAGTCATCGATGAGGTGAAGCACAATGGGATGGGCCAAGGGGAGTTTTATCGGAAGAAGTCAAAAAACTGTTAGATTTGGGTTGATCGGCAAAAATTCATCGGTATATATCGCGCCGTTCCGACGATTTGCTCCTATCCGGGCGCGAACGCCAAAGGACAGGTGGCCGAGTGGTTTAAGGCGCACGCCTGGAACGCGTGTGTACGTGAAAGCGTACCGAGGGTTCGAATCCCTCCCTGTCCGCCATTTCGCTTTCCCTCTTGCATCTCCTTCAGACATCCCCGGGGGAACCGAGTTCGGCATGTCCCGAATTGGAGATTTTTTACCACGCTGCTTCACCGTGTCTTTGCACGTTTGGGTTTAGGGTTCTGCCAAACCAAGAACAGAGGTAAAACAGGTGCAAGAACTTTCGGTGAAGTCGAAGATCATCAAATCCGTCTATTTCAGTCAGGAAGACGGAAGGCTCAGGATCTGTTTCAAGAACGGTGAAGAGCGCCTGTTCGAAGGCGTGCCCTCCTCGGAAGCGCATGCGATGACGGCGGCGCCGTCTCCCGGACATTATTATCTCGACCGGATCAGGACGCGGTTTCGCAGACTGGCCGCCTGAAACCCGTGGGCCCGGCTGGAAATTGCGCCGGATTGAGACGGGGCCGGTGGATATTAACCACGGGCTAACCCTCACCTTCATCACAGTTGGATCGGCCGGAGCAGAACGCGGCAATTGTCAGCGCTGCCGCTTTCAGAGATTCGGTCAGCCGGGAGGCTCGGTGGCGGACCCCAGCCACGAAGCCGGGCCTCCCCGTCACGCCCAATCCGTTTCGCCAGATCAATCCGAGGTCGGCTGCGATTGCCTTGAAATAGCGAAATGGGGCTAATCCTGTGAAAAACCGGAATGCTCACATCTAGACTCGACAATGCTTCATTAGCATGATTGCATAAACCCATGGAACGGGAGGCCGGGGTGATGATGTTCGAGAATCTGCTTGAGATGCAGGAGCGTGGCGTGCGCGACCGTGCTCGTGGCCGCAGCTTGGCGGACAATCCGATGTCGAAGCCGGATGTGCTGCCGATCACCGATTTTCAGGAATGGTACTCGATGTTCGACGCCTGGCGCTTCGGCTGGTCGATCGAGGATGCGATGGCGGGGCATATCGATGCGCCCCGTCATGGCCGCGCCTCACCTCGTGCCTATACCAGGACAGTCTGATCGACCCGATCCTCGGCGCCGAAGAATTTCAGGTAACGCTCGACCTCCGCCGGGTCTCCCGTCGCCTTCTGCGGATTGTCAGAGAGTTTTACCGCTGGACGGCCGTTGGCGTCGCTGACCTTGCAGACGATCGAGATCGGATTGAGGCCTGATATTTCCGTCGGCGCGCAGCCGGCAAAATCATTCGTCAGGTTGGTGCCCCAGCCGAAGCTCATGCGCACACGGCCTTCGAAATGCCGGTAAGTGTCGATGATGGCGTCGACATCGAGGCCGTCGGAGAAGATCAACAGCTTCTGGCGCGGATCGCGGCCCATCTTCTTCCACCAGTCGATGATCTTTTCTCCGCCTTCGATCGGCGGCGCGCTGTCCGGACGGAAGCCGGTCCAGTCGGCGACCCATTCGGGGGCGTCACGCAGGAAGGCCGCGGTGCCGAAGGCGTCCGGCAGGACGATCAGCAGGTTGCCGCCATAGAGCTTGTTCCAGTCGCGCAGGATCTTGTAAGGGGCATTGCGCAGTTGCTCATCGGTCTGCGCCAGGGCGGCTGCCACCATCGGCAGCTCATGGGCATTGGTGCCGACCGCCTCGAGATCGGAATCCATCGCCAGCAATACATTGCTGGTGCCGGTGAAGGCCGGACCGATGCCTTCCTTCAGCGCCTCGACGCACCAGCGCTGCCAGAGAAAGCTGTGGCGGCGGCGGGTGCCGAAATCGGAGATGCGCAGGCCCGGCAACTCCCTCAGCCGCTCGACCTTCGACCACATCTTTGCCTTGGCGCGGGCGTAGAGCACATCCAGCGTGAAGGGACCGAGCGCCCTCATCGCCGAGCGCGAACGCAGCTCGTTGACGATGGCGAGCGCCGGGATCTCCCACATCGTGGTTTCCTTCCAGGACCCATGGAAGTCCAGCACATATTGCCCGTCCTTCTTCGACAGCTCATATTCAGGGAGCTGGAAATTGGACAGCCAGGCGAGGAATTCCGGCTCGAAGATCTGCGCACGGCCGTAGAAACTGTTACCCGCCAGCCAGATCATCTCCTTCTTGGAGAGCCGCAGCGTGCGGGCGTGATCGAGCTGTTCGCGCAATTCGCCCTCATCGATCTCTTCGGCGAGATGGACGCGCTTGGTGCGGTTGATCAGGGTGAAGGAGGCGTTCACATCAGGATAGAGCTTCCAGATCATCTGCAGCATCAGCAGCTTATAGAAGTCGGTATCGATCAGGCTCCGGATGATCGGGTCGAGTTTCCAGGCGTGATTGTAGACGCGTCTCGCGATATCGGTCTTGGCCATGAGATTCCTGCCCCTGTCCACTCCGGTCAGGTGCTGCCAAATTCCCAGGTGCTGCCAAGTTCCGGGCCGGCGCACGAAACCGGCTCGTGCGCCTTCTTATCGAAAAATCGGCGGAGAAAGTCCAGACAAAACATAAACATCCCGCCGGATCGTGGCGACGGGATGCGGGAGATCATCCGTCGAACGCCTATTGGGCCGGAGGTTGAGCCGGGGTCGCAGGAGCGGTATCCGGGGCCGGCGCCGTTTGCGGCGTCTCGGTCGGGACCGCATTGCCATTCTGGATCGTCGGCGCGGGTGCTGCGTCCGACTGCTGCTGCTGGAGCTGTTGGCCGGGCTGATGCGGCGCCACCTCGTTCGCCTCGCGGCGGCCCCAGATCTCGACTGGAATCCAGACCACGAAAGCGAGGATCAGCGCCACGAGCAGCACGGTGAGGATACGATAACCCATACGCCCCTGCTTTGCCTCGACCGGCGGGATTTGCTGTTCCTTGTGAAGCTTTCCGTCGGATTTTTCCCAGCGTGTTTCGGTCTGATGCGCCATCATCGTCTCCTTCGCTGCCTTGGCGGCCGATTTGGCCGCAAAGAACTTCGCAAGGAAAACGGGTGGCCGTCTGGAAGGTTCCGGGCTCATACCTGCCGCGGTCTTGGGAATAACCAAACCTCGGCAGTGGTTTTGGCGCGAGATTCCGCTAATAGCCGGCGTCGCGATCGATCACGAACTGCAGCGGCTCGCCGCGCTCAAAACGGGCGATCTGCATCTCGACATGGCGGAACAGCGCGTTCTCTTCGGAGACCGCCGCGTCATGCGGGGTGATGAAGACATTCTCCAATTCCCACAACGGGCTGTCGGTGGCGAGCGGCTCCACTTCGAAAACGTCGAGAGAAGCGCCGCCGAGGATCCCCTCCCTGACCGCCGAGACGATGTCGCTCTCGATCTGGCTCTTGCCGCGGCCGGCATTGATGAAGACAGGCTGCCCGAGCGCACCGTCGCGGCGGAGCTTCTTAAATAGCCCGCTATCATAGAAGCCGGTCGTCTCAGGCGTCAGCGGCAAGAGGCCGACCAGAATGTCGGTCTTGGCGAGGAACCGGTCCAGTTCGCCCGCGTCGAAGGTCTCGACGCCCTCGATTGTTTTGCGGGTGCGCGACCAGCCGATGACGTTGAAGCCCATCACTTTCAGCTTGGCGACCGCATCCTGGCCCAGAATGCCGAGCCCCATGACGCCGACGGTCACCTCCGCCGCTTCCGGCGCGATCAACTTGGCCCATTCGCGCCGCCGCTGCTTGATGTCATGGGCATATTGCCCCCGCAGATGCATCAGGCACTGCATGACGACCCATTCGCTCATGCGGGTTGTCAGGCTGCGGTCGACGAAACGGACGATCGGAATGTCGGGCAGACCGGCCATGCCGATGATGTGATCGACACCGGCGCCGCCCGAGAAGATGACCTTGAGGTTTGGCGCCCGGCTGAAAAGATCGGCATCCGGCCTCCAGAGAAGAGCATACTCGACGGCACGCAGATCATGCGCGGCATCAGCCGGATCGGCGAGATTGATGCAGCCGCGATCGGCAAAAGCCGTCTTCAGCGCATTGGCAATGCCTTCGGGGTTGAATTTGAGATCGACGAGAACGGGAGAAAGTGCGGACATGATCTTCTTTTACTGCTGCACGGCGGGCGTCGGCACCGCCTCGATGTTGAAGGCGGCCGCCATCAGCGCCTTGGTGTAATCGTCCTTGGGCGCACGGAAGATTTCCGCGGACGGTCCCTGCTCCACCACCTTGCCGAACCGCATGACGATGACGTCGTTGGCAAGCGCCTTCACCACCTTCAGGTCGTGGCTGATGAAGAGATAGGCGAGGTCGTGTTTCCTCTGCAGGTCGCGCAGCAGGTCGACCACCTGCGCCTGTACACTCATGTCGAGCGCGGAGGTCGGTTCGTCGAGCATGACGAAACGCGGCTTCAGCACCATGGCCCGGGCGATGGCGATGCGCTGGCGCTGGCCGCCGGAGAATTCATGCGGATAGCGCCAGCGGGTCAGCGGATCGAGGCCGACCTCCTCCAGCGCCCAGCAGACGCGCTGGTCGCGCTCCTCTGCCGTCAATGCGCGCTCATGCACCTTCAGCCCTTCGGCGATGATATCGCCCACCGACATGCGGGGGCTGAGCGAACCATAGGGATCCTGGAAGACGATCTGCAGCTGATTGCGCAGCGGTCGCATCTCATTGAACGAATAGCCGGCTATATCCTTGCCGACGAAGGCGATCCGTCCCTGTGAAGAGATCAGCCGGGTGAGCGCCAGGCCGAGCGTGGTCTTGCCCGAACCGGACTCGCCGACGACGCCGAGCGTCTGGCCGGCGCGCAGCGAAAGATCGATGCCGTCGACCGCCTTCACATGATCGACGACGCGGCGCATCAGCCCCGCCTTGATCGGGAACCAGACGCGGATATCCGAACCTTCCATCACCACCGGCTTCGACGGATCGGCGAGCGGTGGCTCGCCGCGCGGCTCGGAGGCCAGGAGGTGGCGGGTATAATCGTGCTTCGGATTGGCGAAGACCTCCTCGACCGTTCCTGCCTCGACGATCCTGCCCTTGGTCATGACGCAGACGCGGTCGGCGAATTTGCGCACAATGCCGAGATCATGGGTGATGAACAGCATCGACATGCCGTGCGCTGCCTTCAATTGCCGCAGCAGTTCGAGGATCTGCGCCTGCACGGTGACGTCGAGCGCCGTGGTCGGCTCGTCGGCGATCAGCAATTCCGGCCGGTTGGCGAGCGCCATGGCGATCATGACGCGCTGGCGCTGGCCGCCGGACAGTTCGTGCGGATAGGCCTTCAACCGCTTTTCCGGCTCGCGGATGCCGACCTGGTTCAACAATTCCAACACGCGCTGGCGCGCCGGCTGGCCGGTGATGCCCTGGTGCAGGGCGAGGATCTCGGCGATCTGCTTCTCGATCGTATGAAGCGGATTGAGCGAGGTCATCGGCTCCTGGAAGATCATGGTGATGTCGTTGCCGCGCACCTCGCGCAGCGCCCGCTCCGAGGCTTTCAGGAGATCCTTGCCCTTGAACAGGATCTCGCCAGAGGGATGGCTTGCGGTCGGATAGGGCAGAAGCTTCAGGATCGAATTGGCCGAGACCGATTTGCCGGAGCCGGATTCGCCGACGAGCGCCACGACCTCGCCTCTGGCGATATCGAAGGAGACGCGATCGACGGCAAGGGAGGCTTCGCCGCCCTGGTGAAAGGCAACCGAGAGATCGCGGACGGAAAGGAGCGGTTCTGTCATGTCACTCATTGAAAGGTCTTCCTCGGGTCGAAGGCGTCGCGCACGGCTTCGCCGATGAAGATCAATAGGGAAAGCATGATCGACATGGCGAAGAAGGCCGTCAGCCCCAGCCAGGGCGCCTGCAGGTTGGTCTTGCCCTGCGCGATCATTTCGCCGAGCGAAGGGGAGCCGGGCGGCATGCCGAAGCCGAGGAAATCGAGCGAGGTCAGCGTCGTGATCGAGCCGGAGAGGATGAAGGGCAGGAAGGTGAGTGTTGCCACCATGGCGTTCGGCAGCAGGTGGCGCCACATGATGGTGCGGTTGTTGACGCCGAGCGCGCGAGCGGCGCGGACATATTCGAAATTGCGGGCGCGCAGGAATTCGGCTCGCACCACGCCGACGAAGCTGACCCAGGAGAAGAGCAGCATGATGCCGAGCAGCACGAAGAAGCCGGGCGGCAGGATCGCGGCGATGATCAGCAGGATGTAGAGCACCGGCATCGACGACCAGATCTCGATGAAGCGCTGCAGCAGGAGATCGGTCAAGCCGCCGAAATAGCCCTGCACCGCCCCTGCCGTGACGCCGATGATTGCCGAGCAGATGGTCAGCGCCAGGCCGAACAGCACCGATATGCGAAAGCCATAGATGACACGCGCCAGCACATCGCGCGCCTGGTCATCAGTGCCGAGCCAGTTGAGATTGCCAAGCGTGCAGCCGGGATCATTCACCCCTTGCGGATAGCCGGAGCAACGCTCCTCTTTCGTCATCAGCCAGAAGGGCGCGGTTGGCGCCGAATGCGGAATGTTCGAGTTGACCGAGCGGTAGGAATAGCGGATCGGCGGCCAGATCATCCAGCCATTGGCGTTGATCTCGTCCGATATCACCGAGGAGCGGTAGTCGGTCTCGGCGAGGAAGCCGCCGAATTTCTCCTCGGGATAGTCGATCAGCACGGGAAACAGGATTTCGCCCTTGTAGGAGGCGATGATCGGCCGGTCGTTGGCGAGGAACTCGGCAAAGAGGCTGAGCAAGAACAGCAGCAGGAACAGCCACAGCGACCAGTAGCCGCGACCGTTCGCCCGGAAATTCTGCCAGCGACGGATGTTGGTCGGCGACAGCAGGCCCTTGCGCGGCGGCTTGACCGGGGTTGCGGTGGCGGGATTTGCGGCGGCGTCCATCAGACATCCCTCCGCTCAAAATCGATGCGCGGATCGATCCAGGTGTAGATCAGGTCGGAAATCAGGCTGACGAAGAGACCGAGCAGCGAGAAGATATAGAGTGTCGCGAAGACGATCGGATAATCCCGGTTGACCACCGAGAGATAGCCGAGGCGGCCGAGGCCATCGAGCGAAAAGATGTTCTCGATCAGCAGCGAGCCGGTGAAGAAGGCGGATATGAAGGCGCCGGGAAAACCGGCGATGATGATCAGCATGGCGTTGCGGAACACATGGCCGTAGAGCACCTGCCGGTCATTCAGACCCTTGGCGCGGGCGGTGACGACATATTGCTTCTTGATCTCCTCGATGAAGGAATTCTTGGTCAAGAGCGTCGTGGTTGCGAAGGCGGCAAGAGAAAGAGAAATCAGCGGCAAAGTGAGGTGCCAGAAATAGTCGAGCGGCTTCTGCCACCAGGCGAGCTCACCGAAATTGTCGGAAACGAGGCCGCGCAGCGGGAACCAGTCGTAGAAGGAGCCGCCGGCGAAAAGCACGATCAGCAGGATGCCGAAGAGAAAGCTCGGAACGGCATAACCGATAACGATGACGCCCGAGGTCCAGACGTCGAAGGTCGACCCGTCCTTGACCGCCTTGCGGATGCCGAGCGGGATGGAGATCGCATAGGAGAAGATCAGGATCCAGATGCCGAGCGAAATCGACACCGGCAGCTTCTCCTTGATGAGGTCGAGCACGGAGGTGTTGCGGAAGAAACTCTCGCCGAAATCGAAGCGGATGTAATTCCACATCATCTCGCCAAAGCGCGTCAGCGGCGGCTTGTCAAAGCCGAACTGTTTTTCGAGCTTGGCGATCAGCTCCGGATCGAGCCCCTGAGCGCCGCGATATTTCGAACCTTCGTCGCTGCCGCCGCCACCGAGGAGATCGCCGCCGCCGGACAGGCGCTGATCGGCGCTGTCGGCCTGGCCGGTCAGCTGGGCAATCACCTGCTCGACCGGGCCGCCGGGTGCAAATTGAACAACGATGAAGGAAATTGCCATGATGCCGACAATGGTCGGAATCATCAAAAGCAGGCGGCGAATGACATAGGCACCCATCAGCCTTCAGCCTCCGGGAAAGTATTTCTTGTCTGCACGCCGTTCAGTCCAATGCCGCTCAAGCCGCCAGCCTTCCCTTGCCGGCCCCGCCGGCTTGTCGTGATTCGCTCGTGCCATTTGGAGCCCAGGGCCCCGCTAATGCAAGCCCGCTCATTTTGCCGAGGTCGACCACCAGGCATCGGGGAAACCAAGGCTGTAGGCCGGAAATTCGGCAGGATGCGTGACTGTGTTCCAATAGGCGATATTAACGGTATCGCGGTAGAACAGCGGGATAACATAGTGATTTGCCAGCAAGACCCGGTCCATTGCCTTGATCGCAGCGACCTGTTCATCGCGGTTCGGCGCGAAGATAATCATGCGGATGAGCTCATCGACGGCTGGGTTGGCAATGCCGGCGTAGTTGCGAGAACCCTGCTGGTTGACCGAGCCGGATCCCCAGTAGTCGGCTTGCTCGTTGCCCGGATTCATTGTCTCCGCCCAGACATTCCAGATCATGTCGAAGTCAAAGCTGCGTTCGCGGTTGACAGCTTGCGAAGCGTCGACTGTCCGAACTCGCGCATCTATGCCGATTTTCTTGAGATTGCTGGCATAAGGCACTGCCCAGCGCTCCAACATGGGGCTCGACAATAATATCTCGAAACTCATTGGCTGGCCGGTCTTGGTATTGACCATGCGACTGCCCTTCAGCTCCCAACCGGCTTCTTTCAGAAGAGCAATCGCCTTTCGGAGGTTGTCGCGGCTCTTCTGCGGATCGCCGCCAACAGGATTGGTGTACGGCGTCGTGAAGACCTCGGGCGGAACCTTGTCCTTCAGGCCTTGCAGAATTTCCAGCTCCCGCCCCTGCGGCAGACCGGAGGAGGCGAGCTCGGTATTCCAGAAATAGCTGTCGATGCGCTTGTAACTGTTAAAGGCAACGGTGCGGTTCAACTCCTCGAAATCGAGGCCGTAGTTCAGCGCCTCGCGGACCCTTATATCCTTGAAGAGGTCACGCCGCATATTCGGCACAAGAGCCTGCAGAATGCCGGTGGAGCGCAGAGGATTTGCAACCTCTTCCTTCTTGACGCGTCCTTCCTTCACTGCAGGGAAATCGTATCCCGTCGCCCAGCGGGCAGCCGTTGTCTCCTGCCAATAGTCGCTATTGCCGGCGCGAAAGGCTTCGAACTCAACATCGCGGTCACCGAAATAGGTGTAGATGACATTGCGGAAATTGTTCTGGCCGACATTCACATTGAGATTCTTGCCCCAGTAATCGTCACGCAGTTCATAACGGATGGTTGCGCCGGGCGAGAAAGAAGCAATCTTGTAAGGCCCGGACCCCATTACGGGCTCCAGCGTCGTTTTGGTAATGTCACGCGGCTTGCCATCCGCTCCGGGTGCTTCCCACCAATGTTTCGGCACAATCATTAACTGGCCGAGAATGTTGGGCAATTCGTGGTTGTTCTTCTCATCAAAGGTGAAGGTCACATCCCGATCGCCGGTCTTTTCCGCTTTGACGACGTGATGGTAGTAGTTCCCGGCGACGGGGTTCAATTCCTTAGTCTTGTCCAGGCTGAAAATGACGTCTTCCGGAGTTACCGGCTGACCGTCCGCCCATTTCGCCTCTTTGCGCAGGCGGAAGGTCGCGCTGGAAACGTCAGAAGGAAAGGAAAGTCCTTCGGCAAGCAGGCCGTAGGAGACAAGGAGCTCGTCATCGGCGGGCTTCATCAAGGTGTCGTACACGAGCGTCAGGCCGACCGCCGTCTGTCCCTTGGCAAGCAGCGGGTTGAAGGTGTCGAAGGCGCCACTTGCGGAAAGGCGCAGATCCCCGCCCTTGGGAGCATCGGGATTGACGTAATCGAAATGCGCAAAGCCCGGCTTGTATTTCATTTCGCTGATGACCGAGCTTCCGATCTGAAACGGCTGCTCTTCACCCATTGCCGTCAATGGCATCAAAACACCAGCAAGTGCCAGAATAACACCGATTTTCGACCACGATGCCGTCATTCCCATTTCCCCTGAATATTGCGGATTCGACAATACGAGAAATAGGGGCGAAAAACAGGAGAGAGTTTGGTTTTTGCCGAGCTCGCGGAATTTTGAGCTTTTCTGTCAAAGGGCAGCTGCGGTGATGCTGCGGCGATCCGTCGCCGGCTCCTCCTGCGCCGCTCCGCCAAATCATCGATTCACCAAAATTGCTTTTCACGATAGATTCGAGTGCAAATCACTTCGGCATCGACGTAAGGGAACAGCATGGCTTTCGGCTTCGCCCAGGCTTTCAGGACTTTTGGCAAATTGACGCTTGCCGGCGCAATCGGGGCAAGCCTTGCCGCCGGCGACGTCGGCGCAGAGCAGAAAACGCCAAGCCCGGGCAGCGCCAAGGCGCTATTCGCAGGCGCCAGCCTGCCGACGCAGGGGCCGGCGCAGCCGATCGGCTTCTATGCAAAGGGCTGCATGACCGGCGCGGTGGCGCTGCCGACCGACGGGCCGACCTGGCAGGCAATGCGGCTTTCACGCAACCGCCGCTGGGGCAACCCGGCGATGATTGCGCTTCTGGAACGGTTTTCGCAGGATGCGGTCAAATATGCCGGCTGGCCGGGCATCCTGGTCGGCGATGTCGCGCAGCCGCGCGGCGGGCCGATGCTCAACGGCCATTCCTCACATCAGATCGGCCTCGATGCCGATATCTGGTTCACCCCGATGCCGGCGCGCCGCATGACGGCTGAGGAGCGCGAGGACCTGCCCTTCACCAGCATGCTGCAGAAGGACAAGTTCCTCACCGTCGACCCGAAGGTGTGGACGGAATCGCGGGCGCGGCTTTTGATGCTGGCGGCGAGCTATCCCGAAGTGGAGCGCATCTTCGTCAATCCGGCGATCAAGAAGAAGATGTGCGACACCTGGACCGGCGACCGCACCAACCTTGGTAAGCTGCGGCCGATATACGGCCATGACTCGCATTTCCACATCCGCATCAAATGCCCGCCCGGTGCTGCCGGATGCACGCCGCAAGCTCCCGTCGCCTCAGGAGACGGCTGCGACAAGTCGCTCGCTTATTGGTTCACCCCGGCGCCTTGGGCACCGCCCAAACCGCCCAAACCCGGCGCCAAGCCCCCGAAGCCGCCGCGTGAGATGATGATCACCGACCTGCCGAAGGCCTGCTCTGCCGTGCTCGATGCCGCTTCTGTCGCTTCGATGCAGGCCGCCACCTATGGCGGGCCTTCCGCCGTAAGCGCGTTCGCCGCCGCTCCGGCAGCTGCGCCGGCTGATGATGACGAGGGGTTGCCGGATGTCGGCCCGGTTCCGAACGACAAGCCGGCGATCCAATGAATGGGCGGACGCGTTGTCTTTCAAATCGCAAATTCTTGGTATAAAGCGATCAAATCGATTGAATTGTTGGGGCGGAGATTCCTTTCATGGCCGGCAGCAAGTGCCTTGCGCTGATCGCGCATGACCAGAAGAAGGACGACATGGCGGCTTTCGCCCGCGCCAATCAGGACCTTCTCTCGCGCTGGAAGATCGTCGCGACAGGTACCACCGGCGGTCGCGTGCTCGACGCCGCTCCCGGTCTCGACGTCACCAGACTGAAAAGCGGGCCGCTCGGCGGCGACCAGCAGATCGGCGCGCTGATCTCGACCGGCGAAGTCGACGCGCTGATTTTCTTCGTCGACCCGCTGACACCGATGCCGCATGATGTCGACGTGAAGGCGCTGATGCGGCTGGCGATTGTCTACGACATTCCGATGGCGCTCAACCACGCGACCGCTATAAAGCTCCTTCCCACACTCGAAGCCTGATCAGCACGGAACCGGCCATGCCCAAATCCAATCACAGCACCGCTCCGCTTCCCTTCCCGATCCTGATCGGCGATATTGGCGGCACCAATGCCCGCTTCTCCATCCTGACCGACGCCTATGCCGAACCGAAGCAGTTTCCGAACGTGCGCACGGCGGATTTCGCCACGATTGACGAAGCGATCCAAAAGGGCGTGCGCGACAAGACAGCGGTGCAGCCGCGCTCGGCGATCCTCGCCGTCGCCGGCCCGATCAACGACGACGAGATCCCCCTGACCAATTGCGACTGGGTGGTGCGGCCAAAGACGATGATCGAGGGCCTCGGCATCGAGGACGTGCTCGTCGTCAACGATTTCGAGGCGCAGGCGCTGGCGATTGCCGCCCTGTCTGATGAAAACCGCGAACGTATCGGCAGCGCCACCGGCGACATGGTCGCCTCGCGCGTCGTGCTCGGACCCGGCACCGGCCTCGGCGTCGGCGGACTCGTGCATGCCCAGCATACTTGGATTCCGGTTCCCGGCGAAGGCGGCCATGTCGATCTCGGGCCGCGCAGCAAGCGCGACTATGAAATCTTTCCGCATATCGAGACGATCGAAGGTCGTATTTCGGCCGAACAGATCCTCTGCGGACGCGGCCTCGTCAATCTCTACAACGCCATTTGCGTAGTCGACGGGAGCCAGCCGACGATGAAGGATCCGGCCGAGATCACCTCGCATGCGCTTGCCGGCAGCGATAAGACCGCCGTCGAGACCGTTTCGCTGTTTGCCACCTATCTCGGCCGCGTGGCCGGCGACATGGCGATGGTGTTCATGGCGCGTGGCGGCGTCTACCTCTCCGGCGGCATCTCGCAGAAGATCCTCCCGGCGCTGAAGAAACCGGAATTCCGGCAGGCTTTCGAGGACAAGGCGCCACATAGTGCGCTGCTTCGCACCATCCCGACCTATGTGGTGACGCATCCGCTGGCGGCGCTCGCCGGACTTTCGTCCTATGCGCGGATGCCGGCCAATTTCGGCGTATCGACGGAAGGCCGCCGCTGGCGGCGCTGAGCCCAGGGCGCGTCCCTCCGGGACGCGCCGCGGTCTAGCCAAACCAGTCCCAACTCTTTATAGAGCCGGCCAAAGTGCGCGCCACATTCACGACGCGCTCAGTCTCGGACAGGAAGCTTGATATTTGGAAGCCGTGGAAAGCAGAAAGCAGAGCGTCAGCAGCGATACCGTCACCGGCATCCTGAAGCGCATCATCGCTGAAAACGGCCGCGACCATCTCTGGGGTTATGTCTTCGCTATCGTCTGCCTCGTGGTCGTGGCACTTTCGACGGCGTTCACCGCCTGGATCATGCGGGCGATCATCGACGAGGCCTTCGCCAACCGCCGCGCCGACGTCGTCTGGATCATCTGTCTTTCGATCTTCATTGCCTTCGTGCTGCGCGGCTTTGCCAGCTACGGCCAGGCGGTGGCGCTTTCCAAGGTCGGCAACAATATCGTCGCCCGCTATCAGCGCCGCCTCTATGCCCATCTGATGACGCTTTCAGTCGGCTTTTTCAGCGAGGCGCGCTCGGCTCATATCGCCGCGCAAGTCAGCCAGAACGTTAGCGGCATCCGTGACGTGCTCAACCTGACGATCACCTCGACGGTGCGCGACCTCCTGACATTCGTTTCGCTGATCGGCGTGATGGTCCTCCAGGACCCGCTGCTGAGCCTCGCCGTGTTCATCATGGCGCCGCCACTGCTCTATGCGCTGCGTTATGTTTCCAAACGTCTTCGCTCGGCAACCCGCGAGGCCGTGCATCTGAACAGCCACGTGCTGGGGGCCATGCAGGAGACGATCCAGGGTATTGCCATCGTCAAAGCCTTCACGATGGAAGAGGAGCTGGAGAACAAGGTCAACAAGCTCATCACCGCCGCCGAAAACCGGGCGAACCGGATTGCCCGGCTTTCCGAGCGCACCTCGCCGCTGACGGAGAGCTTCGCAGGCTTTGCCGTCGCCAGCGTGCTTGCCTATGCCGCCTATCGCTCGATCTATTACAATGTGGCCCCGGGCGCCTTCTTCTCCTTCGTGACGGCGCTGCTGCTTGCCTATGACCCGGCCCGCCGCCTTGCCCGCCTGCAGGTGCAGATGGAACGCGCCGTCGTCAATGCACGGATGATCTACGAATTGCTGGACATGGAGCCGCGCCAGCGCGACCTGCCGGATGCCCGGCCGCTGACGGTGACGCAGGCGCGCATCGAATTCCGCAATGTTTCCTTCGCCTACGGCAGTGAAAGCGTGCTGAACAGTGTCAGCTTCGTCGCCGAGGGCGGGACGACCACGGCGCTTGTCGGCCCCTCTGGAGCGGGCAAATCCACCGTCATCAGCCTCATTCCGCGCTTCTACGACCCTCGCGAAGGCGAGATCCTGATCGACGGGCAGGATATCGCCCACATCACCAAGAAGTCGCTGCGCCAGCAGCTCGCCTATGTCTCGCAGCAGCCCTACCTGTTCGAGGGCACGATCCGCGACAATATCCGCTACGGCCGGCCGGAAGCGACCGATGCCGAGGTGGAAGAGGCCGCCCGGCTTGCCTATGCGCATGACTTCATCTCAGCGCAGCCGCAGGGTTACGATACGCCTGTCGGCGAAAACGGCGTGACGCTTTCAGGCGGCCAGCGCCAGCGACTTTCCATCGCGCGCGCTTTGGTGCGCAATGCACCGATCCTGCTGCTCGACGAGGCGACCTCCGCCCTCGACACCGAATCCGAGGCCGCCGTGCAGAAGGCGCTCGACGAGGCGATGACCGGGCGCACCGTGGTGGTGATCGCCCATCGGCTATCGACCGTGGTGCGCGCCGACAAGATCGTCGTCATGCAGCAGGGCCGGGTCGTCGAGGAGGGCAATCATGAGACGCTTGCGAAGGTCAGCGACGGTCTTTACGCTCGCCTCAACAATCTGCAGAGGCCCTCGGCCTCGGATTCATACTAAGCTGGTGGGACTGACATGAGCGATGCTGCGATGAAACTGGTGGTGGTCGGCGCAGCGGGACGCATGGGGCAGACGCTGATCCGGCTCATTCATTCCATGGAAGGCGTGATGCTGCATGCCGCCGTCGAACGTGCCGGCTCGCCCTTCGTCGGCAAGGATGCCGGTGAAATTGCCGGGCTCGGCCCGACCGGCGTCATCATCGGCGACGATCCGCTCCAGGCTTTCCTGCATGCCGAAGGCGTGCTCGATTTCACCGCGCCTGCCGCCACGGTGGAGTTTTCCGGTCTCGCCGCTCAGGCCCGCATCGTCCATGTCATCGGCACGACAGGCTGCTCGACCGAGGACAACGCGAAGATCGCCGCCGCGGCACGCCATGCCCGCGTCGTCAAGTCTGGCAATATGAGCCTCGGCGTCAATCTGCTCAGCGTTCTGGCCGAGCAGGCGGCACGAGCGCTCGATCCGGCGGACTGGGACATCGAAATCCTGGAAATGCACCACAAGCACAAAGTCGATGCTCCTTCCGGCACCGCCCTTCTCTTCGGCGAAGCGGCAGCCAAGGGCCGCAGTATCGATCTTGCCTCAAAATCGGTGAGGGTCCGCGACGGCCACACCGGCGCGCGCGAAGTCGGCACGATCGGTTTTGCGACGCTGCGCGGCGGCTCGGTCATCGGCGAGCATTCCGTGCTTTTTGCCGGAGAAGGCGAAATCGTCGCCCTGTCGCACAGCGCGGCAGACCGCTCGATCTTCGCGCGCGGCGCGATCAAGGCGGCGCTCTGGGCGCGCGACAAGAAGCCAGGTTTCTATTCCATGCTCGACGTGCTCGGGCTTTCTTCCCAATAACGACATATCGGAGGCATATTCATGAGCGGTACCCTCGTCCTCGTTCGCCACGGCCAGAGTGACTGGAACCTGAAGAATCTCTTCACCGGCTGGAAGGACCCGGATCTGACGGAGCTCGGCATCCAGGAAGCCAACGCCGGCGGCGCCGCACTTGCCGAATACGGGATCAAATTCGACGTCGCCTATACCTCGGCGCTGGTGCGCGCGCAGCACACGCTGAAGCTCATCCTCGACAAGGTCGGCCAGCCCGACCTCGAGACGATCCGCGACCAGGCGCTGAACGAGCGCGACTACGGCGATCTCTCCGGCCTCAACAAGGATGACGCGCGTGCCAAATGGGGCGAGGAACAGGTTCATATCTGGCGCCGTTCCTATGACGTGCCGCCGCCGGGCGGCGAGAGCCTGCGCGACACCGGCGCCCGTGTCTGGCCTTACTACCTCACGGAAATCCTGCCGCGCGTGCTGCGCGGCGAAAAGGTGCTGGTCGCCGCCCACGGCAATTCGCTGCGCTCGCTGGTCATGGTGCTCGACAAGCTGACCAAAGAAGGCGTGCTCGCCCTCAATCTCGCGACCGGCGTTCCAATGGTCTACAAGCTGAAGGCGGATTCAACCGTGGCTTCAAAGGAAGTTCTGGGCGATATGTCCGGTGCACACTAATTCGGTGAGGCGTGCCGCCGGAAGCGGTCGGCACGCCTGCCTCAACTATTGGCCTCAGTTCTCGATCGTGAACTGCACCCGGTCGGCGGCGAAACGGCTGATCGAATATTGCACCGGCACGCCGTCGAGATCGGTGTTCATTGCCTTGGCGATCAGCAGGATCGCGCCGGGGGTGAGTTCCAGGTCGGCAAGGTCGGCTGTCCCGGCATGGGCGGCCGTCACCTCGGTTGTCGCGCGGACATAATCCGCCACGCCAAGCTCGGCGAAAGCCTTGGTGATCGATTCATGCTTGCGGTAGGCCTCGCCGATCCCGGCGAAACGTTCGGCGGGAAACCAGCTCGTCGCTTTTGAAACCGGCCGCCTGTCGGCATGGCGCAATGTTTCCAGCCGGATCACTTGCTCGCCCTGTTTCACACCCAACCAGCGGGCAACCTCGGCGCTCGCCTCCTCCTGCGCCTCATCGAGCAGAAGACCACGCGTCTCGCGCGCCTGATCGCCGATGCCGGCAGTGAAGCGCGTGCGCCGGGTGATCGGGAAGTTCAGCCGCTGCTTGCGCTCGATCAGCGTGCCGCGGCCTTGCACCGCGCGCACGATCCCCTCCTGCGCCAGCGCCGCCAGCGCACTGCGCACCGTATGCCTGTTAACGCCGAATTGCAGCGCCAGCACCGTTTCCGGCGGCACCATTCTCGTTTCGTCATAGACTCCGTTGCCGATCGCCTCGCGAATTCGATCGGCGATCTGACGCCAGAGCGCCACACCTGTCTGCCTCTGCACCTGCTTCAGTCCTGCCATTCTGCCCCTGCCTTGCCCCACAATGTCACACGCTTGTCACGACACCGATTTAAGGCTAGGTATAACTTGTATGGTTGTCTATATCAATAGACATTTCGAGGAAAGCAGCGATGATATCAGCGGACAAGGAAGACGCCGCGTCGCAAACGGTCTCGGAGCGCAAACGCGCCGCCGATCTGTTGGCGCGAGCGGAACGGAGCGAACTCCAGGCAGTCTGGGACGCATTGCCGCAAAAGCCCGTGGCTTATCCGGTGCGCGGACCGGAGACCGGACTTGTAATGGTGCGCGGCCGCATCGGCGGCGGCGGAGCTCCTTTCAATCTCGGCGAGGTGACGATGACACGCGCGACGGTGCGGCTCGAGTCCGGTTCCATCGGTCATGCGCAGGCGCTCGGCACCGACCGGGAGAAGGCCCGTCTTGCGGCGATCTTCGACGCGCTCTGGCAGGAGGAGACGAGCAAGAATTTTGTCGAACAGGCACTGCTTTTGCCGATTGCCGCGCGCATCGCCGCCACTGAGCGCCGCAAGGCGGATGAGACGGCGGCAACCCGCGTCGATTTCTTCACCATGGTGCGGGGAGACAACTGATGGGTCTTGCGACAGAAGCTTTGATCGGCGGTTTTGCCGACCCGGTTTTCCATGCACAGAGCGTCTTCAAGATGCTGATGGACGGCATGGCCCGTCCCGGCGCCATTCAGACCATTGAGCCCGATATCGCTCCGCCGGCGCCGCTCGGCATTGCCGCCGGCGCGATCGCGCTCACGCTTTGCGACCACGACACGCCGGTCTGGCTTACCACGGGACTGGCGAAATCCGCCATGCCGGAGTGGCTCGGCTTCCACACTGGCGCGCCGCTGACCGCCGAGAAGGCCGATGCGCGTTTTGCCTTCATTGAGGCGGGCATTACGCTTTGCTCCTTCGGCCTGTTTGCATCAGGCACACAGGAATATCCCGACCGTTCGACGACTGTTGTCATCGAACTTCCCGAACTCGACGGCGGACGCAGGCTGGCGCTGATGGGTCCGGGCATCAAGAGTGTCGTGGAGATCGGGCCGGCCAGCCTCCCGGAGACATTCCTCAGACTCTGGAGCGAGAACCGGGCGCTCTTCCCGCGCGGCGTCGACATCGTGTTGACCTCAGGCAGACACTTCGTCTGCCTGCCGCGCACCACCAAGATCACAGCAACGGAGATCTGAGCTCATGTATGTTGCCGTCAAAGGTGGCGAGGCCGCCATCGCCAATGCCCATCGGCTGCTTGCCGACCGCCGCCGCGGCGACCGTTCGTTGCCGGCGATCGGCATTGAGCAGATCGTCGAACAACTCGCCCTCGCCGTCGACCGCGTCATGGCGGAGGCCTCGCTTTTCGACCGCACGCTCGCCGCCCTCGCCGTGCGCCAGTCGCGCGGCGACATGATCGAGGCGATCTTCCTGCTGCGCGCCTATCGCACGACGTTGCCGCGCTTCGGCTATTCCAAGCCGCTCGAGACGGCTGATATGACGATCGAACGGCGCATCTCGGCGACTTACAAGGATCTGCCGGGCGGCCAGCTGCTTGGGCCTACTTTCGACTATACTCATCGCCTTCTCGATCCGTCGCTGCTTCAGGACGAACTGGTCGAGGCGCCGGCCCGGCGCCCGGCCGAGACCGGCCGCGTCATGCGCGTCTCCGAAATCCTCGGCGAAGAGGGCCTGATCGAGGCCGACGGCGACATGCCCGAAGATCACGAGATCGGAGACCTGACCCGCGAGCCGATGGAATTTCCGATGCCCCGCGACCTGCGCCTGCAGGCGCTTTCCCGCGGCGACGAGGGCTTCCTGCTAGCGCTCGGTTATTCCACTCAGCGTGGCTATGGCCGAAACCACCCCTTCACCGGCGAGATCCGCATCGGCGAAGCCGAGGTGGAATTCGACGTGCCGGAGCTCGGTTTCGCCGTCTCGCTTGGCACAATCCAGATCACCGAATGCCAGATGGTCAACCAGTTCAAGGGCTCGGCCAAGGCGCCGCCGCAGTTTACCCGCGGTTACGGCCTGGTCTTCGGACAGAGCGAGCGCAAGGCAATGGCGATGTCGCTGGTCGATCGCGCGCTTCGCGCCGAAGAACTCGGCGAGGATATCACCGCGCCGGCACAGGACGAGGAATTCGTCATTTCGCACTCCGACAATGTCCAGGCGACCGGCTTCGTCGAGCACCTGAAGCTGCCGCATTATGTGGACTTCCAGGCGGAACTCGATCTCGTCCGCCGCATGCGCCGCGAATTCGAAGCCGCCCGCAATGCCGGCGAAGACATGAAGGAAGCCGCCGAATGAGCGATCTCGCCAGCTACAACTTCGCCTATCTCGACGAGCAGACCAAGCGGATGATCCGCCGCGCCATCCTGAAGGCGATCGCTATTCCGGGCTACCAAGTGCCCTTCGCCAGCAGAGAAATGCCGATGCCTTACGGCTGGGGCACCGGCGGCGTGCAGGTGACGGCCTCGATCATCGGGCCTGATGACGTGCTGAAGGTGATCGACCAGGGCGCCGACGACACGACCAATGCCGTTTCGATCCGGGCCTTCTTCCAGAAGGTCGCCAATGTCGCGGTGACGACGCGCACCAGCGAAGCGACGATCATCCAGACGCGCCACCGCATCCCGGAAGAGAAGCTCGGGCCTGGCCAAGTGCTCGTCTACCAGGTGCCGATCCCCGAGCCGCTGCGCTTCCTCGAACCGCGCGAGACCGAGACGCGCAAGATGCATGCGCTGGAAGAATACGGCCTTATGCATGTGAAACTCTACGAGGATATCGCCCGCAACGGCCGCATCGCCACCACCTATGCCTATCCGGTCAAGGTACATGGGCGTTATGTCATGGATCCCTCGCCGACGCCGAAATTCGATAATCCGAAGATGCACAGGTCGGAAGCGCTGCAGCTTTTCGGCGCCGGTCGCGAAAAGCGCATCTATGCCGTGCCGCCCTATACCGATGTCGTCAGCCTGGATTTTGAGGACCATCCCTTCGAGATCCAGCGCTTCGACAGGCCTTGCGCGCTCTGCGGCGCTGAGGAGGTCTACCTCGATGAGGTCATCCTCGATGACAAGGGCGGGCGCATGTTCGTCTGCTCCGATACCGACCATTGCGAAGATCGCCGGGCCCAAGGGCATGCCGGCAAAATGCTGGCCCGGGGGGCTGCAGAATGACCAATATCCCGCTTCTCAAGGTCAACGACCTCTCGAAGTTCTACGGCAAGCGCATCGGCTGCCGGAACGTCTCCTTCGAGCTCTGGCCCGGCGAGGTTCTCGCCATCGTCGGCGAATCCGGTTCGGGCAAGACGACGCTGCTCAATTGCATCTCCACCCGGCTGATGCCGACGACCGGCAGCGTCGAGTACCACATGCGCGACGGCGGCTACCGCGACCTCTACCACATGAACGAGGCCGAACGCCGCTTCCTGATGCGCACCGACTGGGGCTTCGTGCACCAGAACCCGGCCGACGGGCTACGCATGAGCGTCTCTGCCGGCGCCAATGTCGGTGAACGGCTGATGGCGATCGGCGACCGGCACTATGGCAAGATCCGCTCCACCGCCATCGACTGGCTCGAACGCGTCGAGATCGATGCCGATCGCATCGACGATCAGCCGCGCGCCTTTTCCGGCGGCATGCGCCAGCGCCTGCAGATCGCCCGCAACCTCGTCACCGGTCCGCGTCTGGTCTTCATGGACGAGCCGACCGGCGGCCTCGATGTTTCGGTGCAGGCGCGCCTGCTCGATCTGATGCGAGGCCTCGTCAACGATCTTGGCCTCTCGGCCATCATCGTCACCCACGATCTCGCCGTCGCCCGCCTGCTCTCGCACCGCATGATGGTGATGAAGGACGGCTACGTCATCGAACAGGGCCTCACCGACCGCGTGCTCGACGATCCCAGAGAGCCTTACACGCAGCTGCTCGTCTCCTCGATCCTGCAGGTCTGAGCTAGAAACCAGGAGAACCATATCATGCCAACGCCCCTCGTCGTTTCCGAAGTCTCGAAGAGCTTCACCATGCACCTGCGCGACGGCATCAGGCTGCCCGTCGTCTCCGACGTCGCCTTCTCCGTGTCGTCAGGCGAATGCGTCGTTCTCGGCGGCCCCTCAGGCATCGGCAAGAGCTCGCTGCTCAAGATGATCTACGGCAATTATGCCGTCGACACCGGCCAGATCCTCGTCCGCCACGACGGGCGGATCGTCGACCTCGCCGCCGCCGATCCGCGCACCGTGCTCAATGTTCGCCGCGATACGCTCGGCTATGTCAGCCAATTCCTGCGCACCGTACCGCGCGTGGCGGCAATCGACGTGGTGGCCGAGCCGCTCGTGGCGCGCGGCGAAGAAATCGTCGTTGCACGCGAAAAGGCAGGCGCCCTGCTTGCCAGGCTCAACCTGCCGGAGGCGCTTTGGCAACTTCCGCCCGCCACCTTTTCCGGCGGCGAGCAGCAGCGCGTCAACATCGCCCGCGGCTTCATCACCGAGCATACGATCCTGCTTCTCGATGAACCCACAGCCTCGCTGGATGCGAAAAACCGCGCCGTCGTCGTCGGCATGATCGCAGAGAAGAAGAAGGCGGGCGTCGCCCTTCTCGGCATCTTCCATGACGAGGAAGTGCGCGAGGCCGTCGCCGACCGCATCCTCGACGTCCAGCAGTTCTCGCCGAGGAAGATTGCCGCATGAGCCGCAAGCTTGGTATCGAGCCCGCCATCCACGAAACGGCCGAGGTCAGCGATTCCACCTTCGGGCGCTATACGGAAGTCTGCGAACGCTGCCGCATCAGCGAGGCGACCTTCGGCGACTATTCCTACATCATGCAGGACGGCGCCGTCTGGTGCGCAACGATCGGCAAGTTCGTCAATATCGCCGCCGCTGTGCGCATCAACGCCACCAACCACCCGACCTGGCGCGCGACTCTGCATCATTTCACCTATCGCGCCGCCAATTACTGGCCGGACGCCGATATGGAGACGGATTTCTTCGCCTGGCGGCGCTCGAACCGGGCGACGATCGGCCACGACGTCTGGATCGGCCATGGCGCGACCATCCTGCCCGGCGTCAACGTCGGCAATGGCGCCGTCATCGGGGCCGGCGCGGTCGTATCGAAGGACGTTGCATCATACACGATCGTCGGCGGTGTGCCGGCGAAGCTGATCCGCGAACGTTTCCCGAAAGAGATCGGCGAACGCATGGACAGGCTTTCCTGGTGGGATTGGCAACACGACCGGTTGCGCCTGGCCTTGCAGGATTTCCGCAACCTTAGCGCGGAAGATTTTCTGGCCCGCTACGAATGCTAGACGCCACCGCCGAGACACGGAGATTTGTGACACCTCTTACACAAATATGACATTGGAGGTTCATGAAGCGGGACTAATGCGATGCTGACCAAGGCCTGGAGTGCAAGGGAAGAGCATGATGTTCGAGCTGAAGGATGTCACCCGCCGTTTCGGAAACAAGCTCGCCGTCGATGCCGTGACGCTCACCGTTGCCCAGGGCCAGATGGTTGGCATCATCGGCCGCTCCGGCGCCGGCAAGTCGACGCTGCTGCGCATGATCAATCGGCTGCAGGAACCGAGCTCCGGCTCCATTCATTTCGCCGGCGTCGAGGTCTCCGGGCTTCGCGGCCAGGCATTGCGCAACTGGCAGCGCGACTGTGCGATGATCTTTCAGCAGTTCAACCTGGTGCCGCGCCTCGATGTTCTCACAAATGTCATGCTCGGCCGCCTCAATCACCGCTCGACGCTTCTGAGCCTTCTCAACATCTTCACCCGGGAAGAACGCGTTCATGCGATCGCCGCACTGGAGCGCCTCGGCATCGAGCAGACGGCGCTGCAGCCGGCCGGCACGCTTTCCGGCGGCCAGCAGCAGCGCGTGGCGATCGCCCGGGCGCTGATGCAGAACCCGAGGATGGTACTCGCCGACGAGCCTATCGCCTCGCTCGACCCGCTGAACGCCAAGATCGTCATGGATGCGCTGCGCGACATCAACGAGCGCGAGGGCATCACCGTCATCACAAATCTGCATACGCTCGACACTGCCCGCAACTATTGTGAGCGCATCGTCGGCATGGCCGGCGGCCGCGTCGTCTTTGACGGCAAGCCCTCGGAGCTGACGGCCGAAGCCGTGAAGGCAATCTACGGAACGGACAAGGATGGCGCCGGCATCGACGAAACCATGACGTCGACATCCATCAATATCGCTGCCGAGCGGGCAGACAATCCATCCGCCGGCGCCCAACCGCTGGCATTGGCCGGTCTCTGAGCGGGACCGCCGCGATCGAACGCCCGCGTCAAGGGCACATTCTTCGTAACGGGAAGGCCGGAACACCGGTCGATAGGAGAGAACGCATGTTGAAGAAAGCACTCTTTGCGGCAACGGCGCTGTTCGCGCTCGCCGGCGCCGCCAATGCCGCAGACCTCAAGGAATTCCGCATCGGCATCCTTGGCGGCGAAAACGAAACCGATCGCCTGCGCAATTATGCCTGCCTTGCCGACCATCTGAAGCAGGAGTTCGGCTTCGAGAAGGTCTCGCTCTTCCCGGCCGCCGATTATGACGGCGTTATCCAGGGTCTGCTCGGCGGCACGCTCGACTTCGCCGAACTCGGCGCTTCCGGCTACGCCTCCGTCTACCTCAAGGACTCGAAGGCCGTTACGCCGATCCTGACGACGCAGCAGAAAGATGGTTCGACGGGTTATTACTCGATCGGCCTTGCACTGAAGTCCTCCGGTATCAAGACCATCAAGGACGCCAAAGGCAAGAAGCTCGGCTACGCCGATCCGGACTCCACCTCCGGTTACCTCGTTCCGCTGACGCAGATCCCGAAGGACACCGGCATGCCGAATGACAAGTTCTTTGCCTCGACCCAGTTCAACGGCGGGCATGAAAACAACCTGCTTGCCGCCTATGACGGCAAGGTCGACGTCGCAGTCGACGACTCGTCGGGCATCGGCGATTTCAAGGACGGCTACACCTCCGGCACCTTCCGCAAGGAAGTCGACAAGGGCGCCGTGGACCCGAACAAGCTCGTTGAAGTCTGGCGTTCGCCGCTGATCCCGAACGGCCCGCTCGTCGTGCGCAACGCCCTCGGCCAAGAGTGGCAGACGAAGCTCGCAGCCTTCTTCATGGCCCTGCCGGAAAAGGATCACAAGTGCTTCTCGGCTGTCGAAGGCGGCGACTACAAGGGCTATGCCCCGGTCAAGCACGACTTCTACAATGCTGTCGTCGAGGTTCGCAAGGCGGCCATCGGCGGCTGATCGCCTTTTCAATGCGGGGCGGCCGGCAACGGCCGCCCTTTGTTTGTTACCGCGCGGAGCGTCCATGACCATTGCCGATACACAGCCGCACGTGCAGAGCACGCAGGAGATCGCCACCGCCTGGGATCGGATGGTCGCGAAGCGCCGCTTTTATACCGTCCTTGGCTTGGTCATCCTCGTTGCGGCATTCGTCAGCTCCGTCCGGTTCGCCGATGAGAGCAATGCCGGCCATTTCTTCGAGCGTCTGCCGCATCTTTTCGACTTCCTGAGCTGGCTCATTCCCAAGGATTGGAACGATGTCTGGCGCGCGCTGTTCGACATAGCCAGCGTCAACGACAGAGGCGGCGAGGAATTCAACTTCGACAAGGGCCGCGTCTACGTCTGGGGTGCCTTCTACATTCCGGAATATTTCGAGCTGATGATCGTCACGATCAACGTAGCGCTCATCTCGACCATCATCGCCTTCATCTTTGCGGTTCCCTTGAGCTTCTTTGCCGCGCGCAATCTCACGAATTCATGGCCGCTGCGCATCGTCACCAAGCGGCTGATGGAGTTCCTGCGCGCCTTCCCCGAGATTGTCATTGCCGGCCTGTTTTCGGCGATCCTGTCGATCGGGCCGGTCGCCGCCATCATAGCCATCACCCTGCACACGATCGGCGCGCTCGGCAAACTCTTCTACGAAGTCGCCGAAAACATCGATATGAAGCCGCATGAGGGGATGAAGGCCGTCGGCGCCAACTGGTGGGAGCGCGTGCGCTTCGCCGCCCTGCCACAGGTGCTGCCGAATTTCACCTCCTATGCGCTCTTACGCCTGGAGATCAACGTGCGCGCCTCGACCATCATCGGGGCCGTCGGCGGCGGCGGCATCGGCGAGGAGCTGAAGCTTTCGATCTCGCGCGGCTTCGGCGCCAAGACGATGGCGCTCGTTCTGCTGCTCTTCGTGACGATCGTCGCCGTCGACCAGTTCTCCGCATGGCTGCGTCGCCGTCTCGTCGGCGAGCACGCTTTCCTTCCGCAACATTGAGGCCGCCATGACGGTGATTGACGCAAACCGCATGCATGAGATCGAAGCGCGCTATCCGGAATATTTCCACCGATCGTTCCGCCAGCGTTTCGGCGGGCTGATGATCCTCATTGCGACGCTGCTCTACGGGCTCTATGCCGTCTGGTTCTTCGACCTGCCCAAGCTCTTCGCCGAGGCCCATTGGGAACGCGTCGGCATCTATCTCAGCCAATGGGTGAGCTACGATGTCCAGCCGGACCTCCGCATCCAGGACGACGGCTCGATCGAGGTGCGTTATCCCCGCTTCTCACCGCTCGGCGATCATCCGCACCCGGACTGGGTGGTCAACAATCCCGACGGCAGCATCACCGTTTCCATCAGCGGCATCAGCCGCAGCGTCACCGTCTCAAAGAGCGAAACGATCGTGACCGCGCACGGCGTCAGCGTCCCCGTCGACGTATCGAGCGGCGCGCCTGAGGTGGTCGGGCCGGTGCCGAGCTGGATGACTGTTTATGACGACAACGTGCTTGCGGATCTCGGCTTTGCCGGCGACGTCAGCATTTCCGTCGATCGCGTGAAGGTCCGCAAACGCTTCCTCGGCTGGGCGAATTTCATCTTCGACACGCAATCCTCCTTCTTCGACAAACCGGTCGGCGAAGTCATCGGCCTCGTTGTTTCCGGCCCGCGCATCAAGCCCGACCAAACCAACCTATCGCTCGCCTTCGAGGATATCTGGAACAACAGCGAATGGCAGCATGGCGACGTCTGGACCAAGCTTTTCCAGACGATCGTCATGGCCTTTCTCGGAACGCTGCTCGGCGCGCTTGCCGCCTTCCCCCTCGCCTTCCTGGCAGCGCGCAACATCACGCCGAACCGCCTCCTGAACCAGATCCTGAAACGCTTCTTCGATTTCCTGCGCTCGGTCGACATGCTGATCTGGGCGCTGTTCCTGACGCGCGCCTTCGGCCCCGGGCCGCTCGCCGGCAGCGGCGCGATCTTCCTCACCGAGACCGGCACGCTCGGCAAGCTTTATTCCGAGGGGCTCGAGAATATCGACAACAAGCCGCGGGAAGGCATCAAATCAACCGGCGCCCAAACGGTGCTCGTCCATCGTTACGGCATCATGCCGCAGATCGTTCCGGTTATCGTCAGCCAGACGCTCTACCAGTGGGAATCGAACGTGCGCGGCGCGACCATCATCGGCGCTGTCGGCGCGGGCGGCATCGGCCTCAAACTCTGGGAGGCGATGCGCACCAACGCCAACTGGGAAAACGTCGCCTATATGGTCATTCTGATCTTGATCGTCGTCTTCCTGTTTGACGCCGCCTCGAACGTCCTGCGCCACCGGCTGATGGGCACGAAGACGCACTGACCGTTCGACGAGGGGCGACGGCGACGCTGCCGCCATCATCATTCTGTCACGGAAATCTTTTAGCCGGGAGCCTGCTTGCGGTTCGCCGCCAAATCACTGCACATTGCGCTCCCCGTTTCGACGATCCCCAGGATAAAAGCCTTGCGCTACGCTCTCTATTTCTCGCCGCCGAAGGATGATCCCCTGACCGGCGCGGCTTCGCTCTGGCTCGGCCGCGATGCTTTCACCGGCAAAACCTATCCTGCACCCGAACATGAGACACTCAGTGCGGCAGAGCAGTTCGAGCTGACCGCCGACCCACGCCGCTACGGCTTTCACGCGACGATCAAGGCGCCGTTTTCGCTTGCCGCTTCCGTCACCGAACGGGATCTCATCACCTTTGCCGAGGATTTCGCGGCGCGCACCCCGGCCTTCAAGATTCCTGAACTCGTGCTCGGCCAGCTTGGCCGTTTTTTTGCACTGGTTCCCGGTTCTCTTTACCAACCTCTTCAGGATTTCGCCGGAAAGGTGGTAAAATCCTTCGAACCGTTCCGCGCTACGCTTTCCGAGACTGATATCGCGCGACGCAACCCGGAGAAGCTCAGCGACAGCCAGCGCGCCAATCTGCAACGCTGGGGCTATCCTTACGTCATGGAGGATTTCGGGTTCCACATGACTCTGAGCGGCCAGGTGCCGGAGACACGCGCGGAGGTGATGAAAACGGTCCTGGCGGAGCGTTTTGCCGGTTTTACCGGCCGGCCGCTTTCGATTTCCGGCCTCGCCGTCTTCATCGAGGAGACGCGCGGCGCCCCGTTCAAAGTTCATTCCTGGCTGCCGCTTTCCGGCGCCAAAAGCTGAAAGACCTGACGATATGAGCAAAGAGACCGTCTTTTCCAACGCCCGCATCGTTCTCGAGGAGGACGTCCTTTCAGGATCGATCCTCATCCGCGACGGCAAGATCGTCGATATCTCCGAAGGCAATTCGGTAGCCGGCGAAGATTTCGAGGGCGACTACGTCATTCCCGGCCTTGTCGAGCTGCATACCGACCATCTCGAAGGCCATTATCAGCCACGTCCGGGCATCCGCTGGCACAAGACGGCTGCCGTCCAGGCGCATGACGCCCAGATCGTCACATCGGGCATCACCACGGTCTTCGACTGCCTGCGCATGGGCGCGGACGAGGACGGCGGCTTCGAACATGGCGAGATGCGCGAGATGGCCGACGCCATCCAATCGGCGGAGAAGGAAGGCAGGCTGCGCGCGGAGCACCTCCTGCACCTGCGCTGCGAGGTCTCGGCCGACAACGTGCTCGAACATTTCGCCGATTTCGAAAAGGATCCGCATGTGCGGCTCGTCTCGCTGATGGATCACGCGCCCGGCCAGCGGCAGTTCCAGACGATGGATCAGTATATCTTCTACTACCAGAAGAAGCGGGGCCTGAGCGATGAGGCTTTTGCCCGTTTCGTCGCCAAGCGCCAGGCGGAATCGGCGCGCAATTCGACGCCTCATCGCAATGCCATCGCCAAGGTCTGCGCCGAGCGCGGCATCACCGTCGCAAGCCATGACGACGCCACGCTCTCTCATGTCGACGAGGCGATCGACAATGGCGTGCGCCTCGCCGAGTTTCCGACCAGCTTCGATGCCGCCCGGGCATCGCACGAGCACGGCATGAGCGTGCTGATGGGCGCACCGAATATCGTGCGCGGCAAATCCCATTCCGGCAACATCGCCGCCCGCGATCTCGCCGAAATGGGCGTGCTCGACGTGTTGTCCTCCGACTACGTGCCGCTCAGCCTGCTGCATGCACCCTTCATCCTCGCCGACGAGGTGGAGAGCATCACCCTTCCGAAAGCGATCGCGATGGTGACATCGACGCCCGCCCGCACGGTCAGCCTCGACGATCGCGGCCGGATCGCGACCGGGCTGCGCGCCGATCTCGTCCGTGTCCACCGTTCGCACGGCGTGCCGGTCACACGCTCCGTCTGGCGCCAGGGACGCCGTGTCGCATGACCCCGCACGAACCACATGCAGCAGCCGGAGCCGAACGGGGCATCATGGTCGTCGTCGTTGGGCCGAGCGGCGCCGGCAAGGACACGCTGATGAACCTCGCTGCGCGACGTTTTGCCGGCCGCGACAATGTGCATTTCGCCCGCCGCGTCATCACCCGCCACCGTGACGCCGGCGGCGAGGATCATCTTTCCGTCTCTCTCCAAGGCTTTGCCGCCATGGAGCAGTCAGGCTCCTTCGCCGTCTGGTGGGAAGCGCATGGCCTGAAATACGGCATTCCGGCCGAAGTCTCGGTGGCGCTGTCGCGAGGCCACGTCGTCGTTGCCAACGGCTCGCGCTCGGCGCTTCACCGCTTCCAAGCCGCTTTCCCGCGGCTGAAGGTCATCAACGTCACGGCCCGTCCCGAAGTGCTCGCCAGCCGGCTGGAAGCGCGCGGCCGCGAGACACATGAGGACATCATGGCCAGGCTCGCCCGCGGGCCGCTGACCGTGCGTGGCGACTACGACGTCACGGAGCTCGACAATAGCGGCTCGCTCGAAGAAGCTGAGCAGAAGATGATCGCGATCCTGGACGGATTGTTGGCCGAAGTGCGCTGACGACAATCGCGAGGAAGGGCATGCGCGCCGTCAAAGTGGTCGACTACAACCCGTCCTGGCTGCGGCTCTTTGCCGAAATCAGCGCCGAGATCTCCATCCTGCTCGGCAATCTCGTGCTTTCCATCGATCATATCGGCAGTACGTCGGTTCCCGGCCTGGCCGCCAAGCCGAAGATCGACCTCGATATCGTCACGATCTCCGACGACGCTCTACCGACGGCGATCGATGCGATGCGCGCGGCCGCTTTCGTCTTCCACGGCGATCGGGGAGAGAAACGCTGGGCCTTCACCCGGGATCACCCGGGTTACGGATTCAAGCTCTATCTCTGCGGAGCCGATAATCGCGCGCACCGCGAGCGCATCCTGTTTCGCGACTATCTCAGGGAGCACCCGGAAAGAGCCCGGGCCTATGCCGAGCTGAAACGCCGGCTGGCTGTGGCGGCAGGCGGCGACTGGGATTTCTACACCGGCGGGAAGACCGGGTTCGTCAGTGAGACGGTGCGGCTGGCCATATCGGGAGCGTGAGATCGGCTGTGCGCCCTTTTTCAAACCAGGAAAGCGTGTTCCACCCCCTCCTATCGCCCCGGCTTGCTGGTTTCATCAGACGAATGACCGCCAATAGTTTCAGCGATTGACTGTTGCATCCATGCGCGGAACCGCGCCAAGGTCACTTCATTCCAGCGTTCTCGCGATCCGACGAAATAGTAGCCGCCGAGCCGAACATCCGTTTCGAGCAATTCGACCAGCCGCCCAGCGCGCAGGTCATCCGCAGCGATCAAACGCGTCGCAAGCGCTATTCCTTGGCCCGCGACCGCCGCATCGACCGTCAGATTGGCCGACCAGAGGCGCGGACCATTCAAAACGACTTCATGCTCGAAGCCGGCCTTGTGGAACCATTGGCGCCATTGGTCGCGGCTTTCCTCATGGATCAACGGCTGGCACACCAGATCATCGAGAGTGCGTATTGGGGCGTTCCTGCTGATCCATTCGGGGCTTGTAACCGGAAACATGCGGGGCCTCTCCAGCAAGATCCAGCGGACATTTCCTCTTGGCTCGTCAGAGTAGCGAATGTCCACATCGGCCTCATAACGCGTGAAATCCGGTTCCAGATCGGTTGCGCGCATCACGAAATCGATTCCGGGCAAGGCAAGCTGGAGCTGATTGAAGCGCGGCGTCAGCCAACGCGTTGCGAGGCCCGGCACGCACCAGATGCGCAACACGGTGCGGTTGACCGCTGGGCGCAATTCCGCCGTCGACTTGGCAATGAGGTCGAAAGCGATCCCCACGGTCTCGGCAAAAATCCGGCCTTCCGCCGTGAGCCTGATGCCGCGCGGTCCGGCATCGACAAGCCGTGTGCCAAGCCAGGCTTCGAGGTTGCGGACGTGACGGGATATGACGGTGTGGCTGAGATTGAGATCGTCCGCGGCCCTGCGCATCGAGCCCAGCCGGCTGACCGCCTCGAAAGCGCGCACCATGGATAATGGTGGCAAACGTCCGCGTTTCTGAACCCCTGCCGGTTCATCTGCCAACGATTTCCCTCTGCGCAATCCTGTCCCTCACAAGGAAAGTGGTTCGACCGAACCGAAGTCGGAATGCCGTCTACGCCTTCCATATTACACAGGCTTCGGACCTTCGGTGTAACGAAGAGTGGTGCACGGTGGTGCATATGATGCACCACTTACCGGTTACTTGACAATTGCGCTACCGGCCCCTTTTTCACCGGCGAGTCCCGTCGAATTCTGGGGCTTGAGCAATGCCTGGCCGTGGAGGTCGATTGGGAGCGGTGCATCCACGTCTCCACCGAGGGCAACAAAAAGCGCCTTTCCGCCCCTTGGGACATCCGCCAGCATTGTCCCTAGCAAAACCGTCCGCCTCTTGGAGATGACACATGGCAAGCCTGCTGCAGCCGGGCTTTGCTTATCCCACAGGCGCGGCTGACGAGATCGCCAACGATTCAGAAGATCGTGGCTGTCAACCAGGCGTCTGAGACGCTCAACAAACAGGGGAAGCGAATGAAACTCAAGAACAGGTCTACGATTGCAGCTCTGGGACTGCTGTCATTGGCAGTCGCTGCCGGGCCGAGCGTGGCCAGGGACCTCACCATAGCTTCCTGGGGTGGGAACTTTCAGGATGCTCAACGAAAGATTTTTTTCCAACCCTTTTCTGAAGTCACCGGCAAGCCCTTGCTCGATGAGGCCTGGGATGGCGGTATCGGTGTACTTCAAGCGAAGGTCAAAGCTGGCAATCCTTCCTGGGACGCCGTGGAGGTCGAGGCAGACGAGCTTGCGCTCGGCTGTGCAGACGGTCTTTTTGAAAAGGTGGACTGGAGCAAGCTCGGCGGCAAGGATGCATTCCTCCCATCCGCCGTCAGCGATTGCGGCGTCGGCTCCATCGTTTGGTCGACAGCAATCGCCTATGACGGCGCAAAGATTGCCAAGGGCCCGGAATCCTGGGCCGATTTCTGGGATGTGAAGAAATTTCCGGGCAAGCGTGCGCTGCGCAAGGGGCCGAAATACACGCTCGAATCCGCGCTGATGGCCGATGGCGTGCCGGCAGATCAGGTTTACGAGGTCCTGGCGACATCGGCAGGCGTCGACCGCGCCTTCGCCAAGCTCGACGCCTTGAAGCCGAGCCTCGTCTGGTGGACCTCGGGCGCCCAGCCGCTGCAACTGCTTGCCTCCGGCGAGGTTGCCATGACCAGCGCCTATAACGGCCGCATCACCGGCATCAACCGCTCGGAAGGCAGGAAGTTCAAGGTTGTCTGGCCGGGCAGCATCTACGCCGTGGACAGCTGGGTCGTCCTTAAGGGTACCGAAAACAAGGATGCGGCCTTTGACTTCGTTGCCTTCGCCAGCAAGTCGGAAAATCAGGCCAAACTGCCGCAATATATCGCCTACGGTCTTACGAACACAGAAGCCGGCAAGACCCTGCCGCCCGACCAACTGGCGGACCTGCCGACGACCCCGGCCAACATGCAGGGTGCCGTCAGCCTCGATACAGACTTCTGGATCGACAATTCGGAAGCGCTGACCAAAAGATTCGACGCCTGGTTGGCACAGTAGCGGCACAATATCGCCCCACGGATCGCTCGTGCCGAGGATCCATGGGGGCTTCCGCACATCCTCGTCACTTCGTCTCCTTGAGAACCGATAATCCGAACGGAGGGCCGCCTTGGCTACGCCGCGCATACGCTTTGATAGAGTCTCCAAATCCTATGGCACGCTTCAGGTCGTCAAAGACCTGTCGCTCGACATCGAGAGAGGCGAATTCGTCAGCCTTCTCGGACCTTCGGGTTCCGGCAAGACAACCTTGCTGATGATGGCGGCGGGTTTCGAAAACCCAACCGGCGGCAGCATCTGTCTCGACGGCCGCCGTATCGACCATCTGCCGCCGCATCGGCGCGAAATGGGTGTCGTTTTCCAGAATTATGCACTCTTTCCGCATATGTCGGTCGCCGACAACATCGCCTTTCCGCTGAAGATGCGCGGTACCGGCCGCAGTGAGATCGAGGATCGCGTAAAACGAGCGCTCGACATGGTGCAGCTGTCTGCAATGAGCAGCCGCAAGCCGGCCCAGCTCTCCGGTGGCCAGCAGCAGCGCGTGGCACTTGCCCGCGCCCTGGTGTTCGAGCCGGCCGTCGTGCTGATGGACGAGCCACTTGGTGCGCTTGACAAGCAGTTGCGGGAACAGATGCAACTCGATATCCGCGCACTCCACAAACGTCTGGAGCTGACCGTGGTGTTCGTAACCCACGATCAGGCCGAGGCGCTTACCATGTCCGATCGCATTGCGGTCTTCGACCATGGGAACATTGAGCAGATCGGTTCGCCGCGTGATATCTATGACCGCCCGCAAACACGCGTCGTCGCCGAATTCATCGGCGAAACCAATCTGATAGAAGGAACGGTGAAGACGACGGGAGCAGCCGGGGCTTCCATCGAGATCGCCGATGGACGGCATGTGATGGTATCCGGCTACGGCTCCCTCTCGGTCGGAAGCCGCGTCCATATTTCGGTCCGCCCCGAGCGGATTTCTCTTATGGCCCGCGGCACCGGCTCTGCGATGAATGCCTTGCCGACGAAAATACTCGACAGCGTATACCAGGGCGATCACTTGCGGGTACAGCTTGACCACGATGCCTTCCGCTTCGTGGTTCGGACCGACAGGCGATCGGTGGAGTGGCCAGCCGGCGCCGAAGTGGTGGCGCATTTCGCACCGGACGATTGCTGGGTGATTGCGGCATGAGCGCTTTCCGTCAAAGCGTGGGCAGCCTCGCCCTCGTCCTTCCTCTTACCCTGTTCCTGGGTGTCTTCTTCATGTGGCCACTTCTGACAGTGCTCGAGCAGGCGGTGTCCGATCCTGTCGTCAGCCAAAACCTGCCCCGGACGACCGCCGCGGCCTCAACCTGGAACCGTATTTCCCCACCCTCCGACGACATGCAGACAGCGCTTGTCGACGACCTGAAATCGATCGACGACGATCAGAAGCTGGGCGAGGTGGTCCGAAGACTGAACAGCGCCCAGCCGGGCTTCCGCACTCTGATGAGAAAGACCGTCGCCGCGGTCAAAGACGGCGCTGGGGCGGCAACCCTCGGCGAGGTGGACGCGCGATGGAACGATGCTGCGTTCTGGAGAGCGATCGCCGAGGCGACCAATCCTTATACCGATCGCAATCTCCTTGCCGCGGTTGATCTTCAGCACGACACATCGGGAGCGATCGTGGCGATGCCGGATGGAGAGTCGGCCAATCAGGCGATTCTTCTAAGAACTTTCGGTGTGGCTGCCGTCGTGACCTTGGCGACATGCCTGACCGGCCTGCCATATGCGATGCTGGTCGCAGCCACCAGTGGCTGGCGGCGACAGCTTCTCCTTGCCGCGGTGCTCCTGCCGCTATGGACATCGCTGCTGGTGCGCACCGCGGCGTGGTACATTCTCCTGCAGGACAAGGGGCTTATCAACTCCTCCCTCCTGTCGCTCGGCCTCGTCAGCGACGCGTTGCCACTTCTCTTCAACCGAACGGGTGTCATTATCGCCATGACGCATGTTCTGCTGCCCTTCATGGTCCTCCCGATCTACAGTGTCCTCATCGCAATCCCTCGAAATCTCATGCCGGCGGCAGCCTCCCTCGGTGCGAGACCGATCCGGGCCTTCCTGCATATCCTGTTGCCTCTGACATTGCGCGGTATCGCTTCCGGCGGGCTGCTCGTTTTCATGGCAGCGCTCGGTTATTACATCACGCCGGCGCTCATCGGCGGGCCGAAAGACCAGATGATCAGTTCGGTGATTGCCTTCTACGCCACCGGCTCCGCCAATTGGGGCATGGCCGGCGCGCTCGGTATCGTGCTGCTTGCCGCGACCATCGTGCTCTATGGCGTCTATGGCCGGCTCACGACGAAGACGGCAGGTGCATGACATGATAGTTCGTTTGCTTAAATCTCTGTACGGCGCGGCAACGGTGATTTTTCTGCTGGCCCCGCTTTTGGCGATCCTTCCGATCGCATTTACCTCCAGCAGTTTCCTGGCCTATCCCATCCCTTCTTTTTCGACCCGCTGGTTTGCGGAACTCGCAAACGAGGACGCCTGGCGCCGGTCCATCGTCAACAGCCTGCTGATCGGTACGGGGACCACTCTGCTTTCAACCGTGCTCGGCATGCTGGCCTCGCTTGCGCTGCGCAGGCGCATTGTCTTCGGCTCAACGCTGCGGACAATGTTCCTTCTGCCGATGGTCGTTCCAGCGGTCGTGCTCGGCGTCGGGCTTCAAATCCTGTTTGCCAAGCTCGGATTTCCGAATACCTTTGCGGCCGTCATCATAGCGCATACCGTTGTCGCCGTACCCTTCGTGCTGATCAGCATTACCGCATCGCTTGAAGGTATCGACTATCGTGTCGAGCGGGCGGCGACGAGCCTGGGGGCTTCCCCGGCAAAGGTCTTCTGGAAAGTGACGCTGCCGCTCGCCATGCCGGGCGTGCTGTCGGGCGCGGTGCTTGCTTTTGCCACCTCGCTTGATGAAGTCGTGCTGACATTGTTTGTTGCCGGCCCAAATCAGTTGACGCTCGCGCGCCAGATGTTCTCGTCGATTCGCGAAAACATCAGCCCGGCCATCGTCGCTGCGGCATTTCTCTTCATCCTCGGAACGGTCTTTCTCGGAGGCCTGCTGGCCGTCGTGCACAAACGCGCCGCCCGTTCCACAATCGTGGGATGATCCGGGGCTATGGAGTGCAGCGCCTCACGTCGAGCCGTGACGGCGCTGCTCATGCCGATCAATCGCCCTCGCTCCGTCCGGAAACGATCTCGCGCTTGCCGACATGGTTTGCCGGGCCGACGAGACCTTCCTTCTCCATGCGCTCGACGAGCGAAGCGGCTCTGTTGTAACCGATGCCGAGGCGGCGCTGGATATAGGAGGTCGAGCACTTCTTGTCGCGCATGACGACCTTGACGGCCTGCTCGTAAAGCTCATTGCCATCCTCCGAAGCCATGGCGCTCTTGTCGAAAACGGCGCCGGCGTCTTCCTCTTCCGGCTCTTCCTCCTCGTCGGCCGTCACGGTGTCGAGATATTCGGGGCGCCCCTGCGTCTTCAGGTGCGCAACGACTTTCTCCACTTCGGCATCGGAGACGAAGGGACCGTGGACGCGGGCGATGCGTCCGCCGCCCTGCATATGCAGCATGTCGCCCTGGCCGAGCAGCTGTTCGGCGCCCTGCTCGCCGAGGATGGTGCGGCTGTCGATCTTCGAGGTGACCTGGAAGGAGATGCGGGTCGGGAAATTCGCCTTGATCGTGCCGGTGATGACATCGACCGACGGGCGCTGGGTCGCCATGATCAGATGAATGCCCGCGGCACGCGCCATCTGCGCCAGACGCTGGATCGCGCCCTCGATCTCTTTGCCGGCGACCATCATCAGATCGGCCATTTCGTCGACGATCACGACGATATAGGGCATCGGCGCAAGATCCAGCTCTTGGCTTTCCTCGATCGGCGCGCCGGTCTGCCGGTCGAAGCCGACCTGGACCATGATGTGGATGGTCTCGCCCTTTTCGCGCGCCTGGGAGACGCGGCCATTGTAACCGTCGATGTTGCGCACGCCGAGGCGCGACATCTTGCGATAACGCTCCTCCATTTCGCGCACGGCCCATTTCAGCGCCATGACCGCCTTCTTCGGATCGGTGACGACGGGCGTCAGCAGATGCGGAATGCCGTCATAGACGGAAAGCTCAAGCATCTTCGGGTCGACCATGATCAGTCTGCATTGTTCCGGCGTCATGCGGTAGAGCAGCGACAGGATCATCGTGTTGATGGCGACCGATTTGCCCGAGCCGGTGGTGCCGGCGACGAGCAGGTGCGGCATCTTCGCGAGCTCGGCGATCACAGGCTCACCGCCGATGGTCTTGCCGAGTCCGAGCGCCAGCTTATAGCCGCTCTTGTCGAAATCCTGGCTCTCGATCATCTCGCGGAAATAAACTGTTTCACGGGTGACATTCGGCAGCTCGATGCCGATGACGTTGCGGCCGGGAACGACGGCGACGCGAGCCGACAGCGCCGACATCGAGCGGGCGATATCATCGGCCAGGCCGATGACCCGCGACGACTTCACGCCGGGCGCCGGTTCGAATTCATAAAGGGTGACGACGGGGCCGGGGCGGACATGAATGATCTCTCCCTTGATGCCGAAATCCTCAAGCACGCTTTCCAGAAGGCCGGCATTCTGCTCCAGCGTCTCCTGCGACATGATCTCGCCGAGACGTTCAGGCGGCTCCTGCAAAAGAGCGCGCGGCGGGAATTCATAACCCGATGCATCGATCTTTTCAGGCCTCGCCGCAAGGCGCGGCGACGGCAGGACTGCGGCGACCGGGGGCGTAGGCCGAGACACGGGGGCGGCCTGGGGCACGAGGGCAGTCTGAGACTCTGGGGCGGCCTGAGGCACCGGCGTGACCTGAGGCATCGGCGCAGTCTGGGGCGCGGCCTGCGGCGCCGGTGCAGTCGCCGCCTCGCGGGTAGGCACGGGCCTTTCCAGGGAAATGGCCGCCGGCGGGCGCGGAGCTATCGGCGCGGGCGCTGCAGCCGGCGGCTGGACCGGTCGGGACGCCGCCTGAGTGGGCTTCGGCGCGCCCGGGCGCCATTCCATGATGCGAAACAGCGAGGTAATTGATTCGGGCGCGGTCTCGATCTTCGGAAGAATGATCGAGGGCGCGCGTACCGGTTCGCCCTCCTCGAAGGCCATGACTTCCCAGAAGGCAAAATCGGAAATCGAAGACAGTTCGGAAGCGACGCGCAGGGTGGGAGCCTCCAGCGCGGCGGCCGGCGGCTGCGGCGTCTCGGTCGTCTGAGCCGGTGCTGCGGCAGCTCCAGCGGGCTCCGGCAGGTAGATATCGAAGGGCACGTCGACCGTGACCGGTTCTATCCGTATCGCCTGCTGTTCCGCTTCCGGTTCGCTGCGAACGGGCTCGTTCGACGGGCGGCGGCGGCTGATCAGCGTTTCGGGCGTGCGGGTGAAGCGAACATTCGGCGCGAGCGAGAAGTTGCTCTGCCAGATCGGCGCCGGCGGCCTCTCGCCTGGATTTTCCTCCGGAAGCTCCGTTTCAATGCCGCTGGAAAAATCTGCGGCATCCGTCAAATTGGTTCTGGGAAAACGCATGCGTCCGCTACTCACTCATGCCTAACAAACTACGACCCTACCGGGATAGAAAAGGAAGGTTAATAAGTTCCTTCCAGCCGTATCGTTCCGATACGAACCAGGGAAGCACATCGTCGTGAATTCAATAAGTTAGGGGAAGCGGAAAAATCTTTTTCGTTTTGGGGAGGCGGTTAATGCGCCTCGTCCCAATTGCTGGCGGCGCGAGCATCGACCTTGAGCGGCACGCGCATTTCGAGCGCCGGCATCGTGGCGTTTTCCATGACGGAGACAATGACCGGCATCGCCTTTTCGACGTCCTCGTCCTCGACCTCGAAAATCAGCTCGTCATGCACCTGCAGCAGCATGCGCACACGCTCGGCAAGACCGGCTTCGGCCAGCGCCGGCTCCATCTTGATCATCGCCCGGCGGATGACGTCGGCAGCAGAGCCCTGGATCGGCGCGTTGATCGCCGCCCGTTCGTTGAAGGCGCGCACCGAAGGGTTGGAGGAGCGGATTTCGGGATAGTTGATGCGGCGGCCGAAGATCGTTTCGACATAACCCTTGTCGCGGGCCATCGCCTTGCGGCTTTCCATATAGTCGCGGATGCCGGGGAAGCGCTCGAAATATTTCTTGATGTAGTCGCCGGCTTCCGAGCGCTCGATCGAAAGCTGGTTGGCGAGGCCGAAGGCGGAGATGCCGTAGATGATGCCGAAATTGATCGCCTTGGCGCGGCGGCGCACCTCACCCGGCATGCCTTCGACCGGCACGCCGAACATTTCCGAGGCCGTCATGGCGTGAATGTCGACGCCATCTTCGAAGGCCTTGGTCAGCTGCGGGATCTCGGCCACATGGGCGAGCACCCGCAGTTCGATCTGGCTGTAGTCGGCGGAGATCAGCTTGTGACCCGGCGTCGAGATGAAGGCGGTGCGGATCCTGCGGCCCTCTGCGGTGCGCACCGGAATGTTCTGCAGGTTCGGTTCGGACGAGGACAGGCGCCCCGTGGTCGTCGAAGCCAGCGAATAGGAGGTGTGGACCCGCCTGGTTTCCGGATGGACATAGCCCGGAAGCGCGTCGGTATAGGTGGATTTCAGCTTGGTGAGCTGGCGCCAGTCGACGATCTTGCGCGGCAGCTCGAAACCGGCGGCGGCGAGGTCCTCGAGCACTGAGGCGGAGGTCGACCATTGTCCGGTCTTCGTCTTGCTGCCGCCGGCAAGTCCCATCTTGCCGAACAGGATGTCGCCCAGCTGCTTCGGCGAACCGATGTTGAAACGCTCGCCGGCGAGCTGGTAGATCTCGTCTTCCAGGCGCGCCGCACCCTGAGCCAGTTCGCCTGACAGCCGCGACAGGATCTGCCGGTCGACGGTGATGCCGCGCGCTTCCATACGCGCCAGCACCGGCAGCAGCGGCCGCTCCAGCCGCTCGTAGACGCTGGTCAGCCCCGTCGCCGCCAGCCGCGGCTTCAACACCAGCCACAGGCGCAGCGTCACGTCGGCGTCTTCAGCGGCATAATGGGTGGCGCGGTCGATATCGACCAGATCGAAGGTGACGTTCGCCTTGCCGCTGCCCGCCACATCCTTGTAGGGGATCGGCGTATGGCCGAGGAATTTTTCCGAGAGCGGATCCATGCCGTGAGCGCCGGTGCCGGCGTCGAGCACATACGAGATCAGCATCGTGTCGTCGAAACTCTTCGTCTCGATGCCGTAGCGCTTCATCAAGAGGTAGTCGTATTTCAGGTTCTGGGCGATCTTGAGGACCGATTCGTCCTCCAGCAATGCCTTCAGCCGCGGCAAGGCGTCACCCATGGGAATCTGGTTGTCGGCCAGGCCGCCGCCGAGCAGATCGCCGACGCCGTTCTTGTGGGCAAGCGGCACATAGGCGGCGCGAATCTTCGTTCCAGTGGGATCGCTGACATTGTCGGCGATCGCCATCGCAAAACCGACAAGCTCGGCCTGCATCGCATCCAGCGACGTGGTCTCGGTATCGAAAGCCACGAGGCCGGTGTCGCGCGCATCGGCGATCCATCGGTCGAGCGCCGCCAGATCGCGGATCGTCTCATAGGTCGAATGATCGAAAGGCAGCGCCGCAAAAGCCTCGGCCCGCGCTTTGGCTAGATCCGCCGGCGAAAAAGCGCCTTCGACACCGCTCTTTGCCTTCGCGCGCGGCGGCACGGGCACCGATTCGCCCGAAACGTCGGGGATGCCGCCGGCAACGGGCTCCGGCTCGGCCGCATCGAGATCGGGACCATGGGCCGCCTTACCCCATTCGATAGGGACGACCGCCGGTTCGATGGCGCTCGCATCGCAATCGCAGACTTCGGCGACGCGTCGGGTCAGCGACGTGAATTCCATCATCTTCAGGAAGCCGATGAGCTTCGGGCCGTTCTGCGGTTCCAGCACCAGCGCGTCGAGATCGAGATCAAGCGGCACGTCGGTGCGCAGCCGCACGAGTTCGCGCGAAAGCCGCGCCATCTCGATATTGGCAAGGATCGTCTCGCGGCGTTTGACCTGCTTGATCTCGGTGGCGCGATCGAGCAGCGTGTCGAGATCGCCATATTCCTCAAGGAGCTGGGCAGCCGTTTTCGGGCCGATGCCGGGAATGCCGGGAACATTGTCGACGGAGTCACCGGTCATCGCCTGCAGGTCGATCATCTTTTCCGGCGGCACGCCCCATTTCTCGACGACATCGGGAATGCCGATCTGCTTGTCCTTCATGCTGTCGTACATGTGGACATTTGAGGTGACGAGCTGCATCAGATCCTTGTCGGAGGAAACGATGGTGACATCGGCGCCCGCCGCCTCGGCCTGGCGGGCGTAGGTGGCGATGATATCGTCGGCCTCGAAGCCTTCGGTCTCGATGCAGGGCAGGTTGAAGGCGCGGGTCGCCTCTCTTATCAGGCCGAATTGCGGGATGAGCTCTTCCGGCGGGGCCGAGCGGTTCGCCTTGTAGGCGTCATAGAGATCCTTACGAAAGGTCTTGGCGGAATAGTCGAAAATGACGGCAAGATGGGTCGGCGTTACGCCGACATCGGTGTTGCGCGCATCCCTCAAGAGCTTCCACAGCATGTTGCAGAAACCGGAAACGGCGCCGACCGGCAGACCGTCGGTCTTGCGTGTCAGCGGCGGCAATGCGTGAAACGCCCGGAAGATGAAGCCGGAACCGTCGACTAGGAAGAGATGATCGCCTTTTTTCATGCGTGCATGGATAGCGCGGGCAGGAAACCAGGTCCATATAAAGTTCGGTGCACCAGGAGCGGAAAGGATTTCCGCTCACCAAACTGTTACCAATTTGTAACGTACCGTGACCCTTGAAAAACCACATTCGTAGCCACAAATCCATGTCACCGGCGCTTGATCGCGTCGCGGGTCTGATTACCGGCTTGTCCCCCGCCGCATCAGGCTTGGACAAAGGCCTTATCCCCCTCTCCGGGCCTTTGTCCCCATTTTAAAGTCGCCATGGCCAACCTCCAGGTCATGGCGACTTTTATTTTCCAGGTCCGCGCAGTTCCGGCTTACATTTTTTGCAGCATCCTCTGCGATTTGCTGCATTGTCTCCGGCACGGTTTTGAGCCTAACTTGCAATCATGGGATTTAACCGCATGGATTCGGGAGCTTACCTTGCCAGCCAGCTGGCGAAGGGTTTTGCCCGCTCGCTGCACCAGCGCGCGGTAGGGCTCGGTTTCTCTCCCGGCCAGTTTCCCATCCTGCTGGAACTCTGGGCCGAGGATGGGCTGACCCAGAAACAGCTTCTCGACCGAGTTGCTATCGAGCAGGCGACCATGGCCAACACGCTTTCGCGCATGGTCCGCGACGGGCTGATCGAACGCCGGCCGCATCCGTCCGACAAGCGGGCGCAGCTGATTTTCCTGACGCCGAAGGCCCGTGCCATGGAGGCTGAGGCGATCGAGACCGCGCGTGAGGCGGACCTGGCGCTGTTCAAAGGCTTTCGCGGATTCGAGCGCGAGCTGACGCTCGAATATATCCGCCGGCTGCTGGAAAACGCCAAGGCGCTCTGACCGGGACTACTCGCAGGCAAGACGCGTAGGTCGCCGCCACGGTGTTGACAGCGCGTCGGAGTCGGCCGTCGAGGACAGAAGACTTTTGCGGGCGGCGAGCTTGATGCTCGGCTCGATATCCGGCTTGCCGAGCAAAAAGCCCTGTACCTGGGCGCAGCCTTCTTCGACGACGATCTGGCGCTGCGTCTCGGTTTCGACGCCCTCCGTTACGACAGGCATGCCGAGGCTGTGGCCGAGACCGATGATTGCGCGCACGATCGAACGTGACGCAGCGTCATGTTCCAGCATGCCGGTGAAGCTGCGGTCGACCTTGATCTTGTCGAACGGGAAGGTTCGCAGGTTGGAAAGCGAGGAAAAACCGGTGCCGAAGTCGTCCATGACGATGTGAACACCCAGACTGCGCAGGCGCTGCAGCGTGGCCATCACCCGATCGCGGTCACGGATGAGAGCGGCTTCGGTGATTTCGATTTCCAGCCGGTCCGGCGCGAGCCCCGTTTCCTCGAGGATTGCCTCGATCCGCTCGCAAAGGTTCGGCAGCATGAACTGCACCGGCGAGACATTGACGGCGATCGTCAGCGGATGCGGCCAGCGCGCAGCCTCTGTACAGGCCTCGCGCAGCACCCATTCGCCGAGCTGGACGATCGATCCGCTTTCCTCGGCGATTGGAATGAAGACATCCGGCTCGCTGATGCCGTGCCCCGGCCGGTTCCAGCGCATCAAGGCCTCATAACCGCTGACCTCGCCGCTAAGCGCACCGTAAATCGGCTGATAGCAGACATGGATCTGATTGCGGGTGATGGCGTGGCGCAGTTCGCTTTCGATTTGGCGGCGGGCTCGCGTGGCCTCGTCCATTTCCGCATCGAAGAAACAGGCCTTTCCGCGGCCGCCGTGTTTGACCCGATAGAGTGCGATATCGGCATTGTTGCAGATCTCGTCGACATCACGTCCGTCGGCCGGGTAAAGGGCGATGCCGAGGCTGACGCCGACGGCGGTGGGGTCGCGCGCCGTATCCATCTCGGCGGCGAATTCGTCGAGGATCGCGGCTGCGAGCTTCTGTGCGGCCGCCGGTTGCTGTCCGGCGGGCTGGATGATGGCAAATTCATCGCCACCGAGACGGGCGATCGTATCGCTTTCATCAGCGACGCGACGGAGAATCGAGGCGACCTTGCGGAGAATTCGGTCGCCCTCGGCATGGCCGAAAATATCGTTGACGCTCTTGAACCGATCGAGATCGATGTAGAAGAGAGCCACCTTGCTGCTCTTTCGTTCGGCCATCTGCAGCGCCTGGCGGATGCGCGTATCGAACAACGACCGGTTGGGAAGATCGGTCAGAACATCGTGGTGGGCGAGATGTTCTATCATCTCTTCGGCCTGCCTGCGCTCCGTCAGATCGCGCACCGCCAGCACGTCACAATTGTGACCGCGATAGACGATCCGGCTCGTATTCACTTCGACGGCGATCTCCTTGCCGCTGCTGGTGCTGAGCAAGGTCTCGCCGGGCCTGTTCTGCCCCTGGATGACGGTCAAGGCAGCGGACGCCGCCTTGCCGGCAAGATCGGCAAGCTTCCAGCCGGAAAGAGCCTGGAAGCGTTCATTGGCATCGATGATCCTGCCATCGCGCAGGATCAGCAATCCTTCCTGTGAGGCATTGGCGAGCCCTCTCAGATCCGTCAGATGGCTTTCGATAAAGACCACCGCGATAGCGGTCAGAATGAGAGCGGTCGCCGCTACCACCACGATCGCCGCCAGCAGACTGGTATCGAGCACCATCGCCGGAACCTCTTTGCCGGGATCCGGCACGAGCGTGATGCTTGCCATCGAAATGAAGTGGAGAGCGCAGATTGCAAGGACGAAGGTGACGGACGAGGTGAGGAGCCGCCTCGGGCCCCTCCACCGGAAGAAGGCGTGGAAGGCAGCGCTCGACAGCAGCGCCCCCGCCAGAACCGCACTCAGCGTCATGTAGGGATCATAGACGATTACCGCCTGTGTCTCGATCGCCTGCATACCGGTCAGGTGCATCGAGGCGATGCCGAGCGCCATCAGGACGCCGCCGCGGATGCGCGAAAACCTGCCGCGGCTCTCCGAAGCGACGACGATCGCCGCCCACGAACCGGCAACCGACAGGAGGAAGGAAAGCGCCGTCAGCCCCAGTTGGTAGCTGATCGGCATGCCGCCGTCATAGGCCAGCATCGCGATGAAGTGCGTTGCCCATACGCCGGTGCCGAAGGCGAAAGCCGAGGCGCCGATCCAGAGCTTGCGGCGCCCGGCATCGCATTCTTGAGCGCGCGAAAGTGGCAGCATTGCTGCCATCGCGCCGACCAGACAAACCGCGGCGGCCGCAAGTACCAGCCGCCAATCATGATCGTCCCGAATACATGTAATGACCGAAAACATCCGTCCCCCCGAACAGCTGAATTCAGTCAGATTATTTAGGTTGTACTAAATAACTGTAAATTGAATTAGAAGCTTCTTCTATATTAACCGGCAATCTTCTTGCACCCCGATCCGGATATGGCCGCGTTCGCGCCGCCCATTTTGCTTTTCCGCCTCGCCTGCCTTCCTCGTTTGGTCTATCGTCCGGCCAAATTTCAAAAAGGAGTCGACAATGGCGGATCTACAACAGGTGCTTGCGCGCGCGGATCACAACCTTTCCTCAAGCCTCGAAAAGCTGTTCGAGCTTCTGCGCATCCAGTCGATTTCCACCGATCCCGTCTACAAGGCCGAATGCCGAAAGGCAGCCGAATGGCTGGTCGCCTATCTCGAAGGCCTTGGCTTTACCGCCTCGGTGCGTGACACTCCGGGCCATCCGATGGTGGTCGCCCACCATGGCGGCGCTTCCGCCGACGCGCCGCATGTGCTTTTCTACGGCCATTATGACGTGCAGCCGGTCGACCCGATCGAGCTCTGGGAAAACGATCCCTTCGAGCCATCGATCAAGGATGTCGGCGATGGCCGCAAGATCCTGACCGGGCGCGGCACCTCCGACGACAAGGGCCAGTTGATGACCTTCGTCGAAGCCTGCCGCGCCTATAAGGAGATCAACGGCGCACTTCCCTGCCGCATCACCATTCTGTTCGAGGGTGAGGAGGAATCGGGCTCACCGTCCTTGAAGCCTTTCCTCGAAGCAAACGCCTCCGAACTCAAGGCCGATTATGCGCTTGTCTGCGATACCGGCATGTGGGACCGCGATACGCCGGCAATCGCCGCGGCACTGCGCGGCCTCGTCGGCGAGGAGGTGGTCGTGACGGCCGCCGACCGCGACCTGCATTCCGGCCTCTTCGGCGGTGCTGCGGCCAATCCGATCCATATTCTCGTCGAGGCGCTTGCCGGCCTGCATGACGAGACGGGCCGCATCACGCTCGACGGTTTCTACGACGGCGTCGAGGAAACGCCCGACAACATCAAGGCGTCATGGGAGACGCTCGGCAAGACGGCCGAGAGCTTCCTCGGTGAAGTCGGCCTTTCCATTCCCTCCGGCGAAAAGGGCCGGTCGGTGCTGGAACTCACCTGGGCAAGGCCGACGGCCGAAGTCAACGGCATCTGGGGCGGATATACCGGCGAAGGCTTCAAGACGGTCATCGCCGCCAAGGCCTCGGCAAAGGTTTCGTTCCGGCTCGTCGGTACCCAGGATCCGGCTGCTATCCGCGAAGCTTTCCGCAGCTATGTCAGGTCGAAAATTCCGGCCGACTGCTCGGTGGAATTCCATCCGCATGGCGGCTCGCCGGCGATTCGTCTCTCCTATGATTCGCCTGTTCTGACCAAGGCGAAGACGGCGCTTTCCGACGAATGGCCGAAACCTGCCATCGTCATCGGCATGGGCGGCTCGATCCCGATCGTCGGCGATTTCCAGAAGATGCTCGGCATGGAATCACTGCTCGTCGGTTTCGGTCTCAGCGACGACCGCATCCATTCGCCGAACGAGAAATACGAGCTTGTTTCCTATCACAAGGGCATCCGCTCCTGGGTGCGTATCCTTCAGGCACTGGCCGGCTGAAGGGCAATGGCGTGCCTGACCAGGAAAACAAAAACAAAAGGCCGGTCGCCCGGCCTTTCGTCATCCGCTCGGCTCGGTGCCAGTTCATCCGTGGTCAAGGAGCAAGCAGGTATTGACGCCAGATTGCAGCCGCAAGGTTAACAGAGCGTTAACGCTTCGAACGCAACCGATTTCCGGGACGAGCATGAGAGCACAAATCTCCCCCCGTTCAAGCTACGTTCATCGCGCTCAATCTATAAAGCATTGAAAGACAAGCGAATGATGACGCCCTAACAAATGCCGGCGATCGCTCTATCTTTTGTTCCAGATGGCATATGCCAAGGAAACGCAGCCGAGTGCTGCCTGAAAACACGCCAACGAGGAGTAAGAAGCGTGAAAAACCTGATCGTCAAGATAGCCGGGGCCGCGCTGCTGTTGCTGGCTCCGGCAATCGCGCAGGCCGCCGAGGGTTACTCGACGGCAAACGTCAATATGCGTGCGGGTCCGAGCACCCGGTATCCCGCCGTCGCCGTCATACCCGCCGGATCATCGGTCGAAATTCGCGGCTGCCTTTCCAACGTCAACTGGTGTGACGTCGAGTTCTATGGCGGCCGCGGCTGGGTCTCGGGCCAGTACGTGCAGGCAGTCTACCAGCAACGCCGCGTCTATGTCGGGCCGGAATATTATCGCCCGCTGGGCATTCCAATGGTCACCTTCAGCGTCGGCAATTATTGGGACCGTTACTACCGCCATCGCGATTTCTATCGCGAGCGCGACCGCTGGAGCCGCGGCCCCGACTATTATTACCGCAACCGCGACGGCGATTATTACCGCAACCGCGACGGCGATTATTACCGTGACCGCGATCGCGGTTATTATTCCCGCGACCGCGACTACCGGGAACGCAACCGGGACTGGCGCGACGATGATCGCAGAGAGGAAGTCCGCCGGCCCGAGCGTCGGAAAACCGACACGGATTTCCGTGACCTGCCGCAGTTCAGAGGTGGTAAGGCCGACACCCACAATCGTCCGGATCCAAGGGCTTCGCCTTTCGTCTGCCGTCCGGGCGATCCCGCCTGCGACTGAAACATTGAGGGCGGCAGCGATGCCGCCCTTTCTGCGTCACGGGGTGCTCTTGCGAAAATGGAGCTAAGAAAGAGCCCGGCGCTCCTTGGGGGGATGCACCGGGCCTGATGTCGATCGGCGCGCGTTGAGGGGAGACGGCCGATCAATCGCGGGACGTGAGGGGCTGTCCCGCTTCCCCATAAACAATCGTCGAGCCTATTGGTTCCGCTCGCCGCATAATTCCTTAAACCGGAAATCCTGTTTGCTCGGCCGGCGCAACGCGTCCCTATCTCTCTGGTCATGACCATGCGGCTTCGACAATGCGCCGGGCGCTTGTCGGCCTTTAACACCCCGTTAAATCGCCGCAATTACAGTTCACTCGGATGATCGCGTCGCCCGCTGCATAGTTCCTTAAATCGAAACCAGTTTAAGGAAAAAATTATGCAGCACTTCAAAGTGCTACAGCGTCCTTCGCGCGTCTAAAGACACGCCCGGCGCTGTAATAGGGGCGCCGTTATGCGAAGTGGGCTTCGCGATCGAACAGGGGATGCGACCGGTCCGCGATGGCAGGCAGAGGCAAATCAGGCGACAGAATCGAACCGTCCTTCAGCGGCCGCCCGGCCCGCGAAGATGATGAATTTTCGCTCGACGCCGATGACCGCGTCATCGGAAGTGGATCCGTGCGCCGCGGCGGCTCCAAGCCGCCGCCGCAGCGTGCCGCCCGCCAGCGGCGGCGCGAGCCGCGGGAGCGTGAGGGCGGCGGCCTTTTCGGCTTCTTGCGCCGCGTGGTCTATTGGTGCGTCGTGCTTTTCATCTGGGCCGGCATCGGCATTGCCGGGCTCGTCCTCTACTACGGCTCGCGCATGCCGAGCGCCAGCACATGGGCGATTCCCGAGCGGCCGCCGAACGTCAAGATCACCGCCGTCGACGGCAGCGTCATTGCCAATCGCGGCGCCACCGGCGGCGAGGCGCTGTCGCTGGAAAACATGTCGCCCTATATTCCGGAGGCCGTCATCGCGATCGAGGACCGGCGCTTCTATTCGCATTTCGGCGTCGATCCGCTCGGCCTCGGCCGGGCGATCGTCACCAACTTCACGGCCGGCCACATGGTGCAGGGCGGCTCGACGCTGACCCAGCAGCTTGCCAAGAACCTCTTCCTCTCTCCCGAGAGAACACTGGAGCGCAAGGTGCAGGAGGTTCTGCTCGCGCTGTGGCTGGAGCAGAAATATACCAAGGACCAGATCCTTGCGATGTATCTCAACCGGGTGTTCTTCGGATCGAACGCCTATGGCGTCGAGGCAGCGTCGAGGCGCTATTTCAACAAATCGGCGCGGGATGTGAACCTCGGCGAGGCAGCAGTGCTGGCAGGCCTGCTCAAGGCGCCGTCGCGGCTTTCGCCGGCCCGCGACGCGGAAGCGGCGAATGCGCGCGCCCAGCTCGTGCTCGCGGCCATGCGCGAGCAGGGTTTCATCACCGATTCCGAGGTCAAGACAGCAATGTCGCAGACCCCGGCTTCGGCCAAGAGCTACTGGTCGGGCGCCGGGCATTACGTCGCCGACATGGTCATGGACGAGCTGCCGGGCCTGATCGGCGACGTCAAGGAAGACATCATCGTCGATACGACGATCGACAAATCGCTGGAGAAGAAGGCTGAGCAGTCGCTGGTCGACGTGCTCGACAAGGAGGGCGGCAAGCTCGATGCCTCACAGGCGGCCCTGGTTTCGATCGACGGCACCGGGGCGATCCGGGCACTCGTCGGCGGCAGAGACTATGCGACGAGCCAGTTCAACCGCGCCGTCAAGGCCAAGCGTCAACCGGGATCTTCGTTCAAGCCCTTCGTCTATACCGCGGCGCTGGAAAAAGGGCTGACGCCTTTTTCGGTGTTCAACGACGCGCCGATCCGCATCGGCGACTGGACGCCGGAGAATTACGAAAAGAAATACAATGGCGAAGTGACGCTGGCGACCGCGCTCGCCAAGTCGCTGAACACGGTGGCCGCGCAGCTGGTGATGTATGACGGGCCGGATCAGGTGATCAAGCTCGCCCACCGGCTCGGGATCGAAAGCGAGCTGCAGCCGAACGCCTCGATTGCGCTCGGGACGTCCGAAGTGTCGTTGATGGAATTGACCGCCTCCTATGCCGCCTTCATGAACGGCGGCTACAAGGCGACGCCGCACGTCATCCGCCGGGTGACGACCGCCGAGGGCAAGGTTCTCTACGAAAATACTTATGACAGTCCGCCGCGCGTGCTTTCCGAGCAGATCGCCGCGCAAATGGATACGATGATGATGGGCGTCATCGAGAACGGCACCGGCAAGAGTGCTAAGATTCCCGGCTGGCAGGCGGCGGGCAAGACCGGCACGACGCAGAATTCGCGCGACGCGCTGTTCGTCGGCTTCACCAGCAATCTCACGACAGGCGTCTGGTTCGGCAATGACGACGGCAAACCAATGAAAAAGGTGACCGGCGGCGGTCTTCCTGCCAAGGCCTGGAAGGAATTCATGATCGCCGCCCACAAGGGTCTTTCGCCGGCACCGCTCTTCGGTAACGGCCAGCTGATCGACAATCCGAACAGCGGTCAGCCGATGGCGCAGGCAACGCCCGACGGCGGGCAGCCGGTCACGGCCGAAGTGCCGCCGCCAACGACGATCGGCGGCATCATTTCCGGCGTCTTCGGCGGCGGCGAGAATGCCGAGCGTTATCCGCAGGCGCCTGTCCGGCAACCGCGGGCAAGCCCCGGAAACGGCCCTGTTCCTCCTGCAGACGTTGCCGAAGGCGGCGGTTCAAGCTACGACGGCATCGTGCCGCCCGGCGATGTCGGTGGGCCGCAGACGACCTCGTCGGTGCAGCCTCGGCGCACGACTCTGCTCGATCTGATCATGGGTCAATGAGATTCCGTGCTGCATGCCCGGCGCAGGCCACATTTCCTAGAAATCGCACGCTTCCGGGGGATCGGGCGGCCTCTTTCCCGGCTGCTGCGAAAATTGAAGGCAACACATTCGTTTTGCTGGATTCCGGGCTATTTCCCGCCTTGCAGTCCAGAAAACCGCTCCTTATATACGCCGCATCACCGCAATCACGATTGCGTAATCTCAAATAGACCCATCCCGTAAGGGGCTGTCAGGGAAATGCCTTCTGGGGGTTCCGACAGCTTGCTTCAAGGAGAGAATGACATGGCAAAAGTAATTGGTATCGACCTTGGAACGACGAATTCCTGCGTCGCAGTCATGGACGGCAAGGACGCAAAGGTCATCGAGAATGCGGAAGGTGCGCGCACGACCCCTTCCATGGTGGCCTTTTCCGACGATGGCGAGCGCCTCGTCGGCCAGCCGGCCAAGCGCCAGGCGGTCACCAACCCGACGAACACGCTCTTTGCGGTCAAGCGCCTGATCGGCCGCCGCTACGAAGACCCGACCGTCGAGAAGGACAAGCATCTCGTTCCCTTCAGCATCGTCAAGGGCGACAATGGCGACGCCTGGGTCGAAGCCAATGGCAAGGGCTACTCGCCCGCACAGATTTCCGCGATGATCCTTCAGAAGATGAAGGAAACCGCCGAATCCTATCTCGGTGAAAAGGTCGAGAAAGCCGTCATCACTGTTCCCGCCTACTTCAACGACGCGCAGCGCCAGGCAACCAAGGATGCCGGCAGGATCGCCGGTCTCGAAGTGCTGCGCATCATCAACGAGCCGACCGCTGCCGCTCTCGCCTACGGCCTCGACAAGAAGGACGGCAAGACGATCGCCGTCTACGACCTTGGCGGCGGCACCTTCGATATTTCGATCCTCGAGATCGGCGACGGCGTCTTCGAAGTGAAGTCCACCAACGGCGATACCTTCCTCGGCGGTGAAGACTTCGACATGCGCCTCGTCGAATATCTCGTTGCCGAATTCAAGAAGGACAACGGCATCGACCTGAAGAACGACAAGCTTGCCCTGCAGCGCCTCAAGGAAGCTGCCGAAAAGGCGAAGATCGAACTGTCGTCCTCGCAGCAGACCGAAATCAACCTGCCGTTCATCACGGCTGACGCCTCCGGTCCGAAGCACCTGACGCTGAAGCTGACCCGCGCCAAGCTCGAGAGCCTGGTCGACGATCTCGTCCAGCGCACGATCGCTCCGTGCAAAGCGGCTCTCAAGGATGCCGGCGTCACCGCTGCCGAAATCGACGAAGTGGTCCTCGTCGGCGGCATGAGCCGCATGCCGAAGGTGCAGGAAGTCGTCAAGCAGCTGTTCGGCAAGGAGCCGCACAAGGGCGTCAATCCGGATGAAGTGGTTGCGCTCGGCGCCGCCATCCAGGCCGGCGTTCTGCAGGGCGACGTCAAGGATGTCCTGCTGCTCGACGTCACCCCGTTGTCGCTCGGCATTGAGACACTCGGCGGCGTCTTCACCCGTCTGATCGAACGCAACACGACAATCCCGACCAAGAAGAGCCAGACCTTCTCGACCGCCGAAGACAACCAGCAGGCCGTCACCATCCGCGTTTCGCAGGGCGAACGCGAAATGGCTGCCGACAACAAGCTGCTCGGCCAGTTCGACCTCGTCGGCCTGCCGCCGTCGCCGCGCGGCGTGCCGCAGATCGAAGTCACCTTTGACATCGACGCCAACGGCATCGTGCAGGTTTCGGCCAAGGACAAGGGCACCGGCAAGGAACAGCAGATCCGCATCCAGGCTTCCGGCGGCCTCTCCGACGCCGACATCGAAAAGATGGTGAAGGATGCCGAATCCCACGCTGCCGAAGACAAGAAGCGCCGCGAGACCGTGGAAGCCAAGAACCAGGCCGAGAGCCTGATCCACTCCACGGAAAAGTCGCTGAAGGATTACGGCGACAAGGTCTCCGAAGCCGACCGCACCGCCATCTCGGATGCGATCGCCGCGCTGAAGTCCTCGACCGAGGCAACCGAAGCCGACGCCGAAGACATCAAGGCCAAGACCCAGACGCTGATGGAAGTTTCCATGAAGCTCGGCCAGGCGATCTATGAAGCACAGCAGGCCGAAGGCGGCGCTGCTGCCGATACCTCCGCGGAAGGCGGCGACAATGTCGTCGACGCCGACTACGAGGAAATCAAGGACGACGACCGCAAGAAGTCCGCGTAATCCGCGGCGGCGTGGTTATGCTTCAACACCTGATCCGGCTGCTCACCATGGCAGCCGGAAATCCATTTCCGGGGTTTAATCCTTAATGGCAAAAGCGGACTTTTACGAAACTCTGGGTGTAGCCAAATCGGCGGACGAGAAAGAGCTGAAGAGCGCCTTCCGAAAGCTGGCGATGAAATATCATCCGGACAAGAACCCGGATGACAAGGAAGCCGAACGGAAGTTCAAGGAAATCAACGAAGCCTATGAAATGCTCAAGGACCCGCAGAAGCGGGCAGCCTATGATCGTTATGGCCACGCAGCCTTTGAGCATGGCGGCATGGGCGGCGGTGGCGGCGGCTTTGCCGGCGGCGGCTTCTCCGACATCTTCGAGGATATTTTCGGCGAGATGATGGGCGGCGGACGGGCGCGCCAGCGCTCGTCGGGAGGCCGCGAACGCGGCGCCGATCTTCGCTACAATATGGAAATAACGCTGGAAGAGGCTTTCTCGGGCAAGACGGCGCAGATCCGCGTTCCCACCTCCATCACCTGCGACGTCTGTTCGGGTTCAGGCGCCAAGCCCGGCACGCAACCGAAGAACTGCGGCACCTGCCAGGGCACGGGCCGCGTGCGCGCGGCGCAGGGTTTCTTCTCGATCGAGCGGACCTGCCCGACCTGCCACGGCCGTGGCCAGATCATTCCCGATCCGTGTCCGAAGTGCCACGGCCAGGGCCGGGTGACGGAAGAGCGGTCACTCTCGGTCAATATTCCCGCCGGCATCGAGGACGGCACGCGCATCCGCCTACAGGGCGAGGGCGAAGCCGGGGCTCGCGGCGGACCGGCCGGCGATCTTTATATCTTCCTGTCGGTGAAGCCGCATGAATTCTACCAGCGTGACGGAGCCGACCTCTATTGCGCCGTGCCGATCTCGATGACGACGGCTGCTCTCGGCGGAACCTTCGACGTAGCGACACTCGACGGCACCAAATCGCGGGTGAGCGTGCCTGAGGGCACGCAGGCCGGCAAACAGTTCCGTCTCAAGGGCAAGGGCATGCCGGTGCTGCGTTCGGCGCAGACGGGCGACCTTTATATCCAGATCCAGATCGAGACACCGCAAAAGCTCACCAAGCGTCAGCGCGAACTGCTGCAGGAATTCGAGCAGATTTCTTCCAAGGAGAACAATCCGGAGTCGACGGGTTTCTTTGCCCGGATGAAGGAATTCTTCGAAGGCTGAGCCGTCGATCGATAGGCAATCGCGAAAGCCGGGGACGGAAACGTCTCCGGCTTTTTTTGCACCCGCAAATCCTGATTTGGGACATGGGCAGTTCATGCCAGGCGATCTGTTCCAGATCTGCCGCGCAATCTGTTCCAGATCGACACGGTGCCCGCTCGGAACAGGAACTTGCGTTAACGCAGCCCGATGATGCCGCTTGCAAGTTTTTAAAATGACTCCAATCTCTGCTGTCAGCGCATGACCCAGGAGCTCGGAATCGATGTCAGGGGGGTGATGCGCAGTTTCAGAGCGACAGAGCGTTTCCCGCGCGTCCAATTGGACGCAGGCGCTCTAACGGGGACCACGAAGCAAGAGTATTCATCATGGCGCCAGCCTTTTCCTCTCAGTCCGAAGATGTCGACGTTCTCGCCGGCGCCATTTACACATGGTGTGCCGAGCGCAATATCAAGCTTCGCAGCCAGCAGGGCCTTTCCATCGCCAGTATCGCGATCGACCTCTACCACGCCGGCCACCAGACGCAGGACGACCTGCTAACGGCGTTGCATGGGTGCGAGATTCACTGATTCACCAACGCGTCGCGAAATGCGTCTACCGCTGGGGACAGGCAGCCCCCGACATCGCTCGGAGGTCATCCCTGTCTGAAGAAGTCTTGCTTCTCCCGAAGGTCAGCTAACCGCTTCAGCGGAGTCAGGCGGCGCTATCGACCGCTTCGCCGCTCATCAGTGTAAGGATTGTCTTGACCGCTTCCTTGCCTGCCGCCGAATTCAGCTTGTCGTAGCTCAGCGCAAGGGCATAGGCATCAGGGCTGAGTTCGATACGGCCGCCGAATTCCGATATATCGGTCCCCTCGAAGAGGGCGGCGATCTCGACGCCGAGAAAAACCGCGATCTGATGCAGCTTGCTGGCTGAAACCCGGTTCGTTCCCTTCTCATATTTCTGGATCTGCTGGAAAGTCAGTCCGAGTGCTTCACCGAGCTCGAGCTGGGAAACACGACGAATGGCGCGAAGCTGTCTGATGTTGCGACCAACGATGATATCGACCGGATCTGGCACTTCACCACTCTCTTATACATGAACCTTTTGTTCACCATATCGTTTTCCCGAGATAAGGCAATCCTGTAGTTGCAAAATTCAACCGACTTTTTCCAGGCGTCACGTTACGTCAGCAAACGTCGAGAAATGCCGCAGAAGCCCTGTCATCCAGGTGATCAGAGAGCGACGACGACGGCTGTCGTCGGTAAGGACGGCCAATCTCGACGCCTCGGATTCGGTTGTATTTTTCGCGGGTTCGAGAAAACCGTACCGAAAAGTTCCGGAATTGACCGTGTTTACGATGCTCCCTGTCAAGCGGGCGCGATCCGCGCGCGAACGCGCTTGCCATCTGCGCCGCTTCGGCTTAGCTGTCACGCTTCACGGACCCGGATACGCAATGCCGCATAAGGTTTCTCTCTCCCGTCTGAAGCTGACGGACTTCCGCAATTATGCGGCCGCGAGCCTTAGCCTCGATGGTCGGCATGCCGTGCTGACCGGAGACAATGGCGCCGGCAAGACCAATCTCATGGAGGCGGTCTCGCTGCTTTCGCCCGGCCGCGGCCTGCGCCGAGCCGCCTATGGCGACATTACCCGCGTCGGCGCGGCCGGCGGCTTTTCGATCTTCGCGGCGCTGGATGGCATGGAGGGCGAGGTCGAGATCGGAACCGGCATAGAAGCGGGTGAGGAGACCACAGCCCGCCGGCTTCGCATCAACGGCACCCCGGCAAAAACCGCCGACGAGTTGACCGATCACCTGCGTCTTCTCTGGCTGACACCGGCGATGGACGGGCTCTTCACCGGCGCCTCCTCCGACCGCCGGCGCTTTCTCGACCGGCTGGTGCTGTCGCTCGATCCGGCCCACGGCCGCCGCGCCAGCGATTTCGAGCGTGCCATGCGCAGCCGCAACAAACTGCTGGACGAGAGCCGCTTCGACCCTTCCTGGCTTGCGGGTATCGAAGAACAGATGGCAAGCCTCGGTATTGCCATGGCGCTCGCCCGCCAGGAAATGCTCGGCCTTTTGAGCCGGCTGATCGAGGAAACACTGGAGAGCTCGCCTTTCCCCTCGGCCTCACTGCAGCTCTCGGGCTTCATGGACGGCCAGTTCTCGCGCCCATCGGTCGACCTCGAGGACGACTACGCGGCGATGCTGGCCGAGAGCCGCTACCGCGATGCCGGCGCGGGGCGCACGCTGGAGGGACCGCACCGGGCTGACCTCATCGTCCACCACCACGAAAAGGCGATGGAGGCGGCGCGTTGTTCCACCGGCGAGCAGAAAGCGCTGCTTGTCGGCCTGGTGCTTGCCCATGCACGACTCGTCGGCAATCTTACCGCCCATGCGCCGATCCTGCTGCTCGACGAAATCGCCGCGCATCTCGACGAGAACAGGCGCGCCGCGTTGTTCGACCTCATCGACGGACTGGGCGGTCAGGCCTTCATGACCGGAACGGATCGGGGAATGTTCTCGGCCCTCGGCGACAGGGCGCAGTTCTTTACGGTTGCGGACGGAAGGGTGTTCGGATGAGGGAGACAGCTTTTCCCGATGTCGCTTTTCCCGATGTCGGGGGCCATGCTACCATCGCCGCCATGGAACCTCTCAGCCCCGATGAAATCGCCCGGTATCAACGCCATATCCTGCTCCCCGAAATCGGCGGCGCAGGCCAGCAGAAACTCAAGGCCGCCCGCGTGCTGGTGATCGGCGCCGGCGGGCTCGGTGCGCCGATTCTGCAATATCTCGCCGCCGCCGGTATCGGCACGCTCGGCATCGTCGACGATGACCGGGTGTCGCTGTCCAATCTGCAGCGCCAGGTGATCCATGATTCCGGCACGATCGGCGAGCGGAAAACCGAAAGCGCCGCCTTGGCCATTGCCAGGCTCAACCCGCATGTGCGGCTCATCCGCTTCGAGGAACGCTTTTCTCGCGAGACTGCCCGGCGTCAATTGTCCGGCTTCGATCTCCTGATCGACGGCTCCGACAATTTCGATACGCGTTATGCCGCGGCCGATGCGGCGGAGGAAGCACGTATCCCACTCGTCACCGGAGCCGTCGGTCGTTTCGACGGTTCGCTGACGGTGCTAAAACCTTACGCGACGGCCGAGGACGGAGCGCCCAACCCAGGCTACCGCGACCTGTTTCCCGAGGCGCCACCGGCGGGCCTGATCCCCAGCTGCGCCGAAGCCGGCATCATCGGCGCGCTCACCGGCGTCATCGGCACGATGATGGCGATGGAGGCGATCAAGCTCGTCACCGGCGCCGGCGAGCCGCTGATCGGGCGGCTGCTGCTTTACGACGCACTCTCGGCCCGGTTCGAAACCGTGCGCTACAAGCGCCGCCGCGCAAGGCAGGCCGGATGACGATTATCCGCCTTGATCGGAGCTTCACGCGCTGGGACGAGCTGCTCGCCCTCATCCTCACGGCCTTCGCTTCGATGAACGGGAGGATCGATCCGCCGTCCTCGGCGCTCAGTCTGACGGCGGAGGCGCTGGCAGCAAAGGCTGAGGCCGAGATCGGCCATGTCGTCATCGACGATGGCAAACTGACCGGCTGCCTGTTTCTGCGGCCGGAGGCCGATTGTCTCTATGTCGGCAAGCTCGCCGTTCTGCCGGCAGCGCAAGGCAAGGGCCTCGGCAGGCGTTTGCTCGCAGTTGCCGAGGAGACGGCTGCAGAACTCGGCTTTGCCGCTTTGCGGCTGGAGACACGCATCGAGCTCACCGACAATCACGCCGTCTTTGCCGCCTGGGGATTTTCCAGAAGCGCCGAAAAGGCCCATCCTGGTTTTGCCAGGACGACCTTCGTCGAGATGCGGAAGATCCTTACTCGCTGACGCGCATCGACCGAATCCGCTCCCCGAATTAGCTCACCGGCCCGGCAGCACCCGGTTCGGCGGTCTGTGGCCGTCGATGAAGGTGCGGATATTGATGATGACCTTGTCGCCCATGTCGATCCGGCCTTCGATCGTCGCCGAACTCATGTGCGGCAGCAGCACGACCTTGCCCTCATTGGCGAGCTTGACGAGCTTCGGATTGACGGCCGGCTCGTTCTCGAACACGTCGAGGCCGGCGCCGGCGATCTTGCCCTCCCTCAGGCATTTGATCAGCTGGGCTTCATCGACGACGTCACCGCGCGCTGTATTGACGAGATAGGCGGTGGGCTGCAGCAGCGCCAGGCGGCGCGCCGAAATCAGGTGAAAGGTTGCCGGTGTCGAGGGGCAGTTGATCGAGACGATGTCGACACGGGCCAGCATCTGGTCGAGGCTTTCCCAATAGGTTGCCTCCAACTCGTCCTCGACGGCTGGATTGACGCGCTTGCGATTGTGATAGTGGATCGAAAGACCAAAAGCCTTGGCGCGGCGGGCCACCGCCGTGCCGATACGCCCCATGCCGACGATGCCGATGCGCTTTCCGTGAATGCGCCGGCCGAGCATCCAGGTGGGAGACCAGCCGGCCCACTCGCCCGGCTTGTCGGTCAGGATCCGCGCCCCTTCGCCGAGCCGCCTCGGAACCGCGAGAATCAGCGCCATTGTCATATCGGCGGTGTCCTCGGTCAGGACGTTCGGCGTGTTGGTGACGGTGATGCCCTTGCGCGCCGCCGCCTCGACGTCGATGTGGTCGGTGCCGTTGGAGAAGCTGGCAATAAGCTTCATCTGCGGCCCCGCCTCTTCGATCAGGGCCGCATCGATGCGATCGGTGACCGTCGGCACCAGCACGTCGGCAGTCCGGACAGCGGCGATAAGCTCGGGAACGGAGCGCGGCGCGTCATCGATGTTCAGCTCGGCATCGAACAGCTCCCGCATTCGGGTTTCGACGGCATCCGGCAGCTTGCGGGTGATATAGACCTTCGGTTTTTTCTTCGCTGTCATGGCTGCCTGCGGTGCCTTGTTCAGAGGTCTTTAACCAAGAGGGGTGATAATTTTCCCGTTCCGGGCAATTTCTACCAGACCCGCACGCGAAGACAAACAAAACTCGTGGTGCAGCCGGGGAATGTCAAAGCCCGGACCGCGTGCAGGCCGGGCTTGCCCGCGAATTCGAGCAAACGGAAGCCTCCATGCGCAGCAAAGTCCTGAAGTCCTGCCTCGCCCTCGCGATCTCTCTGGCCGCATCCATGGGAACCTTAGAATTTGCTCATGCGCAGGCGGCCAAAGGGCCGAGCGGCCTGCCGTTGCCGCGCTTCGTCACATTGAAATCGAAGCGCGTCAACCTGCGCATCGGCCCCGGAACGGATTTCGCCGTATCGTGGATGTATCTGAAATCCGGCCTGCCGGTGGAAATCATCCAGGAATACGACAATTGGCGCCGCATCCGCGATGCCGACGGCACTGAAGGCTGGGTCAATCAGTCGCTGCTGTCAGGCCAGCGCGCGGCGATCGCCGCACCCTGGATGAAGGCGAAGGGCAAGGGCGTCTATGTCAACCTGCGCCGCGAGGCGCAGCCCTCCGCCTCGATCGTCGCCAAGCTGGAACCCGGCGTGATGCTGACGATCGGCGAATGCAACGGCGATTGGTGCCACGCAGAAACTGACGGCGCCGCAGGCTGGGTGGCGCAGTCGGAAATCTGGGGCGCCTATCCCGGCGAGGCCTTCAAATAAGCCCCGCCTGTTTGGCGGCGTCGGAAAGCGAGGTCATCGGGCGTGGGCCGATCTGCTGAATGACAATGCCGGCGGCGAGACAACCGAGCTTGCCGCAATCCTCCAGGGACCTTCCCTGCGTGTAGCCATAGAGGAAGCCGGAGGCAAACAGGTCGCCGGCGCCCGTTGTGTCAACAACTTCCCGAATCCTGATCGCATCGACGTAATAACGCTCGCGGCCCTTCAGGATGACGGCGCCGTTCTCGCTCATCGTCACGGCGGCGATCTTGCAGTCCGCGGCGATCCTGTTCAGCGCCTCTTCAAAATCGTCGGTCTGGTAAAGCGACAGCGCCTCCTGGCGATTGGCAAAGACGATATCGACCTTGCCGGAGCGCATCAGATCGAGGAACTCGCCGCGATATCGGTCGACGCAGAAACTGTCGGACAGTGTCATCGACATTTCCCGGCCGTGTTGATGGGCGATGCGGGCGCAATCGAGAATCGCCTCCTTGGCGCGCGGCGGATCCCACAGATAACCTTCGAAATAGGTGACCTTGGCATTGGCGACGACATCGGCCTCGACATCCTCAGGACCGAGTTCGACGCAGGCGCCGAGATAGGTATTCATCGAACGCTCGCCATCCTCGGTGACAAAGATCATCGAACGCGCCGTCGGCGGGAAGGTGCCCTTCGGCTTCGTCTGATAGTGGACGCCCTGGGCGCGGATGTCGTGGGTAAAGATGTCTCCGAGCTGATCTGCGGCGACATTGCCGAAATAGGCGGCCTTACCGCCGAGGTTGGCAACGCCCGCCGCCGTGTTGCCGGCGCTGCCGCCGGAGGCTTCCAGTGCCGGTCCCATGCGCGAATACAAGAGTTCGGCGCGTTCGGCGTCGATGAGGTTCATCGCCGCCTTCGTGATCTGGTTGTCAATGAGGAACTGGTCGTTGCAACGGGCGATGATATCCACGATTGCGTTGCCGACCGTCAGAACATCGAATCTTGTCATGAAATGGGGGGTCCCGGATTTGTGATAGCCGGGGTTCGGTCTTAGCGAAATTTCTGCGGTTTGGAAGGACAAATGGTGAATGGCGCATCTATTTCTTCGCAAAAGTGCCGCTTATTCGTCACGCCGCTGTCATCTTCGAAATCTACAAAAACTCGCAGGAAAACCGGCATGAGCAGCTTTCAGTTGCGGCCGGGCGCCCGAGGGATGATCCCTTCGATCTTACCGGCGCGATGCTGACCACGGATGAACTGGCAGCTTCGTGATCGGGATATCCGGCAGGGCCGGAGCGGAAAAGCGGGCTGTGCCCGCTTTTTTTGCTTTGCGGAGAGCCGAGCGCCGGAGCGGGCGGCGCTTGCCTTTTCAATTCGAACCTTTTGCTGCCAGAGCGCCGTGCATCCGTTCGGATGCAAAGGACGCTCTCACTCTTTAAATCTACGCATCGGACTTACCGAAAATCGATTCCGATTTTCGGGCCGATGCTGTAGAGGTCGGATACTCCCCTCCCCCGCAGAGCATCCTGCCTCATGTCAGCCATCATTCTCGACGTCCTCCCCATCTTCATCCTGATCCTCATCGGCTGGGTGATCGTTCGCAGCGGCCTGATGACGTCGAATGTCGGCGACGCGCTCAGCGAATTCGTCTTCAAGATCGCCGTGCCGCTGCTGCTCTTCCGCACCATCGCCGAAGCGGATTTCCACGGCGCCTCGCCTTTCCGGCTCTGGATCGTCTATTTCTCCGGCGTCGCCATCACCTGGACGGCCGGGCATATCGCCGCCACGCGGCTTTTCGGCCGCGACGAACGGATCGGCGTTCTCGCCGGGGTGTCCTCAGCCTTCGCCAACAACGTCTTCATCGGGCTGCCGCTCGTTCAGCGGACCATCGGCGACGAAGGGCTGGTGGCGTTGTCGATCCTACTTGCCGTGCATCTGCCTGTCATGATGGTCGCTGGCACAGTGCTGATGGAACATGCGGAGCGCAAGATCGCCGGCAAAAGCGACCGCAGCATGATGTTCGTGCTTCGCCAGATCGCCATCAATCTCATACGCAATCCGCTGGTGATCGGGCTTGCGGCGGGCATGGCCATGCACCTTTCCGGCCTTACCATGACTGCAACGCTGGCGACGGTCGTCAATCAGATCGCCGGCATTGCCGGTCCGGCAGCGCTGATCTCGCTCGGGATGGCGCTGGAGAGATACGGCGTCTCCGGCAATTTCGGTATTGCCAGCGTCACCTCGAGCTTAAAGCTGCTGCTGCTGCCCGGTTGCGTCTGGGCGGCGAGCCATCTCCTCGGCCTCAACCCTGCATGGACGGCAGCGATCGTGCTGACCTCGTCGGTGCCGACAGGCGTCAACGCCTGGCTGATCGCCAACCGGTTCGGCGTCGGTCACAGCCTCGCCGCCTCGACGATCACGGTGACAACGGCTCTCGGCGCCATCACGGTCTCGCTCTGGGCCTATTTCCTCGGCGCCTGAGCATGTCACCCGAAATGCGCGGCGGTCTTGTCATAACGACGCGCGCAAAAACTCGCTCTTCGCGCAGCAAAAAGCCCGGCGCGCGGGCCGGGCTTTGAAAATCAGGCGATCATCCCGCCGTTCACTGCGTGGCCGTTTTCGGATCCGGCAGCGGCACCGGCGAATCAGCGAGCGTGTGCAGGTAGAGGATGACGTTGGCGCGATCCTGATCCTTCGCCAGACCGGCGAAGCCCATTGCGGTGCCGGGAACATCCTTCTTCGGCGCCAGCAGGAACTTGTTGAGGTTCTCGAAAGTCCACTTCTCGCTGCTACCCTTGGAGAAATCCTTCATCGCAGCGGAATAAGCGAAGCCTTCATGCGAGGCGATCGGGCGATCTACGACACCAAAGAGGTTCGGACCGACCTTGTTCGGTCCGCCTTTGGTGCCGTCATGACAGGCCTGACACTTCTTGAAGACCGCTTCACCGGCCTTGGCATCTGCAGAAGCGAGCAACTGCGCGATCGGAACGGCAGCGGCCGGCGCAGCTTCGCCACCGGCGGCCGGCGCCTCTTCGGCAACGATCGCGAAACCTTCCTTCTCCGGCGCTTCGGAATGGAAGATCCCCTCGGACGCGATGGAGACCGACATCAGAACGAAAATCGTTCCGAGCAGCGCCCCCACGGCCGTATTGACGTATGAATTCATCTGCAATGCTCCCCTTGCAGCCGGCAGACAAGAACCGGACCATCTTGAAATCGCGCGGAACCTATGTCTTTTGACTGTTCGTTGCAACTGTCTAAATGGTCTTATGCGTGAGACTTTTTGACACTTTTCAGCCCGGAATAGAAGGCCCGAACAATGCGTGATTCAAATTTCGACGACGTGCTCGTATTGATTCCGGCACGGATGGCCTCCACCCGGCTTCCGGGCAAGCCGCTCGCCGATATTTGCGGACTGCCGATGGTCGTGCAGGTGGCGATGCGCGCAAGAGAAGCCGAAATCGGCCGGGTCGTCGTCGCCGTCGACGATCCGCAGGTGTTCGATACGGTGGCCGCCGCCGGCTTCGAAGTTGTCATGACCAGCAAGGATCATCAATCCGGCTCGGACCGCATCTTCGAGGCGTTGACGAAGGTCGATCCGGACGGCAAGGCGAAGTTCATCGTCAACGTCCAGGGCGACCTGCCGACGATCGAGCCGGAAACAGTGCGGGCGGCCTTGCGCCCCCTCGAGAACGAGGCGGTCGATATCGGCACGCTGACCATCGAAATCGATAATGAGGAGGACAAGACCGCGCCGCACATCGTCAAGGTCATCGGTTCGCCGATTTCCGACACCCGCCTGCGCGGCCTCTACTTCACTCGCGCCACGGCGCCCTACGGCAAGGGGCCGCTCTACCATCATATCGGCCTCTATGCCTATCGGCGCGCGGCGCTCGAACGGTTCGTGTCGCTCGGCCCGTCGACGCTTGAAAAGCGCGAGTCGCTGGAGCAGCTGCGGGCACTGGAGGCCGGCATGCGCATCGATGCCGAGATCGTTGACACGGTTCCGCTCGGTGTCGATACTCCCGCCGACCTCGAAAAAGCGCGGCGCATCCTCTCTGCACGGCAGAACTGACAGGACGATCATGAACATCAAGACCAACAGGATCGCCTTCCAGGGCGAATTCGGCGCCAATTCCGACATGGCCTGCCGCGACATGTTTCCGACCATGGAGCCGCTGCCCTGCCAGACTTTCGAGGATGCCTTCACGGCCGTCGACAATGGCGACGCCGATATCGCAATGATCCCGATCGAGAACACCATTGCCGGACGCGTTGCCGATATCCATCATCTGCTGCCGGAATCGCGGCTGCATATCATCGGCGAATATTTCATGCCGATCCGCTTCCAGCTGATGGTGCTGCCCGGGGTCACCCAGGACGAGATCCGCACGGTGCACAGCCATATCCACGCACTCGGCCAATGCCGCAAGATCGTGCGCGCTCACGGCTGGAAGCCTGTCATCGCCGGCGATACGGCGGGGGCGGCTAAACTCGTCAAGGAAACCGGCGATCGCTCGATGGCGGCACTCGCGCCGCGCCTTGCCGCCGATCTCTATGGGCTGGAGATCGTCGCCGAGAACGTCGAGGATACCGAAAACAACGTTACCCGTTTCGTCATCCTGTCCCGCGATGAGGAATGGGCGCAACGCAGTTCGGCCGAGGAAAAGGTCGTCACCACCTTCGTCTTCAACGTTCGCAACATTCCGGCCGCGCTCTACAAGGCGCTCGGCGGATTTGCCACGAACAATATCAACATGACGAAGCTCGAAAGCTATCAGCTCGGCGGAAAATTCGTGGCGACGCAATTCTACGCCGATATCGAGGGCCATCCGAACGATCCGAACGTTCGCCGGGCATTGGAGGAGCTGCGTTTCTTCTCCGAAAAGGTGCGCATCCTCGGCGTCTACAAGGGGCATGTGATGCGAGGTCTGCTTTAACAGGCCTCGCGCTCTCTCATTATTTATCCGGCTCGCAGACGCGCAGCCGATGCCCGTCCGGGTCGAGCACCACGAAGGTCGGGCCGAAATCGAGTTCGGTCAGTTCCTGGGCAATCGGCAGGCCGCGCTGACGCCAGTCATCATATTGCCTGGCGACGGCATTTTCTCCCGCCACCATGAAGGCCACTTCGCCTCGATTGCCGATGGCGGAAGGCTGCGGCTCGACCTTGCTGCGCCGCCAGAGACCAAGGGTGAAGCCGCCATCGAGCGGGAAGGCGACGAAATTCGGCGCTTCGACGGCCGGCTCGCGGTTCAGGAGGTTCCGGTAGAAGCTGGCGCTTTCGGCAGGATCCTTGACATAGAGGATTATCAGATTGGGGCTGGTCATTTCGATTCTCCCGTTGCTGTAAGTTGGGTCATGCGAGATGTCCTGCTGCCAATTTGTGGCAGCAGGAAACGAAAGGCGCCGCGAAAGCAACGCCCCGTTCTCGTCAAGTGGATGAGCTGGACAATCAGATATTTAGAGCGGGAACCGGTCCTGGAGGCGCGGGTTGCGCCCATCCATGAAACCGAGGTCGCGCCTGCGGGAATCCGGCATGGCTTCGACATCGAGTTTCGAGCGGCTTGCCTCGGGGATCCGGAAAAGGCTCATAGCCAGGCGCAGCAGGCCGGAGCGTGCCGACTGCCGGACGTCGGCAAAAGTTTCGGCCGAAATGATATCTGCAAAACTATCGGAGGCGAAGCGATCGCCGGCCTGTTGAATGATTGGAGGCGTTACCATGATCAGTACTCCTTCCCAAGCGCATCGGCACGATGCGCAAAACCTGGATGTCACAGCCTCCTGCGTGTCCGAAGACGCGCGGCGCTGTAGTGAAGTGAGGCTGATAATAACTCTCCCTGCTGACAGTTTATGGCAGCAGCGTTCAGGTCTCCAGCGGCACGTCCTGCGTCTCGCGCCATTCCTTTAGGAGCACCGTGCGGCGACGGGGATAACGCATCTCATGGACCGCCATGTCGATGATGCGATCGGTGCGGAAATGGCGAAAATCCTGGCGCAGTTCGCACCAGGCCATGATGATGCGCACATGCTCGAAATAGCCGAGCGCGAAGGGCCAGACACGGCGGCGGGAGATACGGCCCTGCTCGTCGCCGTAATGCAGTTCGAGCACGCGCTCCAGGCGGATCGCCTTGCGGATAGCCGAAACATCAGCCCTGTCCTCGTCCTGGCGTTTGCGACCAACGAACAGTGTCGCCGAATCGACCGTTTCACGCATGTCGGCCGGCAGCACGGCGACGATCTTGGCGAGCGCATCGGCGCCGGCGCCCGCAAGGCGCGGCTCGGCGGCGCGGGCCACCCAGCGCGAACCGAGCACCAAGGCTTCCAGCTCTTCTTCGGAAAACATCATCGGCGGCAACATGAAGCCGGGCTTCAGCACATAACCGATGCCCGCTTCGCCTTCGATCATCGCCCCCTGGGCCTGCAGGCTGGCAATATCGCGATAGAGCGTGCGCAGGCTGACGCCGGTTTCCTGGGCAAGAACAGTTCCGGTCACCGGCCGCCGATAACGCCGGAGCGTCTGGAGCAGCGTCAGCAGCCGTTCCGAGCGGGCGACCGGCATCGTGTTACCGCTTCCACTCCGCCCAGTCGCGCATCAGGCGGTGGGCGATCGCCCCTTTCGGTGGAGAGGCCTTGCCCGTTGCACTCGGGCGTTCCAGCATCTCGATTGTTTCCTCGCGGGTGAACCAGCGGCAATCCTCGAGTTCCGTCTCGTCGCGTGTAATTTCGGTGGATTTGGCCTCGGCGTAACAGCCGATCATCAGCGAATGCGGCATCGGCCAGGGCTGCGAGGCGTGATAGCGGATGCGGCCGGTGCGGATGCCCGATTCCTCCAACGTTTCCCGGCGCACGGCATTCTCGATGGTTTCGCCGGGTTCGACGAAGCCGGCTAGGCAGGAATACATGCCGGGCGCAAAATGCGGGCTGCGGCCGAGCAGGCAAAGGTCGCGCGTCTCGTCGATCGTCAGCATGATGACGACGGGGTCGGTACGAGGGAAGATCATGTGTTCGCAGGCGGCGCAGACGCGCTTGTAGCCGCCGATATGAATCTCCATCGCCGCGCCGCAGCGGCCGCAGAAGCGGTTGTCGCCATTCCAGCGGATGAGGCTTGCGGCCTGGGCGAATTCGCCGAGCAAGACTTCGTCGATCAGCATCTCGCGAAACAGCGTGCGGCCGTCGGCCGGCTTGTATTGGCTGGCAAGGTCCTCGACGTCGATGCCGACGGGAACGGCAAGGCGCGGCTCGCCTGATTTGCGGTAGCCGAGCAGCACAGTCTCGTCCCAATTCGGCTGCAATTCCTGCAGTTCGTAACGGGCAAACAGCGGATCGAGCACCTGGCCGTCATGTTTCAGCACCAGCTTGTCCCGGGCAAAGGCGAAGATATGGGTACCGTCCTTTGCCAGCGCCCTTTCGACGGAATGTTCGTCGCGATGTTCGGAATCGCGATTGAGGTCGTTGGCGGCAAAGGCAGTGAGATTGCTGGGTTCCGGATGCGGCACATCCGAATCGAAAAGCGAATGGTTCATGATGAAAGGGCTTCCCGCAGCTTTGCTGTGAATTCGTCTCTCCTTGCGTCCTCGTAAGGCTCGGCGCGCTCGAAACCCCAGATGGGACCCGGCCAGTTGGCATCGCCTTCGAAGCGGGCAATGACATGAACATGAAGCTGGCGGACGATGTTGCCAAGAGCCCCTATGTTGATTTTTGTCGCGCCGGTGATGTTCTTCAAGGCCTTGGCGACAAGCTCCGTCTCGAAGGCGAGCAGCACCTGATCGAGCGGCGTCAACTCGAAAATTTCAGCAATGCCGGCCCGGCGCGGGACCAGAATGAGCCACGGCCAGCGGGCATCCTTGGATAATCTGAGATCACAGAGACCGGTGACCATGATGCTGACGCTGTCGTTTTCCAGCCGGGGGTCGAGCACAAAACCGTCCAAGGGACATTCCTCCTGTCTTTTCCTAGGACTAGCAGTTTTTTTGGATGTTGGCTTGCTTTTGATGACGATATTGCCGATATGTGCATCCGGGAGGTTGGTGGTGGACGAGCCACTCGCCAACCGGGTCAGGTCCGGAAGGAAGCAGCCCTAACGAGCCCGGCACGGGTCATCGTGCCAGCCTCCCACCTTCTCTCCACGAAATGCTCGACAATTTCGGGCGACAAGCAGGGCGATGAGCGATACCGAGCGACAATCAAAAGATGCCGCCTCGACGGGCACCGGGTACCGGGTGCTGGCTCGCAAATACCGCCCCAAGGATTTCACGGACCTGATGGTCGGCCAGGAGCCGATGGTCCGCACGCTCACCAACGCCTTCGAGACCGGCCGCATTGCCCAGGCCTATATGCTGACCGGCGTGCGCGGCGTCGGCAAGACGACGACGGCGCGCATCCTGGCGCGGGCGCTGAATTACAAGACGGCAGAAATCGACAAGCCGACGATCGACCTGCGTGTGCCCGGCGAACATTGCCAGGCAATCATGGAAGGCCGGCATGTCGATGTGATCGAAATGGATGCCGCTTCGCATACCGGTATCGACGATATAAGAGAAATCATAGAGCAGGTGCGCTACCGGCCGGTTTCGGCGCGCTACAAGGTCTATATCATCGACGAAGTGCACATGCTGTCGACCCAGGCCTTCAACGGCCTGTTGAAGACGTTGGAAGAGCCGCCGGAGCATGTGAAGTTCATCTTCGCCACCACCGAAATCCGCAAGGTGCCGATCACCGTGCTGTCGCGTTGCCAGCGCTTCGACCTGCGCCGCATCAGCGCGTCGGATCTCGTCGGGCTGTTTTCGACAATCGCGGCCAAGGAGGGCATTGAGGCGGAAGGCGACGCGCTGGCGATGATCGCGCGAGCCGCCGAAGGCTCTGCCCGCGACGGCCTGTCGCTGCTCGACCAGGCGATCGCCCATGGCGCAGGCGCCGTGCAGGCGGAAGCGGTGCGCGGCATGCTCGGCCTTGCCGACCGCGCCCGGATCGTCGATCTCTTTCAGCATATCATCAAAGGCGACGTGGCCGCCGCCCTCGGCGAATTCCAGAACCAGTACGAGGCCGGCGCCAATCCGGTGGTCGTACTCACCGATCTTGCCGATTTCACCCATCTGGTAACGCGACTGAAATATGTGCCGGATGCGGCAAACGACCCTTCTCTCAGCGAGATCGAGCGCACCAAGGCGGCGGAATTCGCCAAGGGTGTTGCGGTGACGACGCTGTCGCGCATCTGGCAGATGCTGCTGAAGGGCATTCCCGAAACGGAAGGCTCGTCGCGCACGGCGGGTGCCGCCGAGATGGTGCTGATCCGGCTTGCGCATGCGGCCCATCTGCCGGCGCCCGAGGATGCGGCGCGGCGGCTTACGGAGTTTTCCGGCGATAATGTCGGCCAACGGCCCTCCTCACCTTCGGGCAATGGCGGCGGCAACGGAACACGGGTTCCTTATCAGAGCAGCGTTACGGCACGGGCGACGGAGCCGACACCACGGCCGCAGCCTTCGGGGCCGACCGCGATGCTCCGCGCCGTGCCAAATCCGGAACCGCAGAATATCGGCCGCACCGAGGCCAGGCCGGCAGAGGCTCCGAAGCCGCTCGTGCGTGTCAATTCCATCGCCGACATCGTCGAGCTTGCGAGCGAGAAGCGCGACGTCAAGCTGAAGGCACTGGTGCGCAACTTCGTGCGCCCGGTCCGTCTTGAGCCGGGTCGGCTGGATGTGAACCTCACCGAAGGCGCTCCGAATACGCTGCTCAACGAGCTTGCCGTTAAGCTCAAGGAATGGACCGGCATCCACTGGATCGTCAGCACCAGCCGCGAAGAAGGCGGGCCGACGATGGTGGAGGCGGAAGCCAAGGCGCAGGAGCAGCGTGTGAGCGACGCGCGCCAGGACCCTGACGTAGCGGCAATCCTGGCGCAGTTTCCGGGCGCGAAAATCATCGACGTGCGCGTGCGGGCACCCGAACCGGAGGAGGAAGGCGAGGTCAAACCGCCGGCTGTCGCCGAATCCGAGGAAGGCGACATCCTGCCGGGCGACGACATAGAATTCTAAGGTTTCAAGAAGGAGCGAGACGATGCGCGACATCATGGGCATGATGGGCAAAGTCAAGGAAATGCAGGCCAAGATGGAGCAGATGCAGGCGGAAATCGCCGAGCTCACGGCCGAAGGCAAGGCGGGCGGCGGCCTCGTCACCGTCATCATCTCCGGCAAGGGCGAACTCAAGAGCCTGAAGATCGACCCGTCGCTGTTCAAGGAGGACGACGTCGAGATCCTCGAGGATCTGATCGTCGCCGCTCATAAGGACGCCAAGGACAAGGCCGAGGCGCTCGCCGCCGAAAAGACCAAGGCGCTGACCGCCGGTCTGCCGATCCCGCCCGGCTTCAAGCTGCCATTCTGATAGAAGGCAATTGGTCTTCATATTGACGGTAGTTCCAATAGCCGATGCGGCTACCGAGCCGGCGATGCCTACAGAACGCCGCTCTTAACGCTGTGCTTCCAGCATCGCCCGCAGCTTGTAGTGAATGGGGGCGGCGAGATATCGCGACCGGTCCGCCTCCGAAAGCTGCCGGCCGAATGTTCTCATCAGCTCCGGCATCGTCACCTTATTGCCTGAAAAGGGCTGATGCTCGACCGCCGTTCCGACCTCGGCCACACCGCGCCTGATGACACGAGAGTAAATGCCGGGACGGGCGGCATCGGTGTAGCGTTTGACGAATTTCGGATCGTGCATCCTGGCGGCGAAGGTGGCGCAGGGAATGCGGCATGCGGTGACTTCGAGGATGAGATCGCCTGATACGAACCGGTCGCCGACGGCAACGTCGCGATTGTCGAGACCGGAGATGACCATGTTTTCGCCGAAGGTGCCGGGCTCGTAAGACCGGCCTAACTCCTCGCTCCACCAGTCGAGCGTCAGCGATCCCTCGATATAAACCGCCTGATCGACACCGCCATGGTGTTTGCGGTTGCAGATGGCATCGCCGACCACCCCCTCGGCGTCGATCATCACCGCGCCGTTGACGGGCCGTTTGAAGATACCGGTCTTGTAGCTCTTGCCGGCCAGCCTCTCCGGATTGCCGATACAAAGCGCCAGAATTTTCATGGGGCAGCCGATCCTTCCGCGATTCCGTTTTCGTTCCATATCAGTTAAGAACAGCGCATGGCAAAACGAGTCACCGGCCCCGAAATCGAAAAACTCATCCAGCTTCTGGCGAAGGTGCCGGGCCTCGGGCCGCGCTCGGCCCGCCGGGCGGCGCTGCATCTGATCAAGAAGAAGGACCAGTTGCTCGGGCCGCTGTCGAACGCGATGGGCGAAGCCTATAACAGGGTGAAGATCTGCTCGCGCTGTGGCAACGTCGATACGGTCGACCCCTGCACCGTCTGCACCGACACGCAGCGCGATCAATCCGTCATCATCGTCGTCGAAGACGTATCCGATCTCTGGGCGCTGGAGCGGGCGGGGGCGATGAACGCCGCCTATCACGTGCTCGGCGGCACGCTGTCGCCGCTCGACGGGATCGGGCCCGACGACCTCAACATTCGCGGGCTGGTCGCCCGGATCGGCGAAGGCGGCATTCGCGAACTGATCATCGCCGTCAACGCCACCGTCGAGGGGCAAACGACGGCGCATTACATCACCGACCAGTTGCAGGGACTCGAGGTGAAGATCACGCGGCTGGCGCATGGCGTGCCGGTTGGCGGCGAGCTCGACTATCTCGATGAGGGCACGCTGGCGGCGGCGCTGCGGGCGCGGACGGTGATGTGAGGGGTTTGTCTATGCTTCGAATATTCGCGCTCGCCGTAACAGCCGCGCTTCTCCCCCTCCCTTCCCACGCGGCCCCTTCCAAAGCCGATGTCGAGGCGCAGTTCGAAAACTGGGTGCAGAAGGACCTCTGGCCGGAAGCAAAGACAGGCGGCATTTCCGAGAAGACCTTCCAGGCCGCCTTCTCCGGCGTCACGCTGAACTGGAACCTGCCCGATCTCGCCCCGCCCGGCTTCCCGTCGCCGAAGGAGCAGAAGCAGACGCAGGCCGAATTTTCCTCGCCCGGTCCCTATTTCAACGAGGACCGGCTGAAGAGACTTGCCGTAACGGGACGCGGCTTTGCCGCGCAATATGGCTCGACGCTGAAGCGGATCGAGAAGACCTATGGCGTGCCGGGCTCGATCGTGCTTGCCATCTGGGGCCGGGAGACGGGCTTCGGGGCCGCGAAGATCCCGAATTCGGCGATCGAGGTACTGGCGACCAAGGCCTTCATGTCGTCGCGCAAGGAGATGTTCCGTACCGAGCTGCTGGCGGCACTGCACATTCTCGACGGCGGCGACGTCACACCCGTCGATTTCAAGAGCTCATGGGCCGGCGCGCTCGGCCAGCCGCAATTCATGCCGACGAGTTATCTGAAATATGCGGTGGATTTCGACGGCGACGGCCACCGCAACATCTGGACCTCGGTGCCGGATACGCTCGCCTCGATCGCCAACTATCTGGTCAAGAAGGGCTGGCAGCGCGATCGTGACTGGGGCTTCGAGGTATCGATACCCGAAGCGGTCTCCTGCGCGCAGGAGGGGCCTGATCTCGCAAAGCCGCTTTCGCACTGGGCCTCGCTCGGCATTGAGCGCATCTCCGGCAAGGCCTTTCCCTCAGGTGAGATGAAGGCTCAAGGGATGATGCTGGTGCCGGCCGGCCGCGACGGTCCGGAATTCATCGTCACGCCGAATTTCTACATCATCAAGGAGTATAACAACTCCGACCTCTACGCGCTCTATATCGGCAATCTCGCCGACCGGATCGCCTCGAACGGCGGCACCTTCGAGGGCGAATGGGGCGATGTCGGCAAGATGCTGCGTTCGGATGTCGCCGCCATGCAGAAGGCGCTGGAGCGCCAGGGTTATGACGTCGGCGGTTCCGACGGATTGCCGGGCTACAAGACGCGGCGCTCGATCGGCCAGTGGCAGGAGAAGAACGGCATGAAGCCGACATGTTTTCCCGAAGCCAGCATGAAGGGCAAGCTGAAGTAGCCGGCTTCACAGGCTGCGCTTCATGCCCATATGGCTGGCGACGAAGCCGAGCTTCTCGTAGAAGCGGATCGAGTCTTTCCGCGTTTTGTCCGATGTCAGCTGCACGAGGCCGCAGCCGCGCTCGACGCATTGGGCGACCGCCCATTCGATGAACTGCGCGCCGAGACCCGAACCGCGAAGCTCTCTTGCGACACGGACGCTTTCGATCTGACCGCGCCACATGCCGGTCCGGGAGAGGCCGGGAAGAAAGCTCAGCTGCAGGCAACCGACGACCTGGTCGGAGGCGTCGGTTGCGACAGCCAGCAGCTGGTTGGCATCCGCCTCGATCGCCGCGAAAGCCGAGAGATAACGCGCGTCAACGGGATCGGAGACAATTTCTCTGGCGGCGCCGAGATCGTCATCGGCGAGAAGCCGGACGATGGCGGCGAGATCGGATCGGTGGGCAAGCCTGAAACTGTGCATGGCTGGTCTCAATGATGCAGATCGATCGGCGCCTTGTGGAAGACATCGTCGTCTGGCGGGATGGCCTGGCGCTCGATCATGCGGTGGACATGGGGCGGGCCTTCGCCGCGGTGGAGCGCGCGCAGCCGGTCGATGTTTTCGGCGTCGGCCTGCGTGCGCCGCTGGTTGTGTCTTATATATTCGACCCAGGTCGGCGTATGGTAGGTCTCGGTCCACAGCCCGGGATTTTCGAGATCGCGCATCAGCGCCCAGTTGCGCGCGCCGTCCCGGATGCGGATGCGGCGGCGCTCGCCCATCAGCGCCATGAATTCCGCCAGGTCGTCGTCGGCGATCTGGTAGTCGACCTGAATGACGATCGGGCCGCTGCGCGGGGTGATGTCGAGGCTCAAGGCCGGCGCAGTGAAGCGGTTTAAGGGATCGAGATTGAGCGAGGCGAAGGCCGGCATGGAAAAGCGCAGGCCGATCGCAATGCCGAGCAGCATGACAACAGATGACATCAGCAGCGCATCGGCGACCCCATAGCGATCGGCGGCGACACCCCAGAGCCAGCTGCCGCCGGCGATGCCGCCGAAGGTGACGGTCTGGTAGAGCGACAGCGCGCGGCCGACCACCCAGCGCGGCGTCGACAGCTGCACGATGGTGTTGAAGAGCGACAACGCCGAGACCCAGCAGGCGCCGGAGACGAGCAAGCCGGCGGAGGTCAGCACGGCGCTCGGACTGTAGGCGGCGATGACGGCACTCAGCGCGAAACCGGCAAAGGCCAGGCGGATGATCGTCTCGCTGGACAGCGCCTGGCGAATTCTCGCACTCAGCACCGCACCACCGATCGCACCGATGCCGAAGGCGCCGAGCATGAAGCCATAGGTCAGCGGACCGCCGGCAACGAGATCGAGGGCGACGACCGGCAGCAGCGCCAGGATCGAGCTCGCGCCGATGCCGAAAACCAGCCCTCGCACGAGGACCTTTTCAAGATTGGGCGACATCGAGACATAACGCAGGCCGGCGAAGATGGCGCTGCCGAGCGCTTCGCGCGGCAGGGTGGAGACGGGCGTGCTCGGGCGCCAGCGCAGCAGGGCGTAGATCAGGGCGAGGTAACTTGCGGTGTTAACCGCAAAGGCCGCGGCGGCACCCGCTGCCGCCACAATGACGCCGCCGATCGCCGGGCCGACGCTGCGGGTGATGTTGAAGCCCATGCTGTTCAGCGTGACGGCGCCGGGCAGATCGGCGCGCGGCACCATATCGCCGACGGAGGCCTGCCAGGAGGGGTTGTTGAGCGCCGTGCCGCAGCCGATCAGGAAGGTGAAGAAGAGCAGCAGCCAGGGCGTGACCCAACCAAGAAGGGCCGACGCCGTCAGCAACGCCGAAACCGTCAGCATCATGCACTGCGCCGTCAGCATAACCCGGCGGCGATCAAAATTATCGGCCAACGCCCCCGATATCAGTGAAAACAGCATGATCGGCAGCGCTGTCGAGGTCTGCACCAGCGCGACCATGTCCTCCGAGGCGGTAATCGTCGTCATCATCCAGGCGGCACCCACCGCCTGGATCAGGCCGCCGAAATTCGAGGAAAGGCTGGCGAACCAGATGGTGCGGTAGGTATCGTGCCGCAAGGGCGCCAGTGTCGACGATGAATAGCCCACGATGTCTCCCGCTTTTGTTATTGTGTGCCAACGGCAATATATGCGGAAGACGATCGCTGGCCATAGGTCCGTTCTCCTCGCCCGGCATGAATTGGCGGAATCGCTCTCAGACCTTGCAATTTCGGAAAAACCCGACTATATGGCTCTCAAATTCTTGATCGCTTGATGAAGAGTGGGCCGCAAGGACCCGCTCTTTTTTATTAGCTCGATCGCCTGAACAGCTTGAAATTGCGAGGAGCGCCGCTTGTCGGACATGACAAACGCAGACAACGAACTTGAGCCGCGGCTGATTACCGAAACCGGGCTCGACCAGCGTCTTGCCGATATCATCGAACCGGTTCTCGTCGGCATGGGCTTCCGGCTGATCCGCGTGCGCATGCTGAACCAGAACGGCGCCACGATGCAGGTGATGGCCGAGCGCAATGACGGCACGATGACGGTTCAGGACTGCGAAGAAGTCTCGATGGCGATTTCTCCCGTCCTCGATGTGGAAGATCCGATCGATAAAGAGTATCATCTCGAGGTGTCTTCGCCCGGCATCGACCGTCCGATGGTGCGGAAATCCGATTTCGTCCGCTGGCAGGGCCACCTTGTAAAGTGCGAAACGTCGATCATGATCGGCAACCGCAAACGCTTCCGCGGCAAGATCGTCGAAGCAGACGCCGATGGATTCACGCTCGAGCGTGACCAGGTCGCCTATGGGGAAGAGCAGAAGGTCGTCATTCCCTTCACGGCGCTTAGCGATGCGAAGCTCATTCTGACCGACGATCTGATCCGCGATGCGTTGCGCGCCGACAAGCTGGCGAAAGCGCAGGCCGCGAACCAGAACGAAGCAGACGACCAGGAATAACCGATCAACAGACCGCTACAGGGACGGGAACCCTGGAGTAAAGACGGAGAAACAAGACAATGGCAGTCAGTGCGAACCGGCTCGAACTTCTGCAGATCGCAGATGCAGTGGCGCGCGAAAAAGTCATCGACCGGGAGATCGTGCTTGCCGCAATGGCCGATGCCATCCAAAAGGCGGCGCGCTCCCGTTACGGCACCGAATCCAACATCCGGGCCGACATCAATCCGAAGACCGGTGAAATCCGTCTGCAGCGTCTGCTCGAAGTGGTCGACAAGGCCGAGGATTATTCGACGCAGATCCCGCTAGAGCTTGCCCGCGACCGCAATCCGGACGCAGCCCTTGGCGATTTCATCGCCGATCCGCTGCCGCCGATGGATTTCGGCCGCATCGCCGCACAGTCCGCCAAGCAGGTGATCGTGCAGAAGGTGCGTGAAGCCGAGCGCGACCGCCAGTTCGACGAATTCAAGGATCGCGTCGGCGAAATCGTCAACGGCACCGTCAAGCGCGTCGAATACGGCAACGTCATCGTCGATCTCGGCCGTGGTGAAGGCATCATCCGCCGCGACGAAATGATCCCGCGCGAGAACGTGCGCTATGGCGATCGCGTCCGTGCATACGTATATGATGTTCGTCGGGAGCAGCGCGGTCCGCAGATTTTCCTGTCGCGCACACATCCGCAGTTCATGGTGAAGCTCTTCACCATGGAAGTGCCTGAGATCTACGACGGCATCATCCAGGTGAAGTCGGTCGCCCGCGATCCGGGTTCGCGCGCCAAGATCGCGGTGATCTCGAACGACAGCTCGATCGATCCGGTCGGCGCCTGCGTCGGTATGCGCGGCTCGCGCGTCCAGGCCGTCGTCGGCGAACTCCAGGGTGAGAAGATCGACATCATCCCCTGGAGCCAGGACCCGGCGACCTTCGTCGTCAACGCCCTGCAGCCGGCGGAAGTGGCCAAGGTCGTTCTCGACGAGGACGCCGAGCGCATCGAAGTCGTCGTTCCCGACGAGCAGCTGTCGCTTGCGATCGGCCGCCGCGGCCAGAATGTCCGCCTCGCTTCGCAGCTGACCGGCTGGGATATCGATATCATGACGGAGGCCGAGGAATCGGAACGCCGTCAGAAGGAATTCAACGAGCGCACCAACCTGTTCATGGATTCGCTCGACGTCGACGAGATGGTCGGCCAGGTTCTGGCGTCGGAAGGCTTTGCCGCCGTCGAAGAACTTGCCTATGTCGATCTCGACGAAATCTCCTCGATCGACGGTTTCGACGAAGAGACGGCGCAGGAAATCCAGCAGCGCGCCCGCGAATTCCTCGAGCGTCTCGAAGCCGAGATGGACGAGAAGCGCAAGGCGCTCGGCGTTGAGGACGAGCTGCGCCAGATCGACGGCATGACCGCCCAGATGATGGTGGCGCTCGGCGAGGACGGCATCAAGACGATCGAGGACTTTGCCGGTTGTGCGGCCGATGACCTCGTCGGCTGGACGGAACGCAAGAACGGCGAAACGAAAAAATTCGAAGGACTGTTCTCGAAGTTCGACGTCTCGCGTGTCGAGGCCGAGCAGATGATCGTGCAGGCCCGCCTCGCGGCCGGCTGGATCACCGAAGAGGACCTGGCGAAGGGGACCGAGGAAGAGGTCATCGAAGCCGAACAGGAAGCATGATGACCGCGCATGAGCCGAACGTTCTTCCTGAGGACGACGATCTTGCAGGGTATGACGTGAACGGACGCATGTGCATCGTGACGCGCGAAAGCGGATCGCCGGAGGAGCTGATCCGCTTCGTCGCGGCTCCCGACGGAACCGTCGTCGCCGACCTGAAGCGCGAGCTTCCGGGGCGCGGCTGCTGGGTGAAGGCCGACCGGTCGCTGGTCGACAGGGCGGTGGCGAAAAAGCTGTTCGCCCGGGCGCTGAAAACGGAAGTGAAGGCAGCAGACGATCTCGGCGCGAGCGTCGACCGGCTGCTGGCGGCGCAAGTGATGCAGATGATGAACATGGCGCGCAAGGCCGGCCAGTTCGTCAGCGGCGCCTCGAAAGTGGATGCCGCAGTCAGAAGTGGAGCAGCCCTTGCGGTGTTTCACGCTACTGACGCAGCGGATGATGGAGTGCGAAAAATCGACCAGGCCCGCAAGGCCTGGCACCTCGGAATGGAGACCGAGGAGGAGATACCTTCCTACCGTTTCTTCTCGGAGAGCGAAATGGAAGGCCTGATGGGCCAGAATGCTTTTATCCATGCCGCAGTGCTTGCAGGGCAGGCGGGTGAGGGTGTAGTGAAGCGCGCAAAGATGCTCGAACAGTACCGTATTGGCGGTCAGTCCCGGGCAGCGGGCGGCGCTGGCCGGCAACAACAATGAGGCGGTCACCGGCATCGGCCGGTCTCATTCTCATTGATCGACAGTATTTGAACGACAGGGTCTGATCTAGTCATCGCTCCCTGTCCGAAGGAACGGGAACGAATGACCGATAGTAACGACGACAAGACACTCAGCGTAACGGGCAAGAAGACGCTCACCCTGAAACCATCGGGGATGAGCCAGGGCACCGTTCGCCAGGATATGGGTCGGGGTCGCACCAAGGCGGTCGTGGTCGAGACCCGCAAGCGGCGCCCGATGCGCCCGGAAGACGAAAAGCCGATCACGCCTGCAGCCCCCGCAGCTCCGGTTCGCGCAGCCGAACCGGCGCCGGCACCTGCTCAGGCGCGTCCGCAGCAGTCGACGCCGGCACCGCGGATTCATCAGCCCGGCGGCAGCCAAGCCAACCAGCGTCCGCAGCAGTCCTATCAGCAGCCGCGTCCGAACGATCGCCCGCGCCCTGTCGTGCTGAACCATCTGTCGCCTGAGGAAATGGATGCGCGCCGCCGTGCGCTCGCCGAATCTCAGGCGCGTGACGCCCAGGATGCGATCCGCCGCGCCGAGGAAGAAAAGCGCCGCGCCGCCGAAGAGGCTGTCCGCAAGGCAGCTGAAGCGGAGGAAGCCGCACGCAGAGCCGTCGAAGAGGCAGCCCTGCAGGCCGAAGCGGCCGCCGCTGCCGCCGCCGAACCGGTAGCCGCTGCTGCAGCGCCGGCTCCCGCTACGGCCGAGGCTCGCCCGAACACGACCCCGCGCCCGGCAGCACCCGCGCCGGCAGCACGCCGGCCCGATGCCGACGGAGCAGCCGCTCGCCCGGCGCCCGGCGCGCCAGCTGGCGTGCGCGGCCGTCGCAATGACGGCGACGATGACGACCGTGGCGCTTCGCGCAGCGGTCCGGCGCGCGGCCGCGTCGTTCGCCCCGAACCTGCAAAACCGGTGACGACCCGTCCGAAAACGGATGAGGAGCGCCGTCGCGGCAAGCTGACGATCACCACCGCCGACGTCGACGGTGAGGACGCCGGCCGCAGCCGTTCGCTTTCGGCGATGCGCCGCCGGCAGGAGAAGTTCCGCCGCAGCCAGATGCAGGAGACTCGCGAGAAGATTTCCCGCGAAGTCGTCCTGCCGGAGACCATCACCATTCAGGAACTGTCGCAGCGCATGTCCGAACGCGCCGTCGACGTCATCAAGTACCTGATGAAGGAAGGCCAGATGATGAAGCCGGGCGACGTCATCGACGCCGACCTTGCCGAACTCATCGCCGGCGAATTCGGCCATACCGTCAAGCGTGTCTCTGAATCCGACGTCGAACTCGGCATCTTTGACATCGCCGATGTCGAAGGCGACCGCGTTTCGCGTCCGCCCGTCGTCACCATCATGGGCCACGTCGACCACGGCAAGACCTCGCTGCTCGACGCCATCCGCCATGCCAACGTGGTTGCCGGCGAAGCCGGCGGCATCACGCAGCACATCGGCGCCTATCAGGTGGAACAGAACGGCCAGAAGATCACCTTCATCGACACCCCCGGCCACGCCGCCTTCACGGCGATGCGTGCCCGCGGCGCGCAGGCGACCGACATCGCGATCCTGGTCGTGGCAGCCGACGACAGCGTCATGCCGCAGACGATCGAATCGATCAATCACGCCAAGGCGGCCGGTGTTCCGATCATCGTGGCGATCAACAAGATCGACAAGCACGAAGCCGATCCGCAGAAGGTGCGCAACCAGCTTCTGCAGCACGAAGTCTTCGTGGAATCGATGGGCGGTGAAACGCTTGACGTCGAAGTGTCGGCCAAGACAGGCAAGAACCTCGACAAGCTGCTCGAAGCCGTTCTGCTGCAGGCGGAAATCCTTGACCTCAAGGCCAATCCGAACCGCACCGCGGAAGGTACCGTCATCGAAGCTCAGCTCGACCGCGGCCGCGGCTCGGTTGCCACGGTTCTCGTTCAGAACGGTACGCTGAAGCCGGGCCAGATCATCGTCGCAGGCGATGTCTGGGGCCGTGTGCGCGCGCTCGTCAACGACAAGGGCGAGCATATGAAGGAAGCACCGCCGGCGATGCCCGTCGAAGTGCTTGGCCTTTCCGGCACGCCGCAGGCGGGTGACAAGTTCGCCGTCGTCGAGAGCGAAAGCCGCGCCCGCGAAATCTCGGAATACCGTCAGCGTCTTGCCCGCGACAAGGCGGCTGCCCGCCAGTCGGGACAGCGCGGTTCGCTGGAACAGATGATGACGCAGATGCAGAGCACCGGCATCAAGGAGTTCCCGCTCGTCATCAAGGGCGACGTGCAGGGTTCGATCGAAGCGATTGCCGGCGCGCTGGAAAAGCTCGGCACCGACGAGGTCCGTGCCCGCATCGTCCATTCGGGCGCAGGCGGCATCACCGAGTCGGATATTTCGCTCGCCGAAGCCTCGAACGCGGCCATCATCGGCTTCAACGTTCGCGCCAATGCGCAGGCACGCCAGTTCGCCGAGCGCCAGGGCATCGAGATCCGCTACTACAACATCATCTACGACCTCGTGGATGACGTGAAGGCAGCGATGTCGGGCCTCCTGTCTCCGGAACGGCGCGAGACCTTTATCGGCAATGCCGAAATCCTGGAGGTGTTCAACATCACCAAGGTCGGCAAGGTGGCCGGTTGCCGCGTTGTCGAAGGCAAGGTCGAGCGCGGGGCGGGTGTGCGCCTCATCCGCAACGACGTCGTCGTTCACGAAGGCAAGCTCAAGACCCTCAAGCGCTTCAAGGACGAAGTCTCCGAAGTGCCGATGGGCCAGGAGTGCGGCATGGCCTTCGAAAACTACGAAGACATGCGCGTCGGCGACGTCATCGAGTGCTTCCGCGTCGAACATATCACACGCACGCTCTGATCCTCGGCGTTACAGCAGCTTGACAAAAGCCATCCGCTCTCCGGCGGGTGGCTTTTCTATCTGCCGGCTTGACCTTTTCGGCCAAAAGAGTCATGGACGCTCTCCTTTGACGGGTTCGATTCCCAGCCGCATCGGCAAACAGAGATAACAATGACCAGACCAACATCCTCCGCGCCTTCGCAGCGCATGCTGCGCGTTGGCGAACAAGTCCGCGCCGCGATCACCCAGGTGCTGCAGCGCGGTGAAGTGCGTGACGACATCATCGAGGCGACCGTGATTTCGATCTCCGAAGTGCGCATGTCGCCCGATCTCAAGATCGCCACGGCTTATGTGACGCCGCTCGGCGTTTCCGACCACAGCATCGTCATCGAGGCGTTGAACCGCCATGCGAAGTTCATCCGCGGCCGGCTCGGGCCCCAGCTTCGGCAGATGAAATACATGCCGGAGGTGCGCTTCCGCGACGACACCAGCTTCGACAATTACAAGAAGATCGACGAGCTGCTGCGTTCGCCCGAGGTGAGCCGAGATCTCGATGGCGACAACGACGAACAGTAACAGAAGAGACTGATGTCCAAACCACGCAAACCCAAGGGCCGACCGATTTCCGGCTGGCTGATTCTCGACAAGCCGGTGGATTTCGGCTCGACGGAAGCCGTTTCCAAGATCAAGTGGCTCTATAAGGCGCAGAAGGCCGGCCATGCCGGCACGCTCGATCCGCTGGCCTCCGGCATGCTGCCGATCGCGCTCGGCGATGCAACCAAGACCGTTCCCTATGTGATGGACGGCCGGAAGATCTATGAATTCACGGTGAGCTGGGGCGAGGAGCGCGCCACCGACGATCTCGAAGGCGAGGTCACTGAGAGTTCGAACAAGCGGCCGAGCGAACAGCAGATTCGCGATATCCTGCCCAAATATATCGGCACCATCAGCCAGGTGCCGCCGCAGTTTTCCGCCATCAAGATAGCGGGAGAACGCGCCTACGACCTGGCGCGCGACGGCGAAGCCGTCGAGATCCCCTCGCGGGAAGTGGAAATCTTCCGGCTGACCCTGCTTGCCTGCCCGGACGCCAATACCGCGCATTTCGAAGTGGAATGCGGCAAGGGCACCTATGTCAGGGCGCTTGCCCGCGATTTTGGCCGCGAACTCGGCTGCTACGGACATATATCAGGGCTGCGGCGCACTTTTGTCGCGCCCTTTTCGGAAGAGGTCATGGTTCCGCTCGCAAACCTCGTGGCGCTGGAATCGATCGAGGATATGGATGAGCGGCTCGCCGCCCTCGATGCGCTGCTGATCGACACCTGCGAAGCATTGTCGGCCCTGCCCCATCTCGTCATCAACGACGACCAGGCGCACCGGCTGAAGATGGGTAATCCGATCCTGGTGCGCGGCCGCGATGCGCCGATTGCCGAAAGCGAAGCCTATGCGACGGCACGCGGCAGGCTGATCGCGATCGGCGAAATCGGCCAGGGCGAGTTTCGACCGAAGCGGGTTTTCGCCTGAATCCGTACCACTGACGATTGTCAGGCGGTAGCGATACGATATCCTTGCCCTTGGGCCATGGTGGCTCGAGGGGAAAACCATGCGTAGAATCGCGAAAGTACTGACGTTCTTTTCGTTGTTCCTGATCGTTGCCGGCGCCCAAGCCACCGAACGATGGGCCGAGCTTCCCGCCTTTCCTTCAATGCCCACGCCGAAGACGAGCGGCATGGCTGATGTGAACGACATCAAGATGTATTACGCCGAATATGGTGAAGGCGATCCGATCCTCTTCATCCATGGCGGTCTTGGAAATGCCGACGTCTGGGGTCATCAGGTGGCGGAGTTTGCTCGGGATCATCTGGTCATCGTCGCCGACAGCCGCGGTCACGGCCGGTCGACACGTAGCCGGCAGGCTTTCGGCTACGATCTGATGACCTCGGACTACGTTGCCCTTCTCGACTATCTGAAGATCGACAAGGTGACGCTCGTGGGATGGTCGGACGGCGGCATCATCGGCATCGACATGGCGATGAACCATCCGGAAAAGCTGACCCGCGTTATCGCTCAGGCGGCCAACGTCACGACGGACGGCGTTAAGGGCGACGTTTTGGAGAACAAGACCTTCAGCCACTATATCGAGGTTGCCGGTGACCAGTACAGAAAGCTTTCGCCGACGCCGACCGAATACGAGGCCTTCGTCACCCAGATCTCTCAGATGTGGGCGACGCAGCCGAACTGGACGGCGGCGGACCTTAGAAAGATCACCGTACCCGTCACGCTTGCGATCGGCGATCACGATGAAGCCGTCAAGCTCGACCATACGGAGATGATGGCAAAGGAGATCCCGGGCGCAAAACTTGTCATCCTCAAGGATGCCAGCCATTTCGCCATGCTGCAGGATCCCGGCGGTTATGATGCGATGATCCGGGACGCCATGGCCGGCCGTTGAAAGCGGCTGCGGGAGCCCCCTCTTTCCATCGCTGCATATTTGGTTTATAGGCAGCGCCAGCGTCAGGTCCGCCTGCTCGCATTCACGGCCAAAGCTGGACGACATCCCGGCTTTTGGCGACGTCTTCTCCTCTCATAGAAAGGAACGTCCGATGTCGATCACTGCTGAGCGCAAGGCTGCGCTGATCAAGGAATACGCAACCGCCGAAGGCGATACCGGTTCTCCGGAAGTCCAGGTCGCGATCCTGACCGAGCGCATCAACAACCTGACCGAACACTTCAAAGACCACAAGAAGGATAACCATTCCCGCCGTGGCCTGCTGACGATGGTTTCGAGCCGCCGCTCGCTTCTTGATTATCTCAAGAAGAAGGATGAAGGCCGCTATTCCAAGCTGATCAACAGCCTGGGTATCCGCCGCTAAAATTATCCGGCGGGCGCTTTTAAGCGTCCGCCGGATCTGTTTCGGGACGACGCTCCCGATGAAATGTTCCGCCCGCGCCCTATCTCATGCGGTGGAACGACCGGCAGACCCGGATGGGCCGGTTCTGCCAAACCAACCGCTGACCTGTCATGGGGCAGGATTGCCGGATGCTTTCGGCCAAAGCTCTCCAAGGCTTTGGCCCAAGTTTCTCAGGAACTCTCACGTTCGAGAAACTGCCGATGAAAAGCCTCCCGTTGTCTTGCCCGTGATACGTCACATTGATTGCGGTCGACTGTGCGCTGCGCCCTGAAATCGGCGATGGCGCGTGCTCCCGCATTGAAGGACAAGATATGTTTGATACACACACAGTGGAAATCGAGTGGGCCGGCCGCCCGCTGAAGCTCGAAACCGGCAAGATCGCCCGTCAGGCCGACGGTGCGGTTCTCGCCACTTACGGCGAGACCGTCGTTCTTGCCACCGTCGTCTCTGCCAAGGCGCCGAAGCCCGGGCAGGACTTCTTTCCGCTCACCGTCAACTACCAGGAAAAGACCTATGCAGCCGGCAAGATCCCCGGCGGCTATTTCAAGCGTGAAGGCCGTCCGAGCGAAAACGAGACTCTCGTTTCCCGCCTGATCGACCGCCCGATCCGCCCGCTCTTCCCGGAAGGCTACAAGAACGACACCCAGGTCGTCGTCACCGTCGTCCAGCACGACCTTGAAAACAATCCTGACATCCTGTCCATGATCGCCTCTTCGGCGGCGCTGACGCTTTCCGGCGTTCCCTTCATGGGCCCGGTCGGCGGCGCGCGCGTCGGCTACATCAACGGCGAATATGTTCTCAACCCGCATCTCGACGAGATGGATGAGTCGAGCCTCGACCTCGTCGTCGCCGGCACCTACGACGCCGTGCTGATGGTCGAGTCCGAAGCCAAGGAACTGCCCGAAGACGTCATGCTCGGCGCCGTCATGTTCGGCCACAAAGGCTTCCAGCCGGTTCTCGACGCGATCATCAAGCTCGCCGAAGTCGCCGCCAAGGAGCCGCGCGACTTCCAACCGGAAGACTATTCCGAGCTCGAAGGCGAGATGCTGAAGCATTTCGAAGCAGAACTGCGCGAAGCTTACAAGATCACCCAGAAGGCTGACCGCTACGCCGCCGTCGACGCCGTCAAGGCAAAGGTCAAGGCGCATTTCCTCCCCGAGGAAGGCGAAGCCAAGTATACGGCCGAAGAAGTCGGCGCGATCTTCAAGCACCTGCAGGCCAAGATCGTCCGTTGGAACATCCTCGACACCAAGAGCCGCATCGACGGCCGCGACCTTGAAACCGTTCGTCCGATCGTTTCGGAAGTCGGCCTTCTGCCGCGCACGCATGGCTCGGCGCTCTTCACGCGCGGCGAAACGCAGGCGATCGTGGTTGCCACGCTCGGCACCGGAGAGGACGAGCAGTATGTCGACAGCCTGACCGGCATGTACAAGGAGCGCTTCCTGCTCCATTACAACTTCCCTCCCTTCTCGGTTGGTGAGACCGGCCGCATGGGGTCCCCGGGTCGCCGCGAGATCGGCCACGGCAAGCTCGCATGGCGTGCGATCCGTCCGATGCTGCCGTCGGCGGAGCAGTTCCCCTACACGCTGCGCGTCGTTTCCGAGATCACCGAATCCAACGGCTCGTCCTCGATGGCAACCGTCTGCGGCACGTCGCTGGCGTTGATGGATGCCGGTGTCCCGCTGGCGAAGCCGGTTGCTGGTATCGCCATGGGCCTGATCCTGGAAGGCGATCGCTTCGCCGTCCTCTCCGATATCCTCGGTGATGAAGATCATCTCGGCGACATGGACTTCAAGGTTGCCGGTACGGCCGATGGCATCACTTCGCTGCAGATGGACATCAAGATCGCCGGTATCACCGAGGAGATCATGAAGGTCGCTCTCGGCCAGGCCAAGGGCGGTCGCGCCCATATCCTCGGCGAAATGGCCAAGGCCATCACCGAAAGCCGCGGCCAGCTCGGCGAATTCGCTCCGCGCATCGAAGTGATGAACATCCCGGTCGACAAGATCCGCGAAGTCATCGGCTCCGGCGGCAAGGTCATCCGCGAAATCGTCGAAAAGACCGGCGCGAAGATCAACATCGAGGACGACGGCACCGTCAAGATCGCCTCCTCTTCCGGCAAGGAAATCGAAGCGGCGCGCAAGTGGATCCACTCGATCGTCGCCGAGCCTGAAATCGGCCAGATCTATGAGGGCACTGTCGTCAAGACCGCCGACTTCGGCGCCTTCGTCAACTTCTTCGGCGCCCGCGACGGCCTCGTTCATATTTCGCAGCTCGCTTCCGAGCGCGTCGCCAAGACGACTGACGTCGTCAAGGAAGGCGACAAGGTCTGGGTCAAGCTGCTCGGCTTCGACGAACGCGGCAAGGTTCGTCTGTCGATGAAGGTTGTCGACCAGGCCACCGGCCAGGAGATCCCGAACGAGAAGAAGAAGGAAGAAGCGGCCGAATAAGCCGCCTCCGCCAGCTTTAGAGCTTTTCCGGGCGCGGGAATCTTCCGCGCCCCTTTTCTATTCTAAATGAGACGAGACCGATGAGCCGCGAAACGTTGAAGACCCTATTCCATCCGTTTGCCAGCGGTACAATCCAGCCGCCCGGCGAAGGCGAGCGTGTGCTCTTTCTCGGCGCCGAAGCAGGCTTTGCGCTGCCGGAAGGTTTTGCCGCCTCGCTCAGCGCCGTCCAGGGCTTCCGGCCGCTCTACCGCCAGCTGCTGGCGCAGCGGATCGAAGCCACACCTGAGATCGACGGCGAGGACTATGACGCAGCACTCGTGCTCTGCACCAAGCACAAAGGCGAGAACGAGGCCAACCTCGCCGCCGCGATCGCCCGCACGCGGGCCGGCGGGCTGATCGTCGTCGCCGGCGCCAAGGAAGACGGCGTCCAGCCGCTGCGCAAGCGGATGGAAGGTTTCGGCCTCGCCATCGACCACATGCCGAAATATCACGGCGTCGCCTTCTGGTTCGGACGGCCGGCCGAGGCCGGCGGCATCATCTCCAAACTGGCAAAGGCGCCGGTGCGCGTCGATAATCGCTTCCATGCGACAGCCGGCATGTTCTCGCATGATCGGATCGATGCCGGATCGGAACTGCTCGCCTCGCGCCTGCCGCAGGATTTTACCGGCGACGTCGCAGATTTCGGCGCCGGATGGGGCTATCTCTCGGTCGAGATGGCACAGAGATCGCGCGGGCTGGCCCGCCTTGACCTCTATGAGGCCAATCACGCGGCCCTGGAGGCCGCGCGGGGTAACCTGGCGGAGAACTGCCCGAACGCGCCAGCGCGCTTCTTCTGGCACGATCTGGCGGGCGAGCCGGTCAAGGACAAATACGACCTCGTCATCATGAACCCGCCCTTCCACGAGGGCCATGCCGCCGAGCCATCGCTCGGCCAGGCGATGATCAAGACAGCCGCCTCCGCCGTTCGCGGCGGCGGCAGGCTGATGCTGGTCGCCAATCGCGGCCTGCCTTATGAGCCTGTTCTGGCAGCGAACTTCAGGGAAAGCGGCGAAACCTGCCGCAATGCCCGCTTCAAGGTTCTGTGGGCGAAGAAATAAGGCTCAGGCCGCTTCGACCCCGAGTTCTTACCCGCAAAACAAAAGGCCGTGCGCAGAGGATGCGCACGGCCTTTGAATTTCAATCAGCGGCGTTTATTCGACGTCGGCGTTGCGCAGGGTCTCCAGCGTTGGCATCGAGGTGATGTTGAAGCCGGCATCGACGAAGTGGATTTCGCCGGTGACGCCGGCGGAGAGGTCGGAGAGCAGGTAGAGCGCCGAGCTGCCGACCTGATCGATGGTCACGGTCTTGCGCAGCGGCGCATTACGCTGGTTCCAGGAGAGGATCGCGCGCGCGTCCGAAATTCCGGCGCCGGCCAGCGTGCGGATCGGGCCGGCGGAAATGCCGTTGACGCGGATGCCGCGCGGGCCGTAATCGGCAGCGAGATAACGCACCGAAGCCTCGAGCGCCGCCTTGGCGACACCCATGACATTGTAATTCGGAATGACGCGCGTCGAGCCGTTATAGGTCAGTGTCAGCATCGCGCCACTGCCTTCCATCAGCGGAGCGCAGCGCTTGGCGATCTCGGTGAAGGAGAAGCAGGAGATGACCATGGTGCGGCTGAAATTCTCCCGCGTCGTATCGGCGTAGAGGCCCTTCAGCTCGTTCTTGTCCGAGAAGCCGATGGCATGGACGATAAAATCGAGCTTGCCCCAGCGCTCGCCGAGCGCGTCGACCACGGCATCGACGGAAGTGATGTCCTCGACGTCGCAAGGCAGCACGAAATCCGAGCCGACTTCGGCGGCCAGCGGCCGGACGCGCTTGCCGAGCGCATCGCCCTGATAGGTGAAGGCGAGGTCAGCCCCCTGTGCGGCGAGCGCTTTTGAAATCCCCCAGGCAATCGAATGGTTGTTTGCGACGCCCATGATGAGGCCGCGCTTACCCTGCATGATTCCAGTCATGTTGTTATCCGTTATAGCGCTGGAAGACGAGCGTGGCGTTCGTCCCGCCAAAGCCGAAGGAATTGGAGAGAGCGATATCGATCTTCGCATTGTCGATTCGCTTGCGCACAATCGGCACACCTTCGAATTCGGGATCGAGCTCGGCGATATGGGCGCTTTCGCCGATGAAACCTTGCTGCATCATCAGCAGGGAATAGATCGATTCCTGCACGCCGGCCGCACCGAGCGAATGGCCCGTCAGCGACTTGGTCGATTGGATATGCGGGATCTTGGTGCCGAACACCTCGCGGATGGCGCCGATTTCCTTGCTGTCGCCGACCGGCGTCGATGTGCCGTGGGTGTTGATATAGTCGACATCGCCTTTGACGGTGGAAAGCGCCTGGCGCATGCAGCGGACAGCGCCCTCGCCCGAGGGAGCGACCATGTCGTAACCATCAGAGGTGGCGCCGTAGCCGACGATTTCGGCGTAGATTTTGGCGCCGCGGGCCTTGGCGTGCTCCAGCTCCTCCAGCACCAGCACGCCGGCGCCGCCGGCGATGACGAAACCGTCGCGGTTGACGTCATAGGCGCGCGAGGCAGTATCGGGCGTGTCGTTATATTTGGAGGACATGGCCCCCATCGCGTCGAAGAGGTTGGACATCGTCCAGTCGAGATCTTCGTGGCCGCCGGCAAACATCATGTCCTGCTTGCCCCACTGGATCATTTCAGTGGCATTGCCGATGCAATGCGCCGAGGTCGAGCAGGCCGACGAGATCGAATAGTTGACGCCGTGGATCTTGAACCAGGTGGCGAGTGTGGCCGATGCGGTTGACGACATCGCCTTCGGCACGGCGAAGGGGCCGATGCGCTTCGGGCTGTGGTTCTTTACGGTGATCTCGGCCGCCTCGATGAGTGTGCGGGTGGACGGGCCACCGGATCCCATGATGATGCCGACGCGCTCGTTCTGTGCGTAGTCCGTCTCTTCCAGACCGGAATCGGCGATCGCCTGCTTCATGGCGACATGGTTCCAGGCGCCGCCCTGCGACAGGAAGCGCATGGCGCGGCGATCGACCAGTTCGCCAAGTTCCGCCTGGCCGAGCTTGGGGCTGCCCCAGACCTGGCACTTGAAGCCGTGTTCGGCGAAATCGTTGGAAAAGGAGATACCCGACTTTGCCTGGCGCAAGGATTCGGTGACTTCGGCCGCATCGCTTCCGATCGAGGAAACGATACCCAGACCCGTGACAACTACCCGTCTCATCTGATCAAACCTTTGTTGTTTTCGTCAGCCGCTCGAAATGCGGTTTCAGGCGGTCTTGTCTTTCGATAGACCGACGCGAAGGTCGGACGCCTGGTATATGGTCTCGCCATCCGCCTTCAGCCAGCCATCGGCCGTGCCGAGCACGAGGCGACCGCGCATGACGCGCTTGAAGTCGATGCCGTATTCGATCAGCTTCGTATGCGGCCGGACCATGCCCTTGAATTTCACTTCGCCGGTTGAAAGCGCCATGCCGCGACCTTCCTCGCCAAGCCAGCCCAGGAAGAAACCGGTCAGCTGCCACATGCCGTCGAGGCCGAGGCAGCCAGGCATGATCGGATTGCCTTCGAAATGGCAGGGAAAATACCAGTCGTCGGGGCGTACATCGTATTCGGCCCTGAGATAGCCCTTGTCGAAGGCGCCGCCCGTTTCGGAAATGTCCGTGATGCGGTGAACCATCAGCATGGGCGGCAGCGGCAGCTGCGCATTACCGGGTCCGAACAGCTCGCCATGGGCGCAAGCGATGAGTTCTTCATACGAGAAGCTGGACTGTCTGGTGGTCATAAAATTTCTTTTTCCCCCCGCGTGAAGCCGATGGATGTGAACGTGTAGTCCAAGTTCTTCAGAAAATGAAGCACAAGCAAGGCAGCTTCATTCATCGGTTTGGACCGGGCTTACGCCATTATTTGGTGGTCGCATACAGGAAGGCCAGAGCTGCGACCAGACCTATTTGCATCAAAAGCCCGTTTTTGCCGCGTTTGTCAGGCTCTTGTCCCCACTGAACTATTGAAAGGCTCCGATGCAAAAGTTATACCGCTTGAAGAAACATGATTGCTTTATGCAGGAATAATCGGAGTTGGTGTTGATGACGGGTGCACTCCCGATCGCAATAGAGGTAAGGCTGCGCCGCGCGGGCCTTCGCCCCACACGCCAGCGCGTCGCGCTCGGCGACCTCCTGTTTGCCAAGGGCGACCGGCATTTGACCGTCGAGGAACTGCATGAGGAGGCGGTTGCCGCCGGGGTGCCGGTTTCGCTGGCGACCGTCTATAACACGCTGCACCAGTTCACCGAAGCCGGTCTCATCCGCGTTCTCGCCGTCGAGAGCGCCAAGACCTATTTCGACACCAATGTTTCCGACCACCACCATTTCTTCATCGAAGGCCATAACGAGGTGCTCGACATTCCCGTCAGCAACCTGACGATCGGCAATCTGCCGGAGCCGCCCGAAGGTTTGGAGATCGCTCATGTCGACGTGGTGATCCGCCTGCGAGCCAAGCAAGGCTGACGGCGACCAAAAGGCTCACATCACATCGTCGGGATGCCGCCCGGGCTTGTGTTTGTAGATCGGGAAGGTCCAGCCGAACCAAAGGGCGCCGCCGCGAACGGCAAAGGCCGCCACAACGCCGCAGCCGGAGGCGAGATAGAGCGGCATTCCCAACGCATTGGCGAGCGTGAACACGCCGGCCCCGACCAGCGCCGCCGTCACATAGATTTCCGGCCGCAACAGCACCGAAGGCTCGTTTGCCATCAGATCGCGCAGGATGCCGCCGAAGGTCGCCGTCAGTGTGCCGGTGACGATCGCGATGGTCGGCGAGCCGGTAGCGGCAAGTCCCTTGGCGGCACCCAGAACGCAATAGGCGGCAAGGCCGATCGCATCCAGCCAGATCAGCAGGCGATAGCGCGATTCCAGCAGATGGGCGGTGAAGAAGACAATCACGCCCATGATGCAGCAGACGAGGATATAGGCAGGGTTCAGCACCCAGAAGACCGGTACACGGCCGAGCACGATGTCGCGCACGGTGCCGCCGCCGGTTCCCGTGACCATGGCAAAAAACAGAAAGCCGATCAGATCGAGCTGCTTGCGCGAGGCGGCGAGCGCGCCTGTCGCGGCAAACAGCGCAATGCCGGCATAATCGAGATAGACGAGCAAGGACATGCGGACCCCGGAGCCGGCGAACAGTTTCCGGAAAGAACCATGGCGGCAAGGGCGGCGCAAGGCGGCGCGGCGATAAAGCATCAGTCTTTATTCGATGTATGTCGTATCCCGAAACCGCTGCATGGTTTTAGGCGACATGCCTTGGCTTCAGAGCCTTTGTCCAAAAGAGGAAAGCCCGTGAAAACGCTGGTGCTCGCCGTTCTCAATATTGTCCTGCTGCTCGCCATGCCGGTAGCCGCGCTTGCCCAGCAATCGCTGATCTCCGACCCCGAAATCTACGAGAAGAAGCATTTCCAGGAACAGTGCAAAGCGGCCGAATTCGCCGACGGCTTCGTTATCAGGCAGGACATCAACAATGACGGGCTGATCGACGCCGTGGTCAATGAGGGCCAGCTGACCTGCGACGGGCAGAAGGGGCCGCAATGCAACGACGACGGCTGCACCTATAATTTCTATCTGCAGGTCGCCGAAGGCGGTTATTTCATGATCGCGACGGCACAGATCTACGGCTACGACTTCGTCCAGCGCTTCGGCAACATGGTGCTGGCGATGAAGATGCATCCGCGTTTCTGCGACCGCACCGATGGCGATCCCTGCATCGTGACCGCGCGTGTGCGCGGCACGAAATTCGTCACCATCTCGAAGAAATAAGCTTAGCGCGGATAAAGCTCCGACGACCGGCCGGCGAGATAGTAGCCGACCAGGCCGTACCATTCGCGGATCGCCGTTGCCATATTCTGGGCGTTGAGGTTCGGCTGAGTGAAATCCAGGTTCAGCCGAACCTGCCCGTCGGTGCGATAGTCGGTCGGCCAGGGCACGATGTCGATGCCGAGCTTACGGAAGATGCCGACGGAACGCGGCATATGGAAGCCCGAGGTGATCAGCAGGCACTGGGAAAGGCCGTGGCCCGCGAGGACTTCTTTTGTATTGACGGCGTTTTCGAAGGTGGTGCGCGATTGCCGCTCCTCGATCAGGCGATCCTTGCTGACGCCGAAGAGCGGGAAGAAGCGCTCGGATGCCGCCGCATCGCCTTCGTAAATGCCCGAGAGTGAGCCGTCGCCGCCCGAGATCAGAATGCGCGACTGCGGAAACTTCTGCGCGAGCCGCAGCGCTTCGATGAAGCGGTCGGCGGCAGGATTGAATTCAATGCCGTGGCGCGCCGTATTCACCTCGTTTTCGAAGGCGCCGCCGAGCACGATCATGCATTGCAGGCTGTCGGGATCGGCGGCAGGTTTGGCGAAGCGCTGCTCGAGCCCCTGCATCAGAAGGTTGCCGGCCGTGGTGTAGAGCGTGATGAAGAGGATGAGGGCTGAAGCCATCGCGCCGAGGACGCTTGAGCTGTGCCAGCGCAGAAGTCCGGCGGCAAAGGCGAAGAAGACGAGAAGGAATGCCAGCGACAGCGGCTGGGCAAAAATCCAGACAAGCTTGGAAATGACGAACAAGACCTACTCCTTGAGGATGGGCGCGCGTCCTTCCTATCCGATTCGGCGGTAACAGGAATGCGACGGTCCTATCGCTAGCGCAGGGCGCCCGTGTGATGCGGCGCGAGCTTCTGGTTGAAGCGCCGCTGAAGCGGCCGGGGAATGAACATGGCGACAAGCGCCAGCGCCATGGCAAAGATGGAGACCAGCCACAAGGCATGGGCGCCGGTCAACCGGGTCAGGACGGCACCGGCGATCGCGCCGAGCATCATGCCGCCCCAGGGGACGAGCTGGATCGTCCATTCGACACGGCGATCGCCGATAATCCAGCGGCCGATGCCGCGGCCGAAACGCGACAGTGCGCCTGTAACATAAGTCAGGCCGATCGGCAGGCCTTCGATATGTTCGACGGCGGCGTTCACCATGCCCATGGAACAAACGATCATGTAGAACCGCACCAGCATCAGGCTCTCAGCCGTCGTCATCGAAGCAAGCGCCAGAACGGCCCCGACGCAGCCGAGAACGACGAAGATGCGCCGCTCGGAGACATGGGCGATGACGATACCGGTCGCATTGCCGAGCACGAAAACGAGAATGGCGGAGATCAGCACCGCCGCATGATAAAGATTGCCCTGGCCCAGCGCGAGTGCGGCCCGCGTCGTATTCCCCGTCATGAAGGAGACGAAATCGCCGGTCAGCAGCAGCCCGGTCGCATCGGTCATGCCGGCCAGAAATGAAATCGAACCGACGAGGGCGAGCCCGGTCAGGGTTCGTCGTGTACGAATGATACGGCGGCGTCTTGCTCTGGTCATTGGGGATCCTGAAGGCGAATCACTGAGATTCTTGCAGCAAGGATAAATCCTGTTCGTTGAGGAATTGGCAAAGAGGATTTGGCCGGGGCCACGCTTGCGCGAAAAGATTCTTTCGATCATAAAACGGCGTCGCTTCAGACCGAAGCTCCGTAAGCGTTTACGTCAATCAACGCGCAACCGCCGATCGGCGCTGCGCGATTGTTCGATCGGCATCTTACGGAGATCAAAATGCCCAAAGGCAAACTCCCCAAGCGCTACAATGCGATCGTCATGCCGCTCATCCTCTCGCTGCTAATGACATCAGTCGTCTCCGCAATCAGCATCGTCAGAGCGCAAGGCCTGACCGCAGTTGCACTTGCCATGTGGCCATCCGCTTGGGTCCTCTCCTGGGCCATCGCCTTTCCGGTGCTGTTATTGGTGCTGCCGGTGGTGAAACGGGTGACGGCAGCGATCGTGGAGATGTGAGGCGGAAGGCGCCGGCAGGCTGTGGGAACGGTCTGCCGGGGGTGGCGTGAGCGCGGCTAGAGTCTTTTCTTTGCGAATGCTCTGCCGGAAGCCGACTTCAAATACTTCTCAAAGGCAAAGGCCTGCGCTTCGTCGGAGAAGGCGAGATAGGTCTTGAGAGACCAAGGGGCGTATTTCGAGGTATGAGAAACTTCTCCGGCATTATGTTTTGCCAGACGCGACTTCAGGTCGCCCGTCACGCCAACGTAATAGCGATCCGGAAGTTCGACACTATTGAGAATGTAGACATATTTCATGGAAGGATCACAGCCCGCCTACGTTGCTTCGCAACTACGTCGCGGCAGCCTCCGCCTCCTTCTCGCCCTCGTCCCGTCAAGCCTTCCGGCTTGCCAAGCCGAAGCTCGAAGAGCGTAGGCTGGTGGAGCTAAGCGGGATCGAACCGCTGACCTCTTGCATGCCATGCAAGCGCTCTCCCAGCTGAGCTATAGCCCCATCAAGGCGGTCCGGCATGGCCGGTCCTGGGATGCTCCGGAGGGCGTTCCCTCTGGAGTGGCGGCTTCTTACTTGCGGTTTTCGCAGATAGCAAGCCCAAAAAAACCGACCCGGAATTTTTTTGTTGTCCGGGCCGGCATTTGTCCGATCAGACTTCGTCTTCGTCGCCGGTCACGCCGATAATGTCGCTCATGTCGTCATCGTCGTCGTCTTCGTCGGGCGTGAGGAAAGTGTCGTCATCGTCGTCGCCTTCGATTTCGACATCGTCGTCGCCCATGTCCGGAATGTCGTCGCCAGAGGCGCCGTCGTCGGCATCCTCAAGCGAAACCAGTTCGACTTCGGTGTTTTCGGTATCGACTTCCGCGACCTCGTCTTCTTCGGCAACCTCAGCGATCGCCGAGGTTTCCTCGAAGAAGGACAGGGGATAGGACTTGCCGGTATAAGGGGAAACGATCGGATCCCGGTTCAGATCATAAAACTTCTTGCCGGTTTCCGGATCGGTGCGCTTGGTTCCAAGTTCCGCTTTCGCCACTATAAGCCTCGTGAGAATGGCCGAATCCGCGATTCGGCAAAATGCCGTGCAAGCCGGCGTTCCATCGGAATTTATAAGCCGGTCCCCTTAATCGCTGTGGCTTCCCATGTCAAAGCCAAACTTTATCATCTCGGCGCGGGCGTTTTGGCCTGCAGACGGATGACCGCTCATGGTGTTTGTGGTAACGAGCCGCGGCAGTAGAAGAAGCGGGCGAAGGCAGCAGCCGGCCAGGCCGACGCTTCGGAAGAAATGTGCTGCAGTTACAGAGGATTACGGGATGCATGGCTCTGCGCCGCAGCCCACCGCCAGCTTCCAGCTGTTCCAGCCGCATCCGCGCAAGACGACCCCTTTGGCGCCATACGGCGCATCATTGCAGGATTGATCCCATGGCAACAAAGAGTTTCACCATCGCCATCGACGGCCCGGCGGCGGCCGGCAAGGGGACGCTTTCGCGTCTTATCGCTGAACGATACGGCTTTCACCATCTCGACACGGGGCTGACCTACCGCGCAACGGCCAAGGCGCTGCTCGATGCCGGCCTGCCGCTCGACGACGAGGCGGTGGCCGAAAAGATCGCGCGGGAGGTTGAACTCGCCGGACTGAATCGCGATATACTTTCCCGACACGAGATCGGTGAAGCCGCCTCGAAAATCGCCGTCATGCCGGCGGTGCGCCGGGCGCTGGTCGAGGCGCAGCGCCGGTTTGCGGCAAAGACGCCGGGCACGGTGCTCGATGGGCGCGATATCGGCACGGTCGTATGCCCGGATGCGCCGGTCAAGCTCTATGTGACGGCGTCGCCGGAGGTGCGCGCCAGACGCCGTTACGACGAGATCCTGGGCAAGGGGGCGACGGCGGATTTGGAGGCGATTTTCGAAGACGTCAAGCGGCGCGACGAACGCGACATGGGGCGGGCCGACAGCCCTTTGAAACCAGCTGATGATGCGCACTTGCTTGATACGTCGGAAATGAGTATAGAGGCCGCGTTTCAAGCCGCTCAATCGATCATCGATGCGGTCTTGAACCGAAATGCCTAAATTCAAGCGATTTTGCATGCTCAGACGCATGGATCGCTTTAATGCAGCCTGAAATTCCGTCCAAGCGCCGGATTGCCTTCGTCAGAGAAGGCGGACTGGGTTCAGGCCCATTCAACACGAACCAACCGGCGCATACGTGGGCCTTGACGCTATCGAAGGCCACGCAGGAGATTTTATGTCAGTAGCAACTCCCTCTCGCGAGGATTTCGCGGCCCTTCTCGAAGAGTCCTTTGCCAAAAACGATCTGGCTGAAGGCTATGTCACCAAGGGCATCGTCACGGGCATCGAAAAGGATGTCGCCGTTGTCGACGTCGGCCTCAAGGTCGAAGGCCGCATCGCGCTCAAGGAATTCGGCGCACGCGCCAAGGACGGTTCGCTGAAGGTCGGCGACGAAGTCGAAGTCTATGTCGAGCGCATCGAAAACGCGCTTGGTGAAGCCGTTCTGTCGCGCGAGAAGGCTCGCCGCGAAGAAAGCTGGATCAAGCTCGAAGCCAAGTTCGAAGCCGGCGAGCGCGTCGAAGGCGTAATCTTCAACCAGGTCAAGGGCGGCTTCACGGTCGACCTCGACGGTGCGATCGCCTTCCTGCCGCGTTCGCAGGTCGACATCCGCCCGATCCGCGACGTGACCCCGCTGATGCACAACCCGCAGCCCTTCGAAATCCTCAAGATGGACAAGCGCCGCGGCAACATCGTGGTTTCGCGCCGCACGGTCCTGGAAGAGTCCCGTGCCGAGCAGCGTTCTGAAATCGTTCAGAACCTCGAAGAAGGCCAGGTTGTCGACGGCGTCGTCAAGAACATCACCGATTACGGTGCGTTCGTCGACCTCGGCGGCATCGACGGCCTGCTGCACGTCACCGACATGGCATGGCGCCGTGTGAACCATCCGTCGGAAATCCTGAACATCGGCCAGCAGGTCAAGGTTCAGATCATCCGCATCAACCAGGAAACCCACCGCATCTCGCTCGGCATGAAGCAGCTCGAGTCCGATCCGTGGGATGGCATCCAGGCCAAGTATCCGGAAGGCAAGAAGATCTCCGGTACCGTTACGAACATCACCGACTACGGTGCGTTCGTTGAGCTGGAGCCGGGCATCGAAGGCCTGATCCACATCTCGGAAATGTCCTGGACCAAGAAGAACGTTCACCCCGGCAAGATCCTGTCCACGAGCCAGGAAGTCGAAGTCGTCGTTCTCGAAGTCGATCCGTCCAAGCGCCGTATCTCGCTCGGCCTCAAGCAGACGCTGGAAAACCCGTGGGCAGCATTCGCCCGCAGCCATCCGGCCGGCACTGAAGTTGAAGGCGAAGTCAAGAACAAGACCGAATTCGGCCTGTTCATCGGCCTCGACGGCGATGTCGACGGCATGGTGCACCTCTCCGACCTCGACTGGAACCGTCCGGGCGAACAGGTCATCGAGGAGTTCAACAAGGGTGACGTCGTCAAGGCCGTCGTTCTCGACGTCGATGTCGAGAAGGAACGCATCTCGCTCGGCATCAAGCAGCTCGGCAAGGATGCTGTTGGTGAAGCAGCAGCTTCCGGCGACCTGCGCAAGAACGCCGTTGTTTCCTGCGAAGTCATCGCCATCAACGATGGCGGCATTGAAGTGAAGCTCGTCAACCACGAGGACATCACGTCCTTCATCCGTCGCGCCGATCTCGCCCGCGACCGCGACGAGCAGCGTCCTGAGCGTTTCTCGGTCGGCCAGGTCGTCGACGCCCGCGTCACCAACTTCTCCAAGAAGGACCGCAAGATCATGCTGTCCATCAAGGCCCTGGAGATTGCGGAAGAGAAGGAAGCCGTCGCTCAGTTCGGTTCGTCCGACTCGGGCGCTTCGCTCGGCGACATCCTGGGCGCAGCCCTGAAGAACCGCGGCGGCGAATAAGCCTCGCAGTCACGTCTGAAATGCGGAACCCGCCGGAGCGATCCGGCGGGTTCTTCATTTTCAGGTGATGAAAGCCGCTATTCCCAGCCGGCCATGCGCTGATAAAGCGCGTAGACCGGATCGGCTGCAGTGTCGGGCCGATATGCCGACGGCTCGGTATCGATCATCCTCGGCGTCCTGCGCTCGGGTGCCGCCTCCGCCCCTTCAGCATCGGGTTCGGCATCCTCGCCGCCGGATTGCGCCTGCTGCTCGTCCTGCGGCGCACCGTCCTGGTGATGGTGATGCTGGTGGCTCGTTTCACCGGCCTTTTCGTTCGACGGCGTATCCTTGGCGAACTGATAAGGCAGCTGAGCATAGGCAAAGCCCTCCGCCACCTTGGCCGCGAGCGGCACATAAGAGGCCTCCGCCATGTCGGGCAGCGGCATCGGTTGCGGCTGTGCGGCAATTTCTTTCGGCTGGCGGGCAGCCGCAGCCGTGGCCCCGGGTTCCATCTGAGACAGGTGGGGCATTGCGGACTGTCGAGCATCGGCAGCGGCCAGATCTGCCGGCTGTCTCGTCAAGGTCTCCTTCGCTTCGCTGCTGACGGCCTCGTCGAGAATGGCATCGACCTCCACCGCCGCCTCGACGGGACCATCCTCCTGCACCGTTTCGACGTCCTGCTCACGGATGATGGTTACGATCATCTCGGAGACCGCTTCGGTCATGGAGGCGAGGATTCCCGTCCAGTTCCGGGGAATGAGAGGATCGGCTTTTTCCGACGTTGCGAGAGGCTGAATGACCGGCGGCTCCGTCACCTCGGCCGTGTCGTCACCCGCACGCGGCTCTGCCGGCACTGATTGCCGGGCTTCGACCTTCGGGGCAAGCTCTGCTTTTGTCACCGAAGCGGAGCGAATCCAGTTTTCAGACTGCGAAATTTCAGGATCCGCGGCTTCCACGGCTGCGGCGCTCACCGCTTCCTCGCTTGCCGCAAGCAGGGCGGTCTCGATCAATTTGCCGGCTGGTTCAGATTGCGTTTCCGCCGGCTGGCGGATCGCGGCGAGCAGGCTGGCTTCATGCAGCTGGATCTCGGGCCGGGCTTCGGCGCGCATCGGCGAAGCATCGTTCTGACCATAGGATCGGACGACGGCGCGGGCAGCGAGATCACGGTCCTTATAGCGCACGATTTCCAGATAGGCGATGATACGCGCCGCCTCAGGCCCTGTCGGATTCTTCAAGGCTTCCGCGATCGTCCGAAGCGGCAGACTGTGCCCCTGCGCGCTCAGCTGGCCTTCGACCTCATCGATCCTGGCGGTCGGCAGCCCGCGGATGGCATCGGCGAGCCGGGAGGCGAAGGCGGAATTGCTCTCGTCCTCGCCGCGATCGAGCGAGATCGAGCGGCCAGCCGCATCGATGACATCGAAAAGGGCTTCAACCATGCGCTCGCGCGCCGCAAGGAGCAGGATATTGAGCTTGCCGGCAATGGCGGAATTCAGCTCAGTGGCCTCGACCGCGTTGACGGGCGCGGGGGCAATCACCGAACGGTCAGGACTGCCGGCCACGATCGCCGCAGTCTGGCCCTGAGATGAAAAGCTTGCATTGGACGCTGCACGAACGGGGGTCAGCATGGCATGCCCTTTCGTAAAGTGACGATGAAAGCAGGCTCTATGAAAGGACCGCGCTCATCCGGTCCCTTGCATCCCGAGCAGATCCTCCTGTCCGCATGACGCAAGCGGCGCCATCGAATGCCTAAAAATTAAATCGAATATTAAGAAACAGAGATTAACGAATCGCTAACGCCGGCGGATCAGTTCACCCGCGACCGCAGACAGTGAAGATTGACGGCAATTCGCTCAGCTGTGAGCGAAGATATCGGCCTCTTCCCAGCCGAGCAGGTCGAGCTTGGCGCGGGTCGGCAGGAATGCGAAGCAGGCCGTGGCATGATCGAACCGGCCGTCGCGGATCAGGCGGGCCGTCAGCTTGTCGCGAAGCGCGTGCAAGTAAAGCACGTCGGAAGCGGCATATTCGAGCTGGGCCGGCGACAGCGTCTCGGCCGCCCAATCGGACGATTGCTGCGCCTTGGAGACATCGACGTCGAGCATTTCCTTGAGATTGTCCTTGAGGCCGTGGCGATCGGTGTAGGTGCGGCAGAGGCGCGAGGCGATCTTGGTGCAGAATACCGGGTTCGTCGTGACGCCGAAGGTATGGAAGAGCACGGCAATATCGAAGCGGCCGTAATGAAAGATCTTCTGGTGCGTGGGATCTTCGAGCAGAGCGACGAGATTGGGGGCCTCTTTCTGGCCGGCCGCGATGCGGATGATGTCGGCGGTGCCGTCACCCGGAGAAAGCTGGACGACGCAGAGACGATCCCGCCGCGGCACCAGGCCCAGCGTCTCGGTATCGATCGCGATCGCGCCGGTGTAGCGGGCCGCGTCGGCCGCGGAAATATCGCCTTCGTGATAACGGATGGTGGCGGCCATGAGACTGTCTTTCGTTCGGATATTCTCCACTCGCGCTATAGCGCAAAGGCACACATTGCGAAACTGCTTCCTGCTGCGGCTGGTTCAGAATGTCGGCGGCGTGTTGATCCAGAGAAGCACGGTTTCGCCATCGTGGCGGTTGCGCCAGGAATGGTAGCGGCGGCTTTCGAAATACAGTGAATCGCCCGGGCCGAGATCGAAGAACTGATCGCTGTCGAGCACCAGTTCCAGCCGGCCGGACAGGACATGCATGAATTCCTCGCCTTCGTGGCGATAGGCGCCCTCGCTGGCAGCGCCCGGCGCCAGCACGAAACGATGGCAATCCATCATCCTGCGGCCTTCGGCAAGCAACTGCACCGTAACCCCGGGGGTCGTTTCCGGCCAGGTGCGCCACTCGCCGGCGCGTATCACTGCCGGCACCTCCACGCTTTCCTCGCCGGAGAGGCGGGAGACGGTGGTGGCGTAATATTCGGCGAGGTCGTGCAGCGTCTTGAATCCGACGCCTTGCGAGGTGCGCTCCAGCGTCGAGAGCGTCGACGCGGTGATGCCAATATCACCGGCCACCTGATCGAGCGTCTTGCCTGCGGCGTGGCGGAGGCTCCGCAGTTTCCGGCCGAGGCCGGAATCCTGGCCGGGTTCGGCACTGTCCGCGGAGGGTTCCTCGCTCTCCAGCGCCTCTCGGATTGCTGCCGGATTGAGACCGCGCTCGACCCGGTACCAGGAGATGCGCCTCAGCCGCGCCACGTCGTCGGCGCTATATTGCCGATGGCCGGTTTCGGAGCGGCCGGGAACGACCAGGCCCTGGCTTTCCCAGAGGCGCAGCGTCGAGGCGGAGACCCCCGCCAGCCGCGCGGCCTCCGCTACCTTGTAGCGCACAGGCCCGTTGTCACTCATCAGCCAATACCCCGATTCTCGTTGCGCGAGCATTCATCAAATCGCGTGATGTTTGAAGCAAAAAATGCCGCTTGTTTTCTTGCAGAAAAAATGTAGGAATTTCCAGAGAATCTTACAGAACTTATGCAAGATAATTCCAAAAACCTTCAACACGGGAGCAGATCGATGACCGCGACAAGCCTTACCGACCGGAAGAACGCCGCGATTTCACGCGGCGTCGGCATGACTACCCAGATCTATGCGGATCGCGCAGAGAATGCCGAAATCTGGGACAAGGAGGGCCGCCGCTATATCGATTTCGCCGCCGGCATCGCCGTGCTCAACACCGGTCACCGCCACCCCAAGGTCATTGCGGCGGTCAAGGATCAGCTCGACCGCTTCACCCATACCTGCCACCAGGTGGTGCCCTACGAGAACTACGTCAGCCTCGCCGAGCGGCTGAACGCCCTGGTGCCCGGCAATTTCCAGAAAAAGACCATCTTCGTCACCACTGGCGCCGAGGCGGTCGAGAACGCCGTCAAGATCGCCCGTGCCGCGACCGGCCGCTCGGCCGTCATCGCCTTCGGCGGCGGCTTCCACGGCCGCACCTTCATGGGCATGGCGCTGACCGGCAAGGTCGTGCCCTACAAGGTCGGCTTCGGCGCGATGCCCGGCGATGTCTTCCATGTTCCTTTCCCCGTCGAACTGCATGGCGTCTCCGTCGATCAGTCGCTTGCGGCGCTGAAGAAACTCTTCGCCGCCGATGTCGATCCGCAGCGTGTCGCAGCCATCATCCTCGAGCCGGTGCAGGGTGAAGGCGGCTTCTATCCGGCGCCCGCAGCCTTCATGAAAGCCCTGCGCGAACTTTGCGACCAGCATGGCATCCTGCTGATCGCCGATGAGGTGCAGACCGGTTTTGCCCGCACCGGCAAGATGTTCGCGATGGATCACCACGAGGTGGCCGCCGACCTGACGACGATGGCGAAAAGCCTCGCCGGCGGCTTCCCACTTGCTGCCGTCACCGGCCGCGCCGAAATCATGGACGCGCCGGGGCCGGGCGGGCTCGGCGGCACCTATGGCGGCAATCCGCTCGGTATCGCCGCTGCCCATGCCGTCCTCGACGTCATCAAGGAGGAGGATCTCTGCAACCGAGCGAACCTGCTCGGCGGGCGGCTGAAGCAGCGGCTGGAATCCTTGCGTGAAAAGGTGCCGGAGATCGCCGATATTCGCGGACCGGGCTTCATGAACGCCGTCGAATTCAATGACCGGAGGACGGGATTGCCGAGTGCTGATTTCGCCAACAAGGTGCGGCTGACAGCGCTCGACAAGGGGCTGATCCTGCTCACCTGCGGCGTCCATGGAAACGTCATCCGCTTCCTCGCGCCGATCACCATCCAGGACGAGGTCTTCGGCGAGGCGCTCGACATTCTCGAGACCTCGATGCTGGAGGCGAGTGCCGCCAGCTAGCGCCGATCGAACCCGGATTTCAATGGCGCCGGCGATCGGCAGCCGCTCCCAAGGAGATATGATATGGCTTTCACTACCGCACTGACCAGGCACATTGCCTTTTCCTCGCCGCTGTTGCGCGATGCCGGCTATATCAACGGCGTCTGGACCTCGGGCGACGCCGCAAAGACCTTCGACGTTCTGAACCCGGCAACCGGCGAGCTGCTCGCCTCCCTCCCCGATATGGGCGCAGCCGAAACGCGGGCGGCGATCGATGCGGCCTATGCTGCCCAGCCGGCCTGGGCTGCCCGCCCCGCCAAGGAACGCAGCCAGATCCTGCGCAAATGGTTCGACCTGATCGTCGCCAATGCCGACGCGCTCGCGGCGATCCTGACGGCCGAAATGGGCAAGCCCTTCCCCGAAGCGCGCGGTGAGATCCTTTATGCCGCCGCCTATATCGAATGGTATGCGGAAGAGGCCAAGCGCATCTACGGCGAGACGATCCCGGCGCCTTCCCAGGATAAGCGCATGATCGTCATCAAGCAGCCGGTCGGCGTCGTCGGCACGATCACACCGTGGAATTTCCCGGCGGCGATGATTGCCCGCAAGATCGCCCCGGCGCTTGCCGTCGGCTGCACTGTCGTCTCGAAGCCGGCCGAGCAGACTCCGCTGACTGCGATTGCCCTCGCCGTGCTCGCCGAACAGGCCGGCATTCCCGCCGGCGTCTTCAATCTGATCGTCGGGCTCGACGGGCCGGCAATCGGCCGAGAGCTCTGCGGCAATGAGAAAGTGCGCAAGATCAGCTTCACCGGCTCGACGGAAGTCGGCCGCATCCTGATGCGGCAATGCGCTGACCAGATCAAGAAGGTGAGCCTGGAGCTCGGTGGCAACGCGCCGTTCATTGTCTTCGACGATGCCGATCTCGACGCCGCCGTCGAGGGCGCGATCGCCTCCAAATATCGCAATGCCGGCCAGACCTGCGTTTGCGCCAACCGCCTCTATATCCAGTCCAGCGTCTATGACGCCTTTGCCGCGAAGCTTGCCGCCAAGGTCGCCGAGTTGTCGGTCGGGGACGGGTTCAAGCCCGGTGTCGAGATCGGGCCGCTGATCGACGAGCAGGGTCTTGCCAAGGTGGAGGACCATGTCGGCGACGCGCTGGCCAAGGGCGCCAAGGTTCTGACCGGCGGCAAGCGCATCGACGGCGCCGGCACCTTCTTTGCGCCGACGGTGCTGACCGGCGTGACCCGCGGCATGACGGTGGCGCGCGAGGAAACCTTCGGGCCGGTGGCGCCGCTCTTCCGCTTCGAGACGGCCGAGGACGTCATCGCTCAGGCCAACGACACCGAATTCGGCCTGGCCGCCTACTTCTATGCCGGTGACCTGAAGAAGGTCTGGCGGGTGGCGGAGGCGCTGGAATACGGCATGATCGGCATCAATACCGGGCTGATGTCATCCGAGACGGCGCCCTTCGGCGGCATCAAGCAATCCGGTCTCGGCCGCGAGGGCTCCCGCCATGGCGCCGACGATTATCTAGAGATGAAATATCTCTGCATTGGCGGCGTCTGATCGGCCCCTGTACCGAGAGCACGCGGCATTCCGCCGCGTGTTTTCAATAATGCGGCGGACGAGTGATGGCCGGCGCGTCCAGCGACTGCTCCTCCAGCGACAGGAAGCGTTCTGTCAACCGTTCGAGCTTGGTGCGCATCTGCTCCACGCTCTTCCATTGTTCGGCGAGCTGATCGGAAAGCTCCTCGATCGTCTTTGCCTGATGGGCCAGCATTTCCTCCAGCCGGGTGATGCGGTTGGTCTCGTCGGACATCGATCCTCCTTTGCCGACACCGGCAGAACAGATGGTTCTCCCAAACCGGAAATAGGCCGCCGCGTCAATGTTTTCGATCCCCGGCGCGGCCATGCGCAAAACTGAACCGTTTGGTTACTAAAAGACCTTGCCGTGCCCGATGTAGTGGGGTAGGCCCTAATCCATCAGGGAGGAATACTGATGGATGCAGGCAACGGCTTTCTTCATCCGGACCGGCTCTTTCCGGCCGACCCGGCGACACGGACCATCGCGCGAGACCTCTACGAGACGGTGCGCAATCTTCCGATCGTCAGCCCGCATGGGCACACCGAACCGTCCTGGTTCGCCGACAATAAGCCTTTTGAAGACGCCGCTTCGCTGCTGGTCATTCCCGATCACTATCTTTTCCGCATGCTGCACAGCGTCGGCGTCACCTTGGACGAGCTCGGTGTTCCCAGGCTCGACGGCAAGCCGGTGGCTGAGGGGCGGGCGATCTGGCGGACCTTTGCCAAGCATTACCATCTCTTCCGCGGAACGCCCTCGAGCCTCTGGGTTGATCATGCAATGTCGGCCGTGCTCGGCTGCACCGAACCGCTGACGGCGGATAATGCCGATGCGCTTTACGATCACATCAATGCCCAGCTCGCCCGTCCCGAATTCCGCCCGCGGGCGCTGCATCAGCGATTCGGCATCGAAACGATCGCGACGACCGAAGGTGCGCTCGACCCGCTTGTCCATCACCAGAAGATGGCGGCGGAGGGCTGGATCGGTAAGGTGCGCACCACCTACCGGCCGGACAGCGTCACCGATCCTGATGCCGTCGGTTTCCGCGACAATCTCCTCAAGTTCGGAGAAATCACCGGCGCCGACGTGACGAACTGGGACGGCCTGATCGAGGCGCATCGGCGCCGGCGCGCCTATTTCCGCAAGTTCGGCGCGACTGCCACCGATCACGGCGTGCCGACAGCCTTCACCGCTGATCTGCCGCTGGCCGAAAAGCAGGCGTTGCTCGACAAGGCATTGAAGGGCCCGCTTTCGGCTGTTGAGGCCGAGCTTTTCCGCGGCCAGATGATGACCGAGATGGCCGGTCTCTCGGCCGAGGACGGCATGGTGATGCAGATCCATGCCGGCTCGCGACGCAATACCGACAGCGGACTCTTTGCCACCCGCGGCCCCAATATGGGCGCCGATATCCCGACACGCACGGACTGGGTCGGCGGCTTGAATGCGCTGCTTTCCAAATATGGCCATGCGCCGGGCCTGCGCATCCTGCTTTTCACGCTCGACGAGACGACCTATGCGCGAGAGCTGGCGCCGATGGCCGGCCATTGGGCCTGCCTGATGGTGGGCCCGCCCTGGTGGTTCCATGACAGCCCGCTCGGCATCCGTCGCTATCTCGACCAGGTGGTAGAGACGGCCGGTTTCGCCAATATGGCAGGTTTCAACGATGACACGCGGGCGCTGCTGTCGATCCCGGCCCGCCACGACGTCTGGCGCCGTGAAGTCTGCCGCTTCCTCGCTCAACTCGCAGCCGAGCATCGGATTTCCGGGAAGGAAGCCGAGATCGTGGCGCGCGAACTCTCCTATGACAATGCAAAGAAGGCCTACAAGCTGTGAGCGACAGACTGCAGAACGTGACCGGCCTTGCGCCGACGGCGAAGCTTCCCGCCTATAACAGGAATGCGCTGAAGGCTGGCATCCTGCATCTCGGCCCGGGCGCCTTCTTCCGCGCCCATTTCGCGCCCTTCACGGATGCTGCACTCGCAGCAGCCGGCGGCGACTGGGGCATTGAGGTGGCGAGCCTGCGCACGCCCGATGTCGCGGACAATCTCTCCGCCCAGAACGGGCTTTATACGATGCTGATCCGCGATACATCAGGCACGACGGCCGAAGTGATCGGCTCGATCCTGAAGGCGCATGTGGCGCCACGCGATCCGGCCGGCCTGCTGGCGCGGCTCGAGGACCCTGCCATCCGCATCGTCAGTATGACGGTCACGGAAAAGGCCTATGGCTTCGATCCCGCAACCGGCGGCCTCGACCTCAAGCATCCCGATGTCGTTGCCGACCTCGCCAATCGGCATGCGCCGCGCGGCGTCATCGGCTATCTCGTCGAAGGACTGGCGCGCCGACGGCAGAAGGGCACCGCCCCCTTTACGCCGCTCAGCTGCGACAATCTGCCGAGCAACGGCGCCGTGCTGAAACGCCTCGTGCTGGAATTCACTTCGCGCATCGATGCCGACCTGCATCGCTGGATCGAAGCGAATGTGCCCTTCCCCTCGACGATGGTCGACCGCATCACGCCGGCAAGCACCGAAGCGACCTATGCCGATGCCGAGCGGCTGACGGGCCGCACCGACATGGCGGCGGTCGAGACGGAACCCTTTACGCAATGGGTCATCGAAGACCATTTCGCCAATGGCCGTCCGGCCTGGGAAAAGGTACGCGGCGCGCTGATGGTCGAGGAAGTCTCGGCTTACGAAAAAATGAAGCTCAGGATGCTGAACGGAGCCCATTCGCTGCTCGCCTATCTCGGTTATATCGGCGGCTATGAATTCATCCGAGACGTTATGGATGATGCCGGCCTGGCGGCGCTTGCCTACCGCCACATGCACGCGGCGGCGCGCACACTGGACGCGGTGCCGGGCATCGATCTCGATGACTACGCCAATGAATTGATAGCACGCTTTGCAAATAAGGCGATCGCGCACCGCACCTATCAGATCGCCATGGACGGCACGCAGAAACTGCCACAGCGGCTGCTGGAGCCGGCATGCGAGGCGCTTGCCCTTGGCGACCGGGCGGAGACCTGCGCGATCGCCGTCGCGGCGTGGATGCGTTATGCGATCGGCGAACATGGCAATGGCGAGCGCTATGAGCTGCGCGATCCCCGCGCTGCTGAGATCGCCGCGCTGATTGCCGACGTCCCGCGCACCGGCCCGGCGATTTCGGCGGCGCTCTTCACCCTCCCCGGCCTTTTCCCGTCGGCTTTGACCGGGCATCGGGCCTGGACGCAGGATGTCTCGGACAAGTTGGAGATCCTAATCCAGGACGACCGGCTGCCGCTGTTTTAAGAAGTGTGAGTCTTTTCGGCAAAAGAGAGGGTGTGCCACACGGCATACCCTTTCCTCCGTCATCGCTGTGCTCGTCACAGGGATCCAGTGCGCCCAAGTCCCTGGGCGCGGGGAACTCTATTCAGGCCGTAGGAATCCAGCCACCGCGCAGACGCGCGGTGGCTGGATTCCTGCGACGAGCACAGGAAGTTCAGGGTTGCTCTTTCTTCTCCGCCATACCGCATGGTCAAGCCTTCACCCGCGTCATATCGGGATCGTAGAGCGGCGCCAGCGACACCTTGCAGGGAATGCGCTCCCTGGCGACATCGAGTTCATAAGCGCCGGCGAGAACGAAATCCTCCGTCACGCCCTCCGGGTCGCGGACATAGCCGTAGCCGATCGCCTTCCCAAGCGTATAACCGAAGCCGCCGCTCGAGAGCCAGCCGACACGTTTGCCGTTGCGATAGATGGTTTCACGGCCGAGCAGCACGGTATCGGGATCGTCGGGAACGAAGCAGGCGAGGCGCTTCTTCACGCCGTCTGCAAGCTGCCGCTCGATCGCCTCGCGGCCGCGGAACGGAATGTTCTTCCTGATCTTCACCGCCCAGCCGAGGCCGGCTTCAACCGGCGTGTGGTCGGGGCCGATATCGGAGCCCCAGGCGCGATAGCCCTTTTCCAGGCGGCAGCTCTCGATGGCGCGATAGCCGGCATTGACGAGGCCGAATTCGCCGCCTGATGCCATCAGCACGTCATAGACCGTGGTCGCATATTCAATGGGAACATGCAGTTCGTAGCCGAGCTCGCCGACATAGGTGATGCGCAATGCTCGCACCGGGCAGCCCGATATGCCGATGGTTCTGACCTGACCGAAGGGGAAGGCGGCATTCGAGACATCGCTGCCTGTCACCTTTTCCAGCACCGCGCGTGCATTCGGTCCCATCAGCGACAGCACGGAATAGGCCGAGGTGACCTCGACCAGCTCGGCATGCATCTCCGCCGGAATATTGCGGGCGATCCAATTGAAGTCGTGGGTGGCGAAACCGGTGCCGGTGACGATGTAATATTCGTCCTCGGCGATGCGGGCGACGGTCAGATCGCATTCGATTCCGCCCTTGTCGTTCAGCATCTGCGTGTAGATGAGCGATCCCACGGGCCTTGCAACATCGTTGGCGGCAATCCAGGAGAGTGCCGCCTCGGCATCCCTGCCCTTCAGCACGAATTTGGCGAAGGAGGTCTGGTCGAAGATGACGGCCGCCTCGCGCACCGCCTTATGCTCGCGGCCGACGGCATCGAACCAGTTCTGCCTGCCGTAGCTGTAGATATCCTTCGGCTCCTCATTGGCGAAGAGATCGGCAAACCAATTCGGCCGCTCCCAGCCGAGCTTTTCGCCGAAACAGGCGCCTTGCGCCTTCAGCCGGTCATAGAGCGGCGATTTGCGGCAGGGGCGGCCGCTCGAATGCTCCTCGAAAGGCCAGGCCATGGTGTAGTGCTTGCCATAGGCTTCGAGCGTGCGGGTGCGCACCCACGCGGTATCGAAGTGCGGGCGACCGAAGCGGCGGATGTCGACCGGCCAGAGATCATAGGGCGGCTCGCCCTTCGTCACCCATTCGGCGAGCGCCATGCCGGCGCCGCCGGCCGAGGCAATGCCGAAGGCGTTGAAACCGGCGCCGACGAAGAAGTTCTTCAGCTCCGGCGCCTCACCGAGAATGAAGTTACCGTCAGGCGTAAAACTTTCCGGGCCGTTCAGCAACTGCTTGACGCCGACATCCTCCAGCGCCGGAACGCGGCCGAGCGCTTGTTCCATGATCTGCTCGAAATGGTCGAAATTGCTATCCAGCAGCGTGTAATGGAAACCCTCCGGGATGCCCTGCTTCGCCCAGGGAATGGGATTGGGCTCATAGCCGCCCATGATGATGCCGCCGACCTCCTCCTTGTAATAGGTCAGGCGATCGGGATCGCGCAGCGTCGGCAGGTTGGAGGGCACGCCGAAGGATTCGGTGATGATATATTGGTGCTCGACCGAGACCAGCGGCACGTTGACGCCGAAACGCTGGCCAAAGGCGCGCGTCCATTGGCCGGCGCAGACGACGACGCGCTCGCATTCGATACGTCCCTCGGCGGTCACAACGGCGCGGATTCGTCCCTTGTCGATCTCGAGGTCGAGGACTTCGGTATCCTCGAAGATCGAAACGCCTGCTATGCGGGCGCCTTTCGCCAGCGCCTGGGTGATATCGGAAGGATTGGCCTGACCGTCCGTCGGAAGGAAGGCGGCGCCGACGAGATCGTCAATCGTCATCAGCGGCCAGAGATCGAAAGCCTCCTGCGGCGTCAGCAACTGCATTTCGAGGCCGAAGGACTGGGCGGTGGTCGCCTGGCGCTTGACCTCCGTCCAGCGCTCCTCGTTGCAGGCAAGGCGCAGGCCGCCGTTCATCTTCCAGCCGGTGCCGAGGCCCGTTTCCTCTTCCAGCCGCTTGTAGAGATCGACGGAGTAGCCGAGCAACTGGGTGATGTTGGCGCTGGTGCGCAGCTGGCCGACGAGTCCGGCGGCATGAAAGGTGGTGCCCGAGGTCAGCTTCTTGCGTTCGAGCAGGACGGTATCGGTCCAGCCGAGCTTGCCGAGATGATAGGCTGTCGAGCAGCCGATGATGCCGCCGCCGATGACCACGGCCTTTGCCGTCTTCGGTAATTGTCTCGTCATTTATGGATCCTGTTCAAAGGCTTGATAGGCGCGCTCGAAGCGCGCCAGATTCTCGGCCGTATAGGCGGCATAGTCGAAATCGATGGTGGAGTGGATTTCCGAAATCATGCTCCAGAGCGTCTCGCGCAGCAGCGAGGCGCATTTCATCGCGCCGTAGCGGCGGCTCAGCTCATCGGTCAGCGGCCGGTCGAAATAGCTCTCGAGCATCATCTGCTCGGCGGCTTGCGAGAACTCGTTGTTGGAGGCCAATCCGCCGAGATCGAACAGCGGCGTGTTGAAGCCGGCATAATCCCAGTCGATCAGCCAGAGCCGCTTGCCGTCATCGAGAAAATTGGCGGCCAGCAAATCGTTATGGCCGAAGGCGATCTCGAACGGCCCTGCCGCTGCTTCCAGCATGTCGGCCTTGCCGATCAACGCCGGCAGCAGCGGAAGGTGGAGGCTGCCCGATTCCTTCAGGCTGGCGGCGTAATCGCGGATGACGTGGAAGACCCAGAAGATCATCGCCGGGCCGCGGAAATGCCGCGCGATGTCATGGTGGCAGGCGCGCAGCAGCGGCACGACCCGGGCCAGCATGTCAGGTGCCCTGATATCCTCGGGCGACAGCGCCCGCGCCTCGACATAGTCGAGCACCAGCACCCCGGGCGAATGGTGGATGACGGCAGGCGACAGGCCGGCGGCATGCGCCGCGCGGCTTGCGGCAAGCTCGTTCTGCCTGATGATGTGGTGGATCGGAATATCGGCGCCGAGTCTCACCACGCAGCGCACGACGGCATCGCTAACCAGATAGTTCCTGTTGGTGATGCCGCCGGATATTGGCGAAATTTCAATCGGACCCTGCCAGATGCCAAGCGCATGAATCCTATCCTCAGGCGTCATGCTATCCCCCTTGCGGCGCTTGCAAAATGATGGGGCAGAGCGGGATAGGCTGTCAAGCCGCGGCGCGCGTCCTTCCGGACGCGCGAAGGGGCTATAGGGTCAGATCGTCTTGCCGGCAGCGTCGAAGACGTGGCAGCGGGCCGGATCGAAGAAGGCCTGCACATTGGTGCCACGCTCGACCTTCTGCTGACCGTCGAGGGCAATCGTCAGGAGCTGTCCGTCCGGCGTCGTCGTATAGAGCATGGTGGCGCCGCCGAGATTTTCGACGAGATCGACATTGACGGTCGAAAGCGTGATGGTGCCCTGCGTGAGGGACAGATGCTCGGGGCGGATGCCGAAGGTGACGGCCTCGCCGGCCCCGCCCCTCAGCCGGCGCGGCAGGCGGACGGAATTGCCGCAGACATGAATACTGGTTTCGGCCTCGCCGACCTCTTCGATGCGCGCCTGCAAAAAGTTCATCTTCGGGCTGCCGATAAAGCCGGCGACGAAGCGGTTGGCCGGGTTGTTGTAGAGATCGAGCGGCGCGCCGACCTGCTCGATGCGGCCGGAATTCAAGACGACGATCTTGTCGGCCATCGTCATCGCCTCGACCTGGTCATGGGTGACGTAGATCATGGTGTTGCCGAGCTGCCGGTGCAGGCGGGAGATCTCGACACGCATCTGCACACGCAGTTCGGCATCGAGGTTCGACAGCGGTTCGTCGAACAGGAAGATGCGTGGCTCGCGCACGATGGCGCGGCCGATCGCCACGCGCTGGCGTTGGCCGCCGGAGAGCGCCTTCGGCTTGCGCTCCAGCAGCTTCTCGATCTGCAGGATTTCGGCGGCGCGCTTCACCTTCGGCTGGATCTCGGCCTTCTTGTAACCGGCCGTCTCCAGGCCGAAAGCGAGGTTCTTGTAAACCGACATGTGGGGATAGAGCGCATAGGACTGGAAGACCATGGCGATGCCGCGCTTGGCCGGCGCCACCTCGTTCATGCGCTCGCTGTCGAGCAGCAGCGCCCCACCGGTGATCTCCTCGAGGCCGGCGATCATGCGCAGAAGGGTCGATTTCCCACAGCCCGAGGGGCCGACGAAAACGACGAATTCGCCGGGATCGATCGTCAGGTCGATGCCATGGATCACATCCAGCGAGCCGTAGCGCTTCTCGACCTTCTGAAGAACGACACTGGTTGCCATCGTCTCAAAACCCTCTCTTTTGCAGGTTACTTCGTTCTTGCGCGCCAATCGGCGTATTTGGGACTGTCGGGACCGACCGGCAGCGGCACTTCGGCGCCGCTGTCCGATGACTGGTAGATGGCGGTGACGAGTTCCAGCGCGCGGCGCGCATCCTTCGATGTCACCGGCAACGGCCCCTGGCCGCTGAGGAAGGCATGGAACTGGCCCATCTGTGTGGTGAAACGCGGCGCGACGGGCTGCCAGTCGCCGACCACCCGATCGATCTTTTCGCGGACGTCATCGTTGGCGGCGATGATTTTCCAGGGATCCTTGCCTGGCGTGTAGGGTTCGTGCGTGCTTTCGAAGGTGACGTTTTCAAAATGCAGTCTCAGCCGGCTGATCTGTTCCTGCGAACCCAGCGTGCAGGACAGCGAGACGAAGGCGCCGTTTTCCATCAGCAGGCTGGCGGAGGCGCAGTCCTCGACCTCGATATCGTTGACACGGGTGGCCACCCGGCCGAAAACCCTTGCCGCCGGGCCCATCAAATGCATCAGCATATCATGCAGATGCAAGGCATGGGTGACGAGCACGCCGCCAAGCTCCGTCGCCCATTTGCCGCGCCAGGGCACGGCGTAATATTCGGGCTTGCGCAGCCAGAAGGTTTCGACAGATGCCGTATAGGGCTTGCCGGCAATGCCGGCATCGATGATCCGCTTGGCCTTCTGGATGCCGTCGCCGTAGCGGTACTGGAAGATCGGCATCAGCACGCCTTTGGCGGTTTTTTCCGCCTCCATGATGGTATCGACCCCGGCAAGGGAGCCCGTCAGCGGCTTTTCGCAGACGACGTGCTTGCCGGCCGCCAGGGCCGCGACCACCTGTTCCAGATGGATGCCGGGAGGGGTGCAGATATCGATGATGTCGATCGTGTCGTCGGCCAGCAGCGCCTGGAAAGAGGTGGTGCGGCGTTCGATGCCGAACTCGTCGCCGACGGCCGCCAGGCGTTCTTCGTTCAGATCGCAGATCGCCGTCACCTTGAACTTGTCGGAATGCGGCAGATAGCCTTCGACAATATGCGAACGGCCGATGCCGCAGCCGACGATCGCGACGGTCTTGATGCTCATGTCAGTCTTTTCCACTACTGCCATCAGCGTTTCATTCCGGTCGTGGCGATGCCTTCGATCAGCAGGCGTTGGAAGAACAGGAAGAAGAAGAACACCGGCACCAACGTCAGGGTCGACATGGCGAAGAGACCACCCCAATCCGACGCGCTGGTGGAATCCACGAAGGTGCGCAGGCCGAGCTGGATCGTGTAGGTGTTCATGTCGTTCAGGTAGATCAGTGGTCCGAAGAAATCGTCCCAGGTCCAGATGAAGGAGAAGATGGCGGCCGTTGCCAGCACCGGCAGCGACAGCGGCAGCATGATCTTCCAATAGATCCGCCAGGCGCTGCAGCCATCCATCATCGCCGCCTCGTCGAGTTCACGCGGGATGCCACGGAAGAACTGCACCATCAGAAAGATGAAGAAGGCGTCGCTTGCCAGGAACTTCGGCACGACAAGCGGCAGGATGGTGTTGACCCAGCCAAGGTTGAGGAAGAGCACATATTGCGGGATCAGCGTCACGTGATAGGGGATCATCAGCGTGCCGAGCATGATCGCGAACCAGAAATTCCGGCCGGCAAAACGCAGCCGCGCAAAGGCGAAGGCCGTCAGCGAACAGGCGATGACATTGCCGGTCACCACCAGCAGCGAGATGACGAGCGAATTCCAGAAGAACCGGCCGAAGCTGACATCGAGGCCGACCCAACCGCGCGCATAGGACGAGAAATCGATCGAGGACGGAATGAGCGAGGTCGACGAAAAGATCTCGGTTTCCGGCCTGACCGATGCCGAGACCATCCACAACAGCGGATAGAGCATCAGAAGCGAGGCGGCGATCAGCAGGGCGTGGATCATGAGTGACCCGGGCAGGCTGCGTTTCGTGATGTCCGATGGCGGCCTGGCCGCGGTGACGGGAGCGGTCATCTCAGTCATCGTAATGCACCCAATAACGCGAGGTCAGGAAGGAGAAGGCGGTGAAGATCGCGATGATCACCACCAGGATCCAGGCGAGCGCCGAGGCGTAGCCCATGCGGAAATTGCCGAAGGCTTCCTGATAGAGGTAGAGCGTGTAGAATAGCGTCGAATTGATCGGCCCACCCGTGCCGCCCGATATGATGAAGGCCGGCGTGAAGGCCTTGAAGGCTTCGATCGTCTGGACGACGGCGTTGAAGAAGATCACCGGCGTCAGAAGCGGCAGCGTGATCTTGTAGAATTGACGGAATTTCGAGGCGCCGTCGAGACTTGCCGCCTCATACATATCCTGCGGGATCTGGCGCAGGCCGGCGAGGAAGATGATCATCGGCGAACCGAACTGCCAGACGGACAGCGCCACCAGCGTATAGATCGAATAGTTCGGATGCGAGATCCAGCTTGGTCCTTCGATGCCGATCTGGGCGAGCGCGGCGTTGACGAGGCCGTCGCTGGCGAAAAGCTGGCGCCAGAGCACGGCGATCGCCACGCTGCCGCCGAGCAGTGACGGCAGGTAGAAGATGGCGCGATAAAAGGTCAGCCCGCGCAGGCCGCGGTTTAGCGCCATGGCGACCAGCAAGGCAAAGGTCAGCTTGAGCGGCACCGAGAAGACGACATAAGTCAGGGTGACGTGCATGGCGGCGGAAAATTTCGGATCCGCCGTGGCGATGCGCACGTAATTCGCAATTCCCACCCACCGCGGCGACTGCAGCATGTCGAAGTCGGTGAAGGAGAGGTAGAGCGAAATCAGGGCCGGCCCGAGCGTCAGCCCGAAAAAGCCGATAAGCCACGGAAGGAGGAAGAGATAGCCGGGCGCGTTGGCGTTCCAGAGACGCCTGAAGCGTCCCTCGGCCACTGCGCCTTGATATCTTTCCACTGGTATGGCCCCTGCGGGCGTGCGCATCGCATTGCTCATACGGGATCAGCCTCGTGCGAGAATCTGCGTGATTTCATCAACAAGTTGTTTGCCGCCATCGGCGGGAGATAACTGCCCGAACCCGACCTGTTCGGCGATGTTGCGCAGCATGAGTTCGCCTTCACCGGCACCGGCCGGCGGGGGCGGCGGCAATTTGCCGGCGAGGTCGCCAAGGCCGCTGACATATTCCAGCGGGACCTTGCCATTCTCGTCGAGCTTAGCTGCTACGACCTCGCGCATGGCAGCGGATTCCGGGATGCCGCGTTCGACGTCGAGCAGAACCGCTGCCTCGGGATTCTTGACGAAGAAATTGACGTAATCGACCGCCAGGTCCACGGATTTCGACTGGGCCGAAACCGAGAAGAACATCGACGGCTTGCGATAGTGGCCGCCCTTCGAATCCGGCTTGATGCGCATGTAGTTGGTCAGTGCCAGCTTATCCTTGTTCATTGCCTGATAGGCGACGAACTGGTTGGAATGGGCAAAACCGGCCGCAGCCTTGCCAAGCGACACCGTGTTGGTTTCGATATCGTTTTTGTCGAGAGCCTGGATATCTGCCGGAACGCAGGCGCCGGACGCACGGAACTTGGTCCACATGTCGTACCATTCCGAGGCGTCATCCACGTCGAATCCGATCTTGCCGTCGGCGGTATAAAGCGCCTTGCCGCGCTGGCGCAGCCAGTTTTCGAACAGTGGTTCGCCGCCGCTGCCGTCGGCGATGCCGAACATGCCCTTGCGCTTGCCTGCCTTGGTAATCTCAGCACCCATGCGACCAAATTCCTCCCAGGTGGTCGCCTGGGTCGGCAGATCGACGCCGGCCTCCTTGAAGGCAGTGGTGTTCAGCACCGTCGCAGCCGAGTTCGCGCCCAGGCTGACGCCGTAGAGATGGCCGTCGACGCTGCCGCCTTCAATTTGCGCCTTGTCGAAATCCCCGAGATCGAGCTTGGCAGGCATATAGGATTCAAGCGGGGCGAGCGCGCCGCGCCGTGCATATTGGACGATGTAACGGTAATCCATCTGGATGACGTCCGGCGCGTTGCGGCCCGCGACCTGGGTCGCAAGGCGCGGCCAGTAGTCGCCCCAGCCCAGGAACTCGCCGGTGATCGACGTCCCCGGATTCTTGGTCTGATAGAGCTGCGATACCTTGTTGGTGCGGTCGGCGCGCGGCTGCGAGCCCCACCACAGGAGACGCAGGCGCTTTTCCTGTGCCAAGGCGCTGGTTCCGAGCGCCGAGAGCGACAGAAGCGCGGCGCTTCCCGCAACGAAATTACGCCTGCTTACACGTAGAGTCATTTCTTTCCTCCTCCAAAGGGAAGCGCCTCCACACGCTTCCAAACTAGTTTCGCTTGCGCAAATAACTAATTGGTTACAAGCTACGTGCAAAGCGGCAAGGCTGTCAAGCGGTGTTGGCCAAAGCATGATGCCGAACGTGTAAGCGAGCGGACGACATTCTGCTCTCACTGCTTAAGTGGGAGCAGGATGATTTTGGGGGTTAACAGGCCTCATCATCCTGTTTCAGCAGGGGCCTTTCCAAATTCGGTTTTTACAATTTCGCACCGAAGGCTTATGAGCGCAACATGTGACGACAGGGGTGGAGCGATGAACGATAGCGGGGGAAATAACGGAAAGAAGCAAGCTCGGCGACCGTCGATGGAACGGACGGCCCAACGCGATCCGGAGCGGACACGCGCGGCAATCCTCGATGCGGCAACCCGGGAATTCGCCGAAAACGGCATGGGCGGCGCCCGCGTCGACGCCATCGCCGAACGGGCCGGCACCAACAAGCGCATGCTCTACCACTATTTCGGCGACAAGGAGCAGCTCTACCTCAAGGTGCTCGAAGAGGCCTATGTCGGCATCCGCACGGCCGAACGCGCGCTGCATATCGGCGACCGCAGCCCCGAGGAAGGCATCGGCGAACTGGCGCTCTTCACCTGGCGTTATTTCCTCGAGCATCCCGAATTCCTGAGCCTGCTCGGCACCGAAAACCTGCATCGCGCCCGGTGGCTGCGCCAGTCCGTCCGGCTCAAGGAACTGCATTCGCATCTGATCGGCGAGCTGTCGCAGGTGCTCGAGCAGGGCAAGAAACAGGGTGTCTTCATCGAGACCGCCGATCCCCTGCACGTCTATCTGACGATCGCCTCGCTCGGCTATTTCTATCTTTCCAACCAGTACACGCTTTCGACGATCTTCGGCCGCGACCTGATCGAGCCGGCCAATCTCAGTGCCTGGGAAAGGCATATCGTCCACGTCACCCTCGCCTCGATCAAGCGCTGAACACTGAAAGCAGGATTTGGCTATTGACAGGCTCGCCGCTCTTCTGCCATCAAGTAACCGTTTAGTTACCGGCTTGGGAGGGCCGGGCGAGGACGCCCGCTCCCACCGCAAAAGATCGCAGGGAGGAAAATATGGCACGCTTGGGGATCATCTTGCACGGCGTCACCGGCCGCATGGGTTACAACCAGCACCTGGTGCGCTCTATCCTGGCCTTCCGCGACCAGGGCGGCATCACGCTGAAATCGGGCGAGAAACTCGAGATCGACCCGATCATCGTCGGCCGCAACGGCGCCAAGATGGAAGAGCTGGCGAAAAAGCACACCATCAAGCGCTGGTCGACCGATCTCGATGCTGCGCTGGCCAATCCCGACGATACGATCTTCTTCGATGCCGGCACGACGCTGATGCGCGCCGAGCTTCTGTCCAAGGCGCTCGACGCCGGCAAGCACGTCTATTGCGAAAAGCCGATTTCCGACGATCTGCAGGTTGCGATCGATCTCGCCCGCAAGGCACGGCGCTCCGGCCTCAAGCACGGCGTCGTGCAGGACAAGCTCTTCCTGCCCGGCCTGCGAAAGCTGGCGCTGCTGAAGGATTCCGGCTTCTTCGGCAAGATCCTCTCGGTGCGCGGCGAATTCGGCTACTGGGTCTTCGAAGGCGATTGGGGCGTGCCCGCCCAGCGCCCTTCCTGGAACTACCGCAAGGCCGACGGCGGCGGCATCATCCTCGATATGCTCTGCCACTGGCGCTACGTGCTGGACAACCTGTTCGGCGAGGTCAAGGCCGTCTCCTGCCTCGGCGCCACGCATATTCCGCGGCGCATCGACGAGCAGGGCAAGCCGTATGATTGCGACACCGACGATGCGGCCTATGCGACCTTCGAGCTCGACGGCGGGGCGATCGCCCAGATCAACTCCTCCTGGGCCGTTCGCGTGCGCCGCGACGACCTCGTCACCTTCCAGGTCGACGGCACGCATGGCTCGGCCGTCGCCGGCCTGACGAAATGCTGGAGCCAGCACCGTGTCAACACGCCGAAGCCGGTCTGGAATCCCGACCAGCCGCAGACGATCGACTTCTACAAGACCTGGGATGAGGTTCCGGATACCCAGGCCTTCGACAATGGTTTCAAGGCGCAGTGGGAAATGTTCATCCGCCACGTGGTCGAAGACGCGCCGTGGCCCTACGGGCTGGAAGCCGGCGCCAAGGGCGTGCAGCTCGCCGAACTCGGGCTGAAATCCTGGGCCGAGCGCCGCTGGCTCGACGTCCCCGCACTGGAGTTCTGAGCCGTGAGCACGATCAACCTTCCCCTCGACGGCAAGATCGTTCCCTACGCGCTCGCCGGCACGCCGATCGAACTCAAAAAACGCGATGCCAAGAGCTTTCCGCGCATCGCCTTTGCCGCTGCCCATGTGGTCGCCGATCCGCTTGCCGACAACGATCCCTGGCTGACGCCGGCGATCGATTGGGAGCGGACGCTCGCCTTCCGGCACCGGCTCTGGGATCTCGGCCTCGGCGTCGCCGAAGCGATGGATACGGCACAGCGCGGCATGGGCCTCGGCTGGCCGGAAGCCCGCGACCTCATCCGCCGGGCGCTTGCCGAGGCGGCCGGCCGCAAGGACGCGCTGATCGCCTGCGGCGCCGGCACCGATCATCTGTCACCCGGTCCGGACGTGACCATCGACACGATCATCAGGGCCTATGAAGAGCAGATCGAAACGGTGGAGGCGGCCGGCGGCCGCATCATCCTGATGGCAAGTCGGGCGCTTGCCGTCGCGGCCAAGGGGCCGGACGACTATATCAGGGTCTATGACCGCATCCTTCGCCAGGTCAAGGAACCCGTCATCATCCACTGGCTGGGAGAAATGTTCGACCCGGCGCTCGAGGGATACTGGGGCAATGGCGATCACCTGAAGGCAATGGAAACGTGTCTGCAGGTGATCGAAGCCAATGCTGCAAAGGTCGACGGCATCAAGATCTCGCTGCTTTCCAAGGAGAAGGAAGTGACCATGCGCCGGCAACTGCCGAGATCCGTGCGCATGTATACCGGCGACGATTTCAACTATGCGGAATTGATCGCCGGCGACGAAGAGGGCCATTCCGACGCGCTGCTCGGCATTTTCGACGCCATCGCCCCGGCAGCTTCGGCTGCGCTCGACGCGCTCGGCCGCAAGAGCAACCACGAATTCTTCGACCTTCTCGAGCCGACCGTTCCGCTATCGCGCCACATCTTCAAGACGCCGACCCGCTTCTACAAGACCGGCGTCGTCTTCCTCGCCTATCTCAACGGTCTGCAAGATCATTTCGTCATGGTCGGCGGCCAGCAGAGCACCCGCTCGCTGGCGCATCTGGCCGAACTCTTCCGACTGGCCGACAAGGCGCGGGTTCTTGCTGATCCCGAACTCGCCGCAAGCCGCATGCGCCAGGTGCTCGCGGTCCACGGCGTCAACTGACGCCGCTATACCTGACGGAAGGAGAATGACATGCAGGTCGAAGGACTTTCGATCAATCTGGCGACGATCCGTGAGCAATGCGGCTTTGCCGAAGCCGTCGATACCTGCCTGAAACACGGCATCACCTCGATCGCGCCCTGGCGCGACCAGGTCGCCAAGGTCGGCCTCGACGAGGCGGTGCGGATCGTTAAATCGAACGGTATCAAGCTGACCGGCCTTTGCCGCGGCGGCTTCTTTCCGGCGGCAAACGAGGCCGACTGGCAGAAGAATCTCGACGACAACAGACGGGCCATCGACGAGGCGGCCGCCTTTTCCGCCGATTGCCTCGTGCTCGTCGTCGGTGGTTTGCCGGGTGCATCGAAAGATATCGTCGCGGCTCGTCAGATGGTACTCGACGGCATTGCCGCCGTGCTGCCGCATGCGCAGGCTGCCGGCGTGAAACTTGCAATCGAGCCGCTGCACCCGATGTATGCCGCCGACCGGGCCTGCGTGAACACGCTCGGCCAGGCGCTCGACATGTGCGAGCCGCTCGGCGAGGATGTCGGCGTGGCGATTGACGTCTACCATGTCTGGTGGGATCCCGATCTTGCCAACCAGATTGCTCGCGCCGGACGCATGAACCGTATCTTCGCCCATCACATCTGCGACTGGCTGGCGCCGACGAAGGACATGCTGCTTGACCGCGGCATGATGGGCGATGGCGTCATCGACCTGAAGGGCATAAGACGGATGATCGAAGCCGCCGGTTTCTTCGGCGCACAGGAAGTGGAGATCTTCTCGGCCGAAAACTGGTGGAAGCGTCCGGCCGACGAGGTGATCGCCACCTGCGTCGAGCGGTTCCGGAGCTGCTGCCAGATGTGATTCTTGAGCATTTCCGTTTTTCTTCGAAACACGAAAATGCTCTATCTCTTTGTTTTTACGCAATTCCGGACGCAAAAACCGCTGCACATTTTTGCTGGAATTGCTCTGAAATCCCATTGTTTCATCACGTATGAAAGAGGAGTCATTCGATGGAGAAACGCCGTTTTGCCCTGATCGGCACCGGTAACCGTGGCACCACCATGTGGGGCAAAGACCTGCTTGCCGGCTGGCGCGAACATGTCGATCTCACAGCCATCGTCGAAAAGAACGCGCTACGCGGCGAGCGCGCCCGCAACATGATCGGCAGCAATGCGCCGCTCTATGACAACATCGAATCCATGCTCGCCGAGCAGAAGCCGGATCTTGCCATCGTCTGCACGCCCGACCATACGCATGACGATATCATCGTGCGGGCGCTGGAATCCGGCATCGATGTCATCACCGAAAAGCCGATGACCACTTCGATCGAGAAAATTCGCCGGATTCTCGACGCCGAAAAACGCTCCGGCCGCCGGGTCGACGTCTCCTTCAACTATCGCTATGCGCCGACAGCCGCGAAGATCAAAGAGCTCCTGAACGCCGGTGAGATCGGCCGCGTGACCTCGGTTGATTTTCACTGGTACCTCAACACCAAGCACGGCGCTGATTATTTCCGCCGCTGGCATGCCTATACGGAAAATTCCGGCAGCCTGTTCGTCCACAAGGCCACCCACCATTTCGATCTGCTGAACTGGTATCTCGACAGCGATCCGGAAGCCGTCACCTCGTTTGCCGACCTGCAGAACTACGGCCGCAGGGGCCCGTTCCGCGGCCCCCGCTGCAAGCTCTGTCCGCACGCGCAGGAATGCGACTATTATCTCGATATCGAAAAGGATCCCTTTCTCGATCAGCTTTACGAGGATCCTTCGAAGATCGACGGCTATTTCCGAGACGGCTGCGTCTTCCGCGAAGATATCGACATTCCCGACACGATGGTCGTGTCCATCCGCTACCGCAACAACGTCCATGTCTCCTATTCGCTGAACACCTTCCAGCCGATCGAAGGCCATCACCTCGCCTTCAACGGTACCAAGGGACGTATCGAGCTTCGCCAGTATGAGGCTCAGCCCTGGGAGGTGCCGAAGGAAGACACGATCCTTCTCATTCGCAATTTCCCGAATGGGAAGGAGGCGGTGGAGCGCATCGTCGTGCCGCATTTCACCGGCGGCCATTACGGCGGCGACGATCGGATGCGCAACATGATCTTCAAGCCCGGCATGGAAGATCGGCTCGGCCAGCGCGCCGGCACACGGGCGGGCGCCATGTCCGTGCTCTGCGGCATTGCGGCGCTGACGAGCTCGCGCACCGGCAAGGTGGTCGATATCGCCGAGTTGATGCCCGAGCTTGCCAATGACGGCTCGCCCAATTCCTTGAGATCACCACGCTGACGCGTGTCCCTGACGGATGCGTCAGGCGATATTTTCGAGATCCTGCCGGCTGATCTGGTAGAGCAGCGGCCGGCCCGTTGTAAAACGCTCGACCTCGTCCGCCGCCATCGCACCGAGACGCGCCCGTTCCAGGCCGATGGCGCCGGCGATGTGCGGCGTCAGGAAGACATTGGGCAGATCGTAGAATGCCGAACCCACTTCCGGAATTTCCGGATCGGTGACGTCGATCACCGCGTCGATGCGGCCGGTCTTCAGCTCTGAAAGCAGGGCTGCCTCATCAATGAGGATTCCGCGCGCGGTGTTGATCAGCGTTGCCCCGTCCTTCATCAGCGACAGTCTTCGCGCATCGATCATATGCTGCGTCGACGGCAGCGACGGCGCGTGCAGGGAAACAATATCGGCTTGCCGCATCAATTCGTCGAGATCGACCTTTTCAGCTCCGAGACCGGCTGCTTCGGCGGCATCGAGCATGGGATCGAACAGCAGCAGCCTGTAGTCGAAAGGCTTCAGGAGTTCGATCACCCGCCTGCCGATGCGCGAGGCGCCGACGATGCCGAGGGTTCGGCCATAATTGCCGATCGCTTCGCGCTGCATCGGATAAGTCCGATCGCGATTGCGGTCGCCGACGTAAAGCTCGCGGAAGCGGAAGGCGCGTTTGCCGGCAAAAAGGATCGCGGCGAGCGTGAATTCGGCAACCGGCACGGCATTGGCCTCGGCCGCGTGGCTGACCGCGATGCCGGCTTCGAAGATGGCGTCATCGATGATGCCCTTGACCGTACCGGCCGCATGGACGACGAGGCGCAGCCGCGGCGCGACAGCAGGGATCTCAGGCCCGACACAGGGCGCACCCCAGCCGGTGATCAGGATTTCCGCTCGGGAAAGCAGGCGTCTCGCCCGCGCGTCGTCCAGCCGCTGCAGCGGCTCGGGATCAAGCAGGCGGCCGATCGCATCGAGCCGGCGCAGGATCTCATCGGGCAGGACATGCTCCGTGCGGGACGGCTCCATGGCAAGGACGATGGCCGGTCGGCTCATGGCATCTGACCCGGTGCTTCGATGGCGCTGACGGTCACGCCCTTTTCCCGCACCAGCGCCTGCAGCGCCGCAATATCGGGCGCTTTCGGCGGCTGCGTCCAGGCCGACGAGACGGCGGCGGGATCGTCGAGCGCCAGCACCGCCGTCACCAGGATGGTCTCGCCGGCCGGAATCTGACCGCGCAGTTGTGGCACGATGGTCTTGGCGACGATCACATTGGTGTTGGGTTGGGCCTTCTGCGCGAGCCCGACACGTTTGATCGAAGAGCCGAGATCGAGAATGCCGGTGAAATCGGCTTCACCGATCGCATAGGCTGCCCCCTCCGAGGCCGACAGCCGATCCTGCTCGAAGTCGCGGCGGCCGGTGGCAAAGCCGCCTTCGGCAATCCGCAGCGGCCGGCCCGACCTGATCCGGTGGAGGCGGATATGCCAGGGGGCGGCGGGCACGAGCCAGGTTTCGACTTCGGCATCGGGGAAGGGCGACCATCTCGAATGAAGCACATCACCCGCGAGCCGGGCTTCCTCATTCGTTTCACGCACGCGGTAGTGCAGGCCGTCATCGCTGAAGGCCAGCATCGAATCGAAGGCGGCCAGCGCAAAGCCGCGTTCATCGGACTCGACGCTGAAGCCGTACCGGGCCGAATATGCGAATTTCGCGTATTTCTCAGTGCCAAAACGCATCTGCAGGTTTTCCTGGCCAGAAGACAGCGCCACGACATCGCCGCCTGCCCGCATCAGAACCATGCCGGGATGACGCTGGGGAACGACCTCGGGCGCCGGCTCCGGCGCCTTCTCGCTGGCGGTCCAGAAGGGATGATCCCCAGCGATTGCGAGCGGCAGAAAGGCCTTCAAGGCCCAATAGGGCGAGCCGGCGGAGTTGTAGCTCTCCGACATCAGCAGGTTCGGGTAGCCGAATCCGATCGACAGAACGCCGTCACGATCGGCAATCGGCTTGTCCCTCCACCAGCGCAGATGCTGCAGGCAGAGATGCTTGACCTCGCCCCAGGGCAAAGCCTCGAGATCGGCAAAGGCGAGCGCCGACCAGAAGCCAGCGCAGGCAAAGCGATAGGTCAGGCTGCGGCCGAAGGGGATCGTCGCGCCGTCGGCGGCAAACCAGTGGCGGAAATCTCGGGCGAAGAAGATGGCGCGCTCGCGATAGCGTTTCGCATAATCGTCATCGACGAGCTTCGAATAGATCAGCCCGTAAAAATGCATGGCGAAGGGAATGTAGTGGTCGATGCGGCGCACGTTTCCGTCGCGATACCAGCCGTCGCCGATATAGAAGCCTTCGAGCTCCTGCAGATATTGCCGCGTCAGGCTGCGGTCGAAATCAACGCCGAGACGATCGAGGGCGATATCAACGAAGATGCGGAAAAATTTCCAGTTGTTGTCGGCATAGTCGAACTGCCTGGCATGTTTGAGATAGGCGACGACATTGCCACGGGCACGCGCATCAAGCGGCTCCCAGATCTTTTCCGGCACCAGCGCCAGGGCAAAGCCGAGGGCAGCAAGCTCGACCATCCGCTGATCCCGGCCGTTGACTGTTCCCCAATATTCGGGATGGGCGGGGTCGGTGCCGTTTGCGAGGCCTTCGGCAAAACGATGCCAATGGGCGAATTCTCCACCACCGGCGCCAAAAGGGGCCAATCCCCAGAGCGGGCGGGCGAAACCCTCGAGATCGGCGGCCGCCCGATCGAAATGGGCGGCGAGACCACTGAGCCTGACGCGGGCATTGCCCTTGGAAAAACAGGGAAGCAGCGGATCGAAGAGCGCGAGCAGAGCGCGGCTCATATCGGCGCGGCTTTCCAGCGGATTGCCGGCAAGCGGATTGGCGCTGGCGGGATCATAGGTCATCGGCACCTCACGGGTTCTCGGCATTGGCAACGGTCCCTCCCGGAACGGGAACGACCGCCTGGCAGATGTGGCGCGCAGCCGCTGTTCGGTTGCGGAACCGGGTGAGCATCATCGACACAGCCTCGCGCCCGAGGGCAGCCCGATCGACCCGCATGGTGGAAAGCCGCGGATTGGTCATCAATGCGCAGGGCAGATCATCAAAGCCGACAATCGCGAAATCGTCCGGCACTCGCAGGCCGGCTTCGGTGACCGCCTCCAATACGCCGACGGCAATGAAATCATTCATGCAGAACGCCGCGGTGAAGCCGGCATTCTCGGCAAGAACTGCCGCGGTGCGTTCATGAGCCTCGCGGCTTGCGCTACCCTGCAGCGCCAGCGAAACGAATCGTCCTTCGGCGCCGGGGACGGCGGAGATCGCCGCCTCGAAGCCACGAATGCGCTCCCGAATCGTATGGCGGTGAGAGCCGCTCAGATGCAGGATACGGCGATGGCCAGCCCTCGTCAGCCGGCTGGCCGCCTCGTAGGCCCCAAAGAAATTAGCCGGCGAAACACCGTCGAACTGCATCCTGGGATCAGCGCCATTGACAAGCACGGTCGGCGTCATGGTGGCCCGCAGCCAATCACGCAGAGTGTCGTTGGGATCGATGCCGACGAGAAAAAGACCCTGGGCACCCGCCGCCTGCATATAGTCGCGCAGGGCATCCGGCGTGATTCGATCCTCGCGGACCATGCGAATTTCGAAGGGCATGCCCGCTTCGGCGGCTCCGGTACGCAAGCCGTCGACGATCGCTTCGTAGAAGACGCTGAGCCCGCCGGTGACGCCGTCGCTGGCAATCAGCGCCAGCCCGCCGGCAACGGCTTCGGCAGCAGGTTTGACCGGATAACCGTGTTCGGCGGCCACCTTCAATATCTGCCGCCGGACGGTTTCGCTGATCCCAGGTTCGTTGGCGAGCACGCGCGACACGGTCGAAACGGAGACGCCGGCCAATGTGGCTATGTCGGCCTGTCGCAGCCGTCTGACTTTTTCATCGCTCATAGGCAAACTTTATGCAAATAATGCAAATTTGCAATACCAGAGTTATTTCTTGCAATAAATTCTTTTTTGCGTAACCTGTCTCACGAAAATGCCGGACGACGCCATGGAGGATGGCAGCGGACATATTGGGACAAGGGAGGATACCGATGCAGGTCAATCGCCGTTCATTTCTGATGGGTTCAGCCGGTGCATTCGCCGGCCTTGCCTTTGGCGCCGGAAGCGCCGTCCCGGCCTTTGCCGAAGACACGCAGCTGCGAGCCATGTGGTGGGGGTCGAACGACCGCGCCAAGCGGACGCTCGACGTCGCCAAACTCTACCAGTCGAAAACGCCCGGCGTGACGATCATCGGTGAATCGCTTTCGGGCGACGGCTACTGGACGAAGCTCGCCACGCAGATGGCCGGCCGCTCGATCGCTGACGTCTTTCAGCTCGAGCCCGGAACCATCTCCGATTATTCCAAGCGCGGCGCCTGCATGCCGCTCGACGAATTCGTCCCCTCGACGTTGAAGGTTCAGTCCTTCGGTGCCGACGTGCTGAAACTGACCACCATCGACGGGAAACTCTACGGTGTCGGCCTCGGCCTCAACTCTTTCTCAATGTTCTTCGACACGGTGGAATTCGAAAAGGCAGGCATTCCGGTGCCGACACCCGACCTGACGTGGGATGAATATGCCAAGCTCGCGGTGGAACTCGGCAAGTCCTCGGGCAAGGCAGGCGGCCCTTATGCGGCCCGCTACGCCTATGTCTTCGATGCCTGGCTGCGCCAGCGCGGCAAAAGCCTCTTTGCTAAGGAAACGGTCGGTCTCGGTTTCACGGCCGACGATGCCACGGAGTGGTTCGACTATTGGGAGAAGCTGCGCAAGGCAGGAGGCACCGTTGCTGCCGACGTCCAGACGCTCGATCAGAACACCATCGACACCAACGCCCTCGGTCTCGGCAAATCGGTGATCGGCATGGCCTATTCCAACCAGATGATCGGCTATCAGCTGATCATCAAGAACAAAATCGGCATCACCATGCTGCCGCGGGAAAGGAAGGGCGGGCCGTCGGGCCACTATTACCGCCCTGCGCTGATCTGGAGTGTCGGCGCCACGACAAGGAATGGCGAAGCGGCCGCGAAATTTATCGACTTCTTCGTCAACGACATCGAAGCCGGCAAGATTCTCGGCGTCGAGCGCGGCGTGCCGATGTCGCCGGCCGTGCGTGAAGCCATTCTACCGCAGCTGAACCCGACTGAGCAGGAAACGGTCAAATACGTCAATATGCTCAAGGATCAGGTCGGCGAATATCCGCCGCCGGTGCCGATGGGTGCAACGCAATTCGACCAGCGCGTGCTGCGCCCGATCTGCGACGAACTCGCCTTCGAACGGACCTCGCCCGCCGATGCGGCGACCCGGCTCGTCGAAGAGGGTAAGGCAACGCTCAAGGGATGATCGCCTGCCTGATATGAAAGGAGAGGGCCGCAAACCCCGGCGGGCCTCTCCCTCGCAACATCAGTTGGCCGCCAAGCTCTCGACCACGCGCCAGTCAGGCCGGCCGAGATTGAACGGCCAGGCGTTCACGTCCCGGTCATTGAAATAGACCACTTCCCGAAGGTTCGGGAAGGCGCCCTGCTTCAGAGTCGCGGTGTCGATCCAGGGCCTCATATAGGCGTCGCCGCCTTCGTAGCCGAGCTCTGCGACCCAGATGGGCTTTCCGTAGCCGGCGACGAGATCATACCCCTGCTTCAGCGCCTCCGAAAAGGTCCGGTGCGTGTTGTAAGCAAGTTCATCATAGCGCTCCAGCCCGAAGACCGACAATCCGACGAGATCGACATAATCGTCGCCGGGATAGTAGTCCTGCAGGCCCGGCAGGCCCTTCGGCGACCACATTATTTCGGTGCCGGGCGCCTCCTCGCGGAGGATGTCCATCATTCTTTTGTAGGCGGTGATATAGTCTTGCGGGTCCCAGCCGGCCCACGAAAACCGCCCGGATTTGTCTTCCATCTCCTGTCCCCAGCGGAGGATCACGGGGCTTTTCAGCTGGGATATCATTTGCGCGATCGCCCGCATGTTGACATCGTAGTCGCCGCGCAGAACCTTTGCGCGAAGCTCGCCCGAGGTCAGCCGCCAATCGACATCCCAGGACCAAGGCTCCACCGTTATCAGCAGGTTGCGGCCCCTGGCCAGCGCATAGGCATCCGCGATGCGCAGCGTCTCCAGGTCAACGTCTTCCCACGGCAAGAACAGAGCTTCGGTCGAAACGTTGGCCTGAGCGCCGAAATCCCCATGCGGGTCGTAGGCGCCGAACTTGATGCCATCGGCATGAACGACCGGGCGTTTGTCGATGATCGTCCGCGCGCTCGCCGCCGGGTTCGACGCAATGCCCGCATATTGCACCTCACTTCGGCCCGGCAGTTCCGCGACGCACAACAGCAGCAGCGCGATGGCGGCGGTGGAGAGGTGATTTTTCGTCAGCTTCTTCATGGCTCACCCTCCTTTTCGGGCTATTTCCTGATGCAGCAGGAGCTGCTTCAGGTCATACGCCTTGGCGCTGACGGTATCCGTGGAGACGAGCTTGCGGAATTCGTCATCCTGGCGCACCGAAGAATGGCGGAAGACGTACCAATCGCCGTCGGGCTGACGGCGCTGGTAGATCGTGTTGCCGATCTTGCGGTGACCGAAACAGGTGCTGGCACGCGCTGCTCCCTCGGCATTCGTCCAGGTCGCGCGCATGCAGAGCTGGCCGAGATCGTCGACCACCCATTTGCCTTCGGCGAAGGACTGCTTGCCCTTGTCGTTGGTCCAGGCCACGAACCGCCGGCCCTCATCGAAGAAACGGCCGCCGCCGGTGCCCCAGGTCCAGGTCTTGTCACCGTAGATACGATAGAGTTCATAGGCGCTGAGCGGTGTCGGCGGCTTCTTAGCGGCCTCGGCAGCTTGCGCCACCACAGGCAGGCACAGGCTGAGAGCCAGGGCTATGCCATACAGTCTCGGTCCGATGCTCATTGTATACTCCTCTCGACACATGCCGGTTGGCCGGTTCAAACACCCTGTTGGTCCCGTCCCGTGCTTCCGAATCCATTCCACCTGAGGCGAAACTTCACGGTCCTGGTCTTGCCGAGCCCGGCCCCGGCGACGGCAAATTGCGATTGGCTGAAACTGACAAGCGTCTGGCCATGAGAAAGGGCTTCGAGGCCGCGCAGACCGTGATTGCCCGCCTGCATGCCGCCGGTGACACAGATCGCCAAACCCATGGCCGTCGCGAACCAAAGGCCGCGCGATTGCGGCAGCAGCGGCAGGCCGTTCTCGATCGCATGGCGAATGACGATCAGCACCGTCAACGACAGATAGATCGCGAGGTTCATCGCGGCGAAAAGATAGAAGCCCTGAGCGGCGGCCTCGCCGGCGAGCGCCATGGCTGCGGCGCAAAGCCCCGCGAGAGCAAGATAGGGCGCAACGACACGCAGCGGCAAAGACTGCTGCTGCTGCTTTCCCTTCGGGGTGATGCGAAAGTCGACGAAAGAACCGGAGACATGGTCGCGAATGGCGGCCAGGCTGCCGGCCAGCGACCATGGCCAGCGCAGAAAGATGAAGGCGAGCCCTTCCCAGCCAAACAGTTTCGCATCGCACGGCCGGAAAGTTCCCGTGGCCCGCCAGAAGAAAGCAAAGAGCGCCAGCACGATCGATATCGGCGCGAAATGCAGCAGAAAATCCGGATAGGTCACGTTGACGAAGACCTGGCCCGTCAGCAAGGCGGCCACCGGCAGCAGGAACGTCACTGCCATGACGGTGGAGAAGAGCGGATACCACAGCTGCGAAAAGACGAACTGGAATTTCAGCCGCCAGGGCAGATGGATGACATAGCGGCGGGAATATTGCAGCAGGATGGTGACGAGGCTGCGCGACCACTGGAATTCCTGCACGGCGAGATCGACGAAATTCGCCGGGCCGTCGCCATGAGCGATCGCATCGATCGCGTGGACGCCGCGCCAGCCGCCGGCGTTCATCATCAGCGTGGTCGAATGATCTTCGGCAAGCTCGGGCCCAAGGCCCCCGATCTGGCGAAGGGCTGATGTGCGGACCGCATAGTGGGAGCCGATGCAAAGGGGCGCCCAGCCATTGTTGTAACCGGTCTGCAGCGAGCCGTGCAGACTTGCCTCTGCGTAGAGCCTGCCGCGCGCGACCCAACTCGCCGCGGCATTCGCATCACAGATGCTGGGAGCGGAAACATAGCCGACGCCAGGATCGGCGAAGGGGCGCAGGACTTCACGGAGATAAGTCGGTGTCGGCACATGATCGGCATCGAACTGGGCGACGAAATCGTAACGCGCATAACCGAAATGGTCGTAGAAATAGGCAAGATTGCCTTCCTTGCACCGCGTCCGGCGCGGCCAGGTCGTGCGGTGATACTCCGCCACGCCCTTTCGCGTCGAGATCAGCACGCCGTGCTCGGCGCACCAGCGTCTGGTTTCCGCGGAAGGATCCTCGTCGGCCAGCCAGACATCGAAGTCGACACCGGTCTGATCGAGCATCGCCTGAAGCGTGGCGCGGACGACGGCAAAGGGCTCGGACGGCGCCTTGGTGACGACCATCGCCACGCGTCCTTCCGGCAGCCGGGCGCGCGAACTGATCGCTCTCGCATCGAGGAAGATCAGGATGAAATAGGCAGGCACAAGCGTGATCCAGGCAAGCACGACGGTGACGAGCACGAAGGCTGACCAGGAGATGATATGGGCGGACTGACACCACCAGATCCAGAAATAGCCGAGTGCCGCCAGCCAGCAGAAGATGCCGAAACCATAGGCGACACGCTTCCGACCGGTGAAAACCGGGTTGAATGCATCAGCGGCGGCTTTCGCCGTCCTGATCCGGTGATCGATCTCCGAAACCAGGCTCATGCCGTCACCTCCAGCCCGAAGGTGGGTCCGGCCGTGCGGATGATGGTGTCGAGATCCGAAAGAGCCGGCACGAAGCCGAGCTCTGCTTTGGCCCGAGCCGTGTTGGCAAAGAGGATCGGCGGATCGCCGGGGCGGCGAGCGCGATAACGGACGGGGACTTCGCGGCCGCTGGCGCGATAGACCGCGTCGAGGATCTCGCGCACTGACGTGCCGCGGCCGGAACCGAGATTGACGCTGAGCGAGGCGCCGTCTGCGATCAGGTGGTTGACGGCGGCCAAATGCGCCTGCGCAAGATCGCTGACATGGATATAGTCGCGAACACAGGTTCCGTCCTCGGTCGAATAGTCGGTGCCGAAGATATCGAGCCGCTCCAGCCTGCCGGCGGCAGCCAGGAGGGCGCGAGGAATGAGATGTGTCTCGGGCTCGTGACGCTCAGAAAGCTCGCCCTCCGGGTCGGCGCCGGCCGCGTTGAAATAACGCAGGGCGGCGAAGCGGATGCCGTAGGCGGCAGCAAAATCCTCGAGCGCCATCTCGAAGATCAGCTTGGTGCGGCCATATGGATTGACCGGTTGCTGCAGGCTTTCCTCCCGTACCGGCAACGAGGCGGGAACGCCATAGGTGGCGCAGCTGCTCGAAAAGACGATCTTGTCGATGTCCTGGTCGAGACAGGCCTCGAGCAGCGTGAGACTGCCGACGACATTGTTGCGGTAATATTTCCTCGGCATGTCGACGGATTCGCCGACATAGGCGTTGGCGCCGCAATGGATGACGCAATCCGGCGAAAATTCAGCCATCGTCTGGCGTAGCGCGGCTGCGTCGCCGAGCTCACCGCGGACGAGCGGGCCCCAGCGGACACTGTCGGCATGTCCGGTCGAGAGGTTGTCGTAGGTAACCGGAATCATCCCGACGCGCGACAGCGCTTTGCAGATGTGACTTCCTATGAAACCGGCGCCGCCGGTGACGAGAATATAGCGGGGCATCTCATACAGCCTCCGCCTGCTTCGTCCCGGCTAGCAGGCCGTCGAAATATTCGACCGTGCGCGCCAAGCCGGCTTCGAGCTCGATATGAGGCTGCCATGCCAGCTCCGTCTTCGCCCGGGAGATGTCCGGCCGCCGCTGGCGGGGATCGTCGACGACAGCAGGCAGGTGAACGATGCGGGAACGCGAATTCGTGAGGTCCCGGATGATCTCCGCCAAGCGTCGGACGGTGAACTCGCCCGGGTTGCCGAGATTGATCGGGCCGTGGCATGCACTGCCGGAGGCCGAGAAACGCAGGAAACCTTCGACAAGATCATCGACATAACAGAAAGAGCGGGTCTGCTGGCCGTCGCCGTAGATGGTCAGGTCGGCGTTGCGCAGGGCCTGCACGATGAAGTTGGAGACCACCCGGCCGTCATCCAGGCGCATGCGCGGGCCGTAGGTGTTGAAGATGCGGCCGACCTTGATATCGACGCCGTAGGTCCTGTGGTAGTCGAAGAACAGGGTTTCGGCGCTGCGTTTTCCCTCGTCGTAACAGGCGCGCGGTCCGATGGAGTTGACATTGCCGCAATAGGATTCGCGCTGCGGGCTCTGGGTCGGGTCGCCATAGACTTCCGAGGTCGACGACTGAACGACGATCGCGCCCGTCTTTCGCGCGCAGTCCAATGTGTTGACGGCGCCAAGTACGTTGGTGAGCAGGGTACCCACCGGGTCCCGTTGGTAGTCGGGCGGAGAGGCCGGCGAGGCGAAGTTGAAGATCAGCGACGCTTCGATATCGAAGGGCTGACGGACATCGTGCTCGATGATGCGAAAGCGGGGGTTCGACGCGAGATGCTCGACATTCGCACGGCGGCCGGTCGAAAAATTGTCAAGGCATATGACGCTGTGGCCGCCCAGCAGAAGCCTTTCACAGAGATGCGAGCCAAGAAAGCCGGCTCCGCCATTTACAAGAGCGGTGCCCAGATACTTGAGCACCGCCATGTTCTTTACTTCAGAGCCTTCGCCGGGAACGAAACTACGCATTACAAACTCCTCCCCACGGTTTAGTCTTTTGTTTTATGGATACGCTTCACACCCCCTTACCCGGATGGATATTCACGCAACTAAGCACAAATACTTGAATAAACCTCCAAGGTTATTCTTCATTTAGCTCATTTACTATTGAAATGATAGGGAGATTGTTACCGTGGTCAACTTTAAAAGCGCAAAATATCCCAAATAATTACACTGTTGTTCTTCCGAATAACAAATGATTAATCATTTTACTTGTTTTCTCACGTAAAACGGGAATCGTGCCGCTGCTCAAGCTTTGCTCAATAAATACGAGATAGAAGAGGGGAGAGGTCGGTCGCGCAGAACTGCACGACCAGTCTTGCATCCGGAAGCGTCATATGCGAGGGATCTGGTCATGTTTAAAAATCGGGCCGCAGCCCAGCCGAAAGGCTGGCGTCCATTTCATTTTGCGATGCTTGCCGGGGGAGCGACGCTTCTTGCGATCGGAGCGACGGCTTGTGCGGTTGACGACGACATGGCGGTCATCGCGAAAAAGAATGTTGTCGTCGTCGAGACGCCGTCCGTGTCGAAGGCCTTTACCTACCCGGAAAAACGAACTGCTCGGCCGACTGCGGCACGAGCCCACATCGTCGCCTATCACGGGTCCGCGCGCTATATCTGCTCTCCAAGCGGCTTCGGGCAGAAGTCGCGCTGCTTTGCGCGTCCCTCGATCTGAAGCAAAAGCGCCGCTGCATATTCCTTAAATCGGAATCGATTTAAGGATAGAACTAGGCTCAACGCAAAAGTGAGACAACGCTCGTTGCGCGCATGAAAAGCGCGTGGCGCAATCGGTCAGTTGCGCCACCGGCTGGACATGTCGTCATCGCCGACCGGATGGTCGTTGAAGAAGCGGGACGCTGCTTCCGTGCGGTTTCGGACGTTCATCTTCTTATAGATGTTGCGGACGTGAACCTTCACCGTGTTTTCGGAAAGATGCAGCTTGTCGGCAATAATCTTGTTCTGCGTCCCCTTGCAGATGAGATCCAGGATCTGAACCTCCCGGGTCGTCAAGGCGGAGATGCTGTCGCGTCTCAGCTTGAGCGCATTGTTGCGGGCGGCATCAACCGATTTGGTCTGATAAAGTGAGGGCTCCAGCTGGGCCCCCTTATTGGTGAGGCGGTTGAGAAGCGCCGAGGGAAAATGCTCCCCGCCTTTCATCAGCAGATCCACCGCGGCCATGAAGACATCAAGTCGAAGATTAAGCGGCAGGACGCCGTCGATGATCCTTGCCTCCACCAAACGGCTGACATAAGGTTCCATCATGTCGATGGCCTCGACGACAAGTCCGATCGAGGTTTCCGGGTGATTTTCTCTGACCGCCTGCAGCGCGTCTTGCAGCTCAGGCGCAGGTATATGGTAAAATAAAACGAGCTTTATATCGCTGGTATCCTTTTCCAGCATCGGATTTGCGTTCGTTATGCTTGGCACATCGCAATTGGGAAATTTCTTTGCCAGCGCTTCCACCATGCATTCTGAAAACAAATCAGCCTTGGCTACTACAAGGATAGTATCTGCGGATGGGCTAGACTTTCTTGCCTGGTCCGCATTCTCCATTCCTGAGCCTGTCATGAACATATACGCCTCCCCTAGCGGTACACTTTACTCAAACATGAAGCGATGGCAGGTATAAGATAGTATGAAATGCCGGTCCTATTGTGACATCGCCTTCTTCTTTAGACATTTCTTAATTATGTTAATACGGATTGAGAAGGAAGGAAATGGCCCAAAGTGATTAGTTTTAGGGAGCGAGAAACAATAAGATACTGCGTATCGGTTGTATTTTTATCCATCCTTATACTTCGAGCTTATATTTGCCCCCACTATAGATAATTCAGTGGATGTAATGTTTCAGTACAAATTGTAATATTTTTGCGATCTGCCCCTGAAGATTACGAGACAAGCGAAACGCTCGCAAGTTGGCGCTCAACCCGGTGATGCCTGGCAGAAGCCTCGCATTCCGGCTGCATCGCAGGGCTGATATCGTGCCGGAGACCCTCGTGGGCTGGAACAGGGGGCGCCTGCAAGGTGAAGAAAGGCGGCCGCGTCTGCACTGGCACGCTTGCGCGGCTGTTGAAATGCACCCGACCGGGCGCATCATCACCATGCTCTTTGATTTTGAGCTGCAATCGCTGCTAAAAGAGGCGTGAGCCTATTTTGCACTCCTCAGTGAGACGTCATGCAGATTGATGCGGACAGGGCGGAACGGGAACGGCTTCTGGCCATTCTCGATTTCTGGCATAAAATCGAGTTTTTCATACCTTATGATCTCTCCAGTCGCCTTGTCTCCGGCGAAGGACGGACCGTTTTCTGGCTACATGCAGAGACGCTCTTGCAGGACAGCGCTGCACTCAGCCGTCCTGTCATACCCGAGGAGAAGCAGATCACCGGCTTTACCCTGTTCCTCGGCGTTTTCAGCAAATCCGAGATTGCCGAGATCCGCAGGCACTTCGACAGCGCTGCGGTCGACATTGCCGAGTATGAGGATGCCGAACGCGGCGATCTCGATGGCGATACCTGCTTTGCCAGCCTGCAGCTTACTCCGCTCGGACAGCCGATGTTCGAAACATTTTCCGTCTCGACGCTTCCGTGGGCCCTCGGACGGGTACGGAAAACCGGTCTCTCCTCGCTCAGCCATGAGGCATTTGCAGACGGCAAGCGGCAGCTGTCGGAGTTACTTCAGAACTTTCAGGCGCAGCGACAGCTGGGATCTTCATCCTTCGAGGCTGCCGCCGATCAGCCGATCGATGCCGTCGAAATCCTGGCGCTGCACGAATTGCTCTGCGATTGGGCGGGTTTTGCCTCGCGCCAGGAAAAGCCCATCGCCGCCGTTGAAATCCGCTACCGCGACAGGGCGGAAAGACCCGAGCTGATCTCGTTGCCGCCTCAACAGGAGGACCATGCATCCAATGCCGACGAGGAAGACGAAAGTGCAAGCCTTGATGAAGACATTGGCATTCTGAACAGCTTCTTCATCGAGGATATCGAACGGGCGATGATCTGCGTCAAGCAGGGCAATATCCCGGAGCCGCTCCGGCGGTACCTCAACCCGCCGGCAGGTGAAAATCGGGTCGACCTTTATTCGGAGGAAGGGCGCCGGTCGATCATTCGGGCGCTGCATCCCGGCAATCTCAACCGTGGACGCTGGCTGAGCGAGCCTCACCTTGCAATGAGCCTCATGCAACAGTTCGCGATCAATTCGGCGATCGGCGGCCTGTCGGAAACGGGATTGTTCTCAGTCAACGGCCCGCCGGGCACCGGAAAGACGACCCTGCTTCGGGACATGTTCGCCGACAATATCGTTCGGCGCGCCCGGGTGCTCTCCTCCTTGACGATGGCGCGCGACGCCTTTGACGGAACGCTGCGCCGTGTCGGTTTTGCGGATCGGAGCACCGCCTCCATATCCGCGCTGATCCCGGCTCTTGCCGGGTTCGAAATGGTCGTCGCCTCCTCCAACAATGCCGCCGTGGAGAATATTTCGCGCGACCTTCCCAAGCAGAGCTCGATCGCAAGGACATCTTCATTTCAATATCTGCAGACGGTCGCGCACAAGATCGCCTGCCAGAAAGACAATGGAGCAGTCATCAAGCTCTCCGACGGCGATCGCCCGTGGGGGTTGATCGCCTGTGCGCTCGGCAACTCCAGAAACCGCCGAGCCTTCAAGGAACGTTTCGCCTTCATGGAAATCGCCGAAAGGCCGAAGCCCGGCTGGTCGGGCGCCGCAAAGCCGCAGACCATCTGGGAATGGTTGAAGAGCTATGAGGGGCCAAGCTTTGCCGAAGCGGCATCGGCTTTTCATGCCGCCGACGAGATGGTTCGCGAAAAGATCGGCCAATATGCGCGTTATGCCGATCTCCGCGATGAAATAGCACCCGTTTCGCAGGATGCATTCTGCCGCGAGGCGCTTGAGAGGGTGGCCGCCGCCGCGGACGAAGTTTTGCATGCGCAGAACCGATGCGAGATGCTGGCGACCGAAATGCGCCGCATCGCCGACGGTTTGGCTTATCTGAAGGAGGAGCAACAGTTGCTCGACCGCAGCGCCCCTGCACGATGGAAGAGGGTGCTCTCGACCAACCCGGCCCGGCAGCATCGGCAAGACGTCATCGGCAATGCGCGGAAGCAGCTGGAACTGCGTAAAGCGCTGGCCGAATGCGAAGATCGGCTTGCAAAAACCGAAAGACCCGCGCTGGAACTGGCTTTGCGAGCGCATGACCGGGCCGAACGGTCCCTGCGGTCACGACGAAAAATCTGGTCTGCGAAAAAGGAGGAACTCGAGCGGCTGGGGGAAATTCTCGATCGTCCCACCGCACCGGAGCGTCTCACCGATCTCGATAAGGATCAGGTGCAGATCGACGGTCTCTGGCATCAGGACGAACTGGCGGCTCTGCGTTCGGCATTGCTGGAAGCAGCGCTGACGCTGCATGAAGCTTGGTTGGCCGATGTCGGCAGGAAGGGCGGAGGTTTTGGCGGAAATATCGTTGCCATCACCAAGCTGCTTTCCAACAACAATCCCGTCGATGACAAACACATCGCATCGATCTGGCAGAGCCTTTTCATGATCGTTCCGATCGTCTCCACGACGTTCGCGTCCTTTGCCAAGCAGTTCCGCGGCCTCAAGCCCGGCTCGATCGGCTGGGTCTTCATCGATGAAGCCGGCCAAGCGGTGCCGCAGGCGGCGGTCGGGGCTTTGTTGCGGGCGCGCCGCGTCATGGTGATCGGCGATCCCTTGCAGATCGAACCGGTTTTCACGCTTCCGAGCGCGCTGATTTCAGGCGCCTCGGCTCTTTCACCCCACACGGCGGCAGGTCAATATTCGCCGAACAGGGCGTCGGTGCAGATGCTGGCCGATGCCGCCAATCGCTACGGAACGACGCTTCAGGGCGAAGAGGCAGATCGGCTCTGGATCGGCAGCCCACTCAGGGTGCATCGACGCTGCATCGATCCGATGTTCAGCCTTGCCAATCAGATCGCCTATCAGAACAAGATGATCTTCGGGCTGCACGAGCGCCGACCGGCCGGCGACGCATCGCCCTTTTATGGCGACAGCGCCTGGATCGACATCAAGGGCAAGGTATCGGGCAAACAGGCCGTTGCCGAGCAGACCGACTTCATCGTCGACCTCCTCGCCTCGACTTATCGCCGAGACGGTGCATTGCCGGACATCTACCTCATCTCCCCGTTCAAGGAGATCAAGACCAGTTTGAGACGGGCTCTTTTCCATGCGGTCTGGATCGACCAAGACGGATATGCGCGCGGATCTCCAGCGAAACTGCAGAAATGGCTTCAGGAACGGGTCGGCACGGTTCACACCTTCCAGGGCAAGGAAGAAGATATCGTTTTCATGGTCCTCGGCGCCGATGCCGAGCATCGCGGAGCGGCCGGCTGGGCCGCATCCAAGCCAAACCTGTTGAACGTGGCGCTGACGCGCGCCAAGCGTCGTTTCTACATCGTCGGCGACCGCACGCTCTGGCAAACGCTCCCCTATTTCAGGGAAGCAGCAAATGCATTGCAGACGATCCGGCCCGCGGAATTCCTGGCCCGCAACGAGCTGAACGTGAGAGAGCGGACTCCGGCGCCGTTCGCTGAACGCATGCTTTGACGTTTCCCGGAAACACAGAAAGCCCGCACGAGGCGGGCTTTTTGGGAAGATTGGTTGCGGGGGCAGGATTTGAACCTGCGGCCTTCAGGTTATGAGCCTGACGAGCTACCGGGCTGCTCCACCCCGCGATATTTCATTCCGGACG